>NZ_JALJRC010000004.1:0-213924 GCF_024519925.1 Cytobacillus sp. Bac17 | reverse complement strand
AAAGATGAAAAAGAGAATGGTATTTAAGGAGTTAAACATAATATACGAGGGGCAGTTTAGTTGAACAATACAATTGTTATTACCTCTACTCAACAATCGGGCCATATAGTTAAATCAGCATCGCTGTTCGTGCAAAATTCCCACCTAAGATGCTTAAATAAATGCCCATCCCATCGAAGGCTATTTATTTAAATATTCTAAATATCATTAAAAAATTTTAAATTTCACTGGTAAATTGAACCTGTTAATATTTACAAAAACAAGTGATTCTCTAAGGAAAATTTCATATTTTTAATCAAAAATCCCTTGATATTATTGAATTCTCCTTTGCTTAGAAAAACAAAACAAACATCTGCTTCTTTTTTAACATTGTGTTTACTTTTGAAAACTATACTTTCAAATGTAATCAAAAAAAGGAGGGAATTTTGTTGAAAAAAGGATTAAGTCCGATTTTTTTAGCGGTAGTAATGGTATTCGCAATGGTGGGAAGTATGTTTTCCGGAATCTCCAATGTCTTTGCTGCAGAAAGCACGGAACAGAACTTGAAGGTGATGACATTTAATTTAAGGTATGAAAACAACAATGATCCATCACCGCATACATGGGCTGAAAGGGTTCCAACCATTAAAAAGCTTATTCGTATGGAAAATCCAGATATTTTTGGTACGCAGGAAGTTTTATATGGACAACTTCAGGATTTGGAAGAAGTATTACCAGGTTATGCATGGATTGGATTGGGCCGCGAAGGGGGTAATAGAGGAGAATACTCCGCGATTTTCTATGATGAAAAACGTTTTACTCCAGTAGAGTATGATCATTTCTGGCTCTCAGATACTCCAGATGTAATCGGTTCAAAAACATGGGGAAACAACATTCCAAGAATGGTCACTTGGGCGAAATTTGTAGACAACCAAACCGATAAACAATTCTATTTTGTAAATACGCATTTCGATCACCAATCCGCCGAAGCGAGAGAAAAGAGCGCTGAATTAATTTTAGACAGAATCAAAGAATTTAACCCTGAATTACCTATTGTTCTGACAGGAGATTTTAATACTCATCCTGGTACTCTTCCACATCAAACATTAACTAGCGATGAGGCTTTTGATGATTTATGGGAAACAGCGGAGTCACGAATCAATGAAGGAATTGGGACGTTCAATGGCTTCCGTGACCCAACAGGCGGCGGAGCAGACAACCGCATCGATTGGATTCTTACCAAAGGAAATGTAACCGCAAATACGATCGAAATCAATAACTATCAAAAAAATGGTCAATTTCCTAGCGACCACTATCCGGTTATTGCTGAAATAACTATAAAGTAAGTGGCCGAGAGGTGGATTGCGTACTAATAATCAAATAAGAAAGAAGGCTCTCATTCCACTATTATTTTAATAGTCTAGAAATCTATGTAATTAATTTTTCTTATACTACTAATGGGGTGCTCTTCTTAAAGATACGGCTGCCAATCGAGGCAGCTTTTTCTTATAAACTAAAGGGTCAGGAGTTCAACGAGGGAATTTATTGGTGATTGCAGAATATATATATGTAGTCATGGTATCGTTTCTGCAAATGTGCCACTATGTTAGGAGTGACTGCGATTGCGTTTTGAAAATGAGAAAATACACTCTAAAGTTATTACCAGAAAAATAGAAGTTGGTGGACTTACGAAATCGCAGCTTATCCAGAAATTGCAACAATACTCTATCTTGATGAATGAGTATGCAGAAAAACTATTAGCTGATGATAAATTTACTACCTCTGATACAAAGTACAACCTTCAGACCGTAGAACTAACGGCAGGCAATCTTGGCTTCCCTGATGGAGCTACTACGGATCAAATCTTTAAAAAAGCGAACGAACTAGGTTTGGAATTGTGTCCGCTTGAACTGGGACCTTATCTAAGACTGGAATATCTGAATCAGCCTGAGGGTTATTCGGGGAATTCTTTGCAGCGGAATGAAGCTCCATCTGGCTCTATCACAATAGCCTCGGAGACACTATCTGAAGACGCTGATTTTCCAATAGGCTTTTATCTTAGACGAATTAACGGCGTGTTGTGGCTGCGTGGGTACAATGCAGATTATCTGCACGTTTGGAATCCTAATGATCATTTTATCTTTTGTCAAACTTAGATCAAAGAGGGATCTTTTTTTAATTGAAGGGCAGTATACCCTGGTGCTTACGTTCATGATCAGCTGCTAATCAGGCAGCTTTTACCTCGATTATTCAATAAGAATGAGCGCCTTTTCCTTATTCAACGGGTGCTAATGTTAAGAGAAGGGGGATCGCTGCAGCAATCCCTATTCTTATGTTTAGGAAAAAGCGATTCTTCTTTATTGAAGATAGCCTCTTTTCTTTGAAGATTCTTATTTTAGTTCAGGCGCTATTCGATGGTTAGTTCCTTCTTGATAAGCATAGGCTAGTTTAATCAAAGTTGGCTCGTCGAATTCTTTTCCTAGCAGCTCTAGCCCGACTGGAAGGCCGTTGTCACTGAAGCCGGCAGGAACCGAGATTGCAGGAAACCCTGAATAAGGACTTAAGCGATTAGCATTCCCTGCACCTTGGCTTTTGCCCACCTGTGCCGGTAAAGCACTCGAAGTTGGATAGAGTAGTGCATCAAGGTCATGTTCATTAAACGTTACCATTAAGCTTTCCCTTGCCATTTTAGGACGATTGGTAATAATGTCATGGTATTCCTCATCATTTTCTAATGATTCTCTTTCATTTCGGGATTTTAATCCACTTTCCAAACTTGGATGGAACTTCCCGCTTTCGATAATATCTGATAAGGTTCTTACAGGTGCATCCGGCCCAAGGCCAGCCAAATAATCATTTAACTGAAATTTAAATTCGTATCCGCTTAAGCTTGGATAAGAAAGAATTGGACTAAGACTGGGAATTGTTACCTCGAACACTTCTGCTCCAAGCGCTTCCATGTCCGCAATCACTTGATCCATCACTTTATTGACTTCAGGATCATTCCCAAACAGGTCGCGAATAACGCCTATCCGAGCTTTCTTTAATCCATTTTTCTTAAGATAATGAGTATAGGTTTTTGGAACTTTCCCGATACTCGCTTCAGTAACTGGATCTGCTGGGTCATAGCCAGCAATTGCATCGAGCACAACAGCCACATCTTCAACCGTTCGTCCCATCGGTCCGCCGACATCCTGTGATAGTGCAAGTGGAATGATTCCATCGCGGCTGGCAAGTCCCATAGTAGGGCGAAGTCCAACCAGATTATTAAAGGACGATGGTATTCGGATGGATCCACCAGTGTCTGTCCCTAATCCGGCAGCGGCAAAGTTGGAAGCAACCGCTGCTGCCGTACCACCGCTTGAACCTCCTGGGTATCTTGTTAAATCATATGGATTATAGGTTTGTCCACCAAGGGAACTAATTGTTTGGAATCCGAAAGCAAATTCATGCAGGTTCGCTTTCCCTAAGATGATTGCACCTTGATCTCTTAATCTTTTCGTTTGATAGGCATCCTTTAGAGGGATGGAACCTTCAAGTGACAGGGATCCTGCAGTGGTTTGCATATCGTATGTATCATAGTTGTCTTTTAATATAACCGGAATTCCATGCAAGGGACCGCGAACGTTTCCCGCTTTACGCTCTTTATCTAGTTGTTTCGCTTCCTCTAATACATTTTCGTTAACCGTAATGATGGAGTTAATGCTGTCATCGTACTCCCCAATTCGATTGAGATAGAATTGAACCAATTCCTCAGAGGTTAACTCCTCCTTCTGCATCTCATGCTGCAATTCAAATATCGTCGCTTCCTCAATCTCAACAGATAAACCTCTTTCAGCGACGGGGCTCGCTAAATTAGGAACAGCACCTGCTGGATCTGCGTACAGTCCCAAAGCCATTACTAGAGCAGTGAAGAAAACTATAAATTTGTTATACCATTTTTCCATTTCGAACCCCTTTCATTTTTTGGAATAATTTGAATATACCAATCTATATTTATACTGTATATAAGAGGAAGGTCATGAAAGACTAGGTTATATAGGGAGTATTGACCAATTGGAAGGTTTCATTTTATACCACTTGAACAAGCAGTATATTTTCCGGTGCCTGGAACCGCTTTAAGTTAAGGTTCTTAATGATACAAGTTGAAAAAATTGGTAGAATTAGGGGTGTTCAACATTTAATTGACAAAAAAATCGCTAGTGGATTTGATTAAACTACATAACTGTACTCATGGAGACATGGAGAGCACGAGTATATTGGAAGCCTATATTCCTTATTTAACAACAGGGGCAGGTTTGTTGAAGAGTGTTATTTTTCTTAATTCCACAATCGGACCATTTTCTGAGATAGTATTCGATAAGGAATTTGAATAGGTAGAGGAGAGATTTTCAATGAAGTATTTTTTAGATGATGACCATTGGGATGTAATGGGCTATGTAAAGGAATGAAAAAGACTATTACCCAGGTTTAATAAAGAGACATCAAATTTTTTAAAAAACCACTCATTCCATGATGGTAAAGTTGTTTCTCTTACGGTTTTGAATCAAGAGAATGGGAAAGCAAAGGACCCGACCACAATTAAAATGGTCATTGAGCAATATGAAGAGGGTGCGGGGATATATGAAATACAATGGTTAAACGTTCGTAAGTTCTTAATGGATTTTGATATTAAAAGAAATGTTGATGGTAATAAGCCTAATGAAATTGTCTTCGGTGGTACAAAAGGACTTGATGATTGGGGCTACGATGAAATCCTTCCGTTGAGTAAAAGGAAATTGCAACATGAAATTCTTTTATTTTCACAAACAAAGATACTTATACATTGCTCGGATATTAAGATTAGAAAAATAAAAACTTAGAAAACAAGATGATATAAGATATTTCCTTCCAGACAAGAAAGGTAAAATTATTTAATTGTAAAGTATTGTACTTAAACTATTTGGTGCTTATATACAAGATCAGCTTCTGAATCGGTAGTTTTTCTTATTCCATAAAAGGGGCAGTTTAGTTGAAGATCGATGTTCAACAATCGGGCCAGATTATGGAGTAAGATATTATTGAACTAATGGTGCAGGATATTTGCATAAACCATTTAGATAATCTTCAACTAAATGGTTTTTTTTGTTTGAATTATTTGTACGACTGTACTAAAATAAGTACATGAGTAAAAAAAACAAACCAACTAACCAAAAAGAATTATCATTCATCGAAAAAGCCCGCAGAGCTCAAATTGTGGAATGTGCGATTGAAACAATCGCAGAAGTAGGTTACGCTCAAGCCTCTATAGGACAAATTGCAAAGCGTGCAAATATCAGTAAGGGGGTTATTTCTTATCACTTTGCAAATAAAGAGGACTTATTGGAGCAAATACCTATCGAATACTATTTGGCATGGCAAGCCTATATTGTTCCAAGAATAGAAGCCCAAAAATCTCCTAAAGACATGCTTCGGGTGTATATTGAATCCAACCTTACATTTATAGATGAAAATCGCCAGCATGTTTTCGCTGTTATTGAAACGGTTTCTAATAAGAGAACTGCTGATGGTAAACTTCAGTTTGCAGCAGACCATGATGAAGCTATTCTACTTCCGATTGAAAATATTCTTACCCTAGGGATGCAAGAAGGAGTTTTTAGAGAATTTACCAAATCATCAGCAAGGGTGATGGCGTTAACAATAAGAAGTGCCATTGACGGGTTCACCCTTGAATTAACGAGAAAGCCTCATTTAGATGTTCAGGAATATACTAGAGAATTGGTTACAATCTTCGATAAATCAACTAAAAAGTAATGTGTCGCTTAGGAGGATTTAATGATTTACTATGAGGTACTTTGTTATAGTTGTAAAAGGATTTTCAGAGTATACGAAGGTTCACTAAATTATAAACAATTTAAGGAAAATAAGGCTAAGATTTTTTGTTGCGAGGATTGTAGCCATAAGATACGTATGGATGCAATTAAAAATTTCTTTAGATACTTAAACTAACGGTTGAAGAAGGTTGTTACTAAAGGTTTATTCCGTTTGTTTTTGACAAACTATTTGATCCAAGTTACAGGTATCTAATTCCGCGAAATTAAGAAAAACGATACAATATAAAGCAGGGATATTATAGGGGCCATTACTGGAAATACCAGGAAATTAAAGTAAGCTTGAAGATAACTTCTAAAACCAGTATTTCAGCCAATGGATGCTGGTTTTTTGTTCTTCAAGTGAGGAAAGAAAACAGCTGGATTCTATTTTATGAGCAGATTAAAGTAAGTTCTGGACTGCACTCTGGATGAGAAGGATATCATTAAAAATTTGTTTTTTTATCTTTTCATTCTTACAGCGATTCATTTCGCTTTTCAGTAATAGGAGTTCCTTCTTAAAAATGTCTATTATACTCATGTGTCTGTTCACTCCTGGCTTTAAGAGGGGAAAAACTTGTTATTTATAGTCTTTTATACCCTGTTCGGGGTTGATGAAACCAAAAAATGAGATATTTATGAGTAAATATATCCACTTGTGGATTGTATGATTTTTAATTATATGGATTGTTTTTTCCGAAACCTTTTTCAATTTCGAATCGTAATAGAAGTAGCATCTTCTTAGGAGTAAACACACGAATATGGTATTCTTTAGTTAATCCAATTCAAAGAAAAAGGTGACATTGTGGCAAAGAAAAAACTGCAATACTGGACTTTGCAATTGCTGCTTATCTTAACAATTATTTATGTATCAACTAAAATTTCTTTTTTGTTTGAACCAGTGGGCATTTTTGCATCAACATTATTTTTTCCAATTATTATTTCAGGATTTCTCTATTTCCTATTGAACCCGCTGGTAAGATTGCTGCAGCGCTACAAGGTGCCGAGAACGGCAGCGATATTGATCATCTATGCAGCGGTTATCGGTTTAGTAATGCTGATTATTGGCAACATTGCTCCGCTTATCAGCAGACAGGTGACTGAATTATTCAACGATCTGCCGGGGTATGCGAAGACGACAAGAGACTTTGTTAACTCCATGTCCAGCACCGAAGAGTTCAAATGGTTTTTGGAGCAGGACTACATATCGATTGAAGAAATTGAAGCACGCATTATGGAATATGCCAATACCCTGCCAAGCCGTGTGACACAGGGGGTAGCTGGAATAGTCAGCCTGGTCACCAATATTGCGATTACAATAGTAACGGTGCCATTCCTGCTTTTCTATATGTTTAAAGACGGAGATAAGTTCCCTGCTGCCGTTTCGAAGTTCCTTCCTGCTTCTTACAGGGAAGAGGGGGTTAAAACGCTTAAGGAAACAGGAGAGACACTTTCTTCCTACATTCAGGGGCAGATTACAGTAGCATTATTTGTTGGGACACTTTCATTTATTGGCTATTTAATCATCGACTTGCCATATGCGCTAGTCATGGCGCTTATTGTTGCCATAACCAATATCATTCCTTATGTTGGGCCGTTTCTGGGCGGTGCACCTGCCGTAATCGTTGCACTTTTTGACTCGCCGACTAAAGCCTTTCTGGTGGTCGTAGTCATTGTGATTGCTCAGCAGATTGAAGGAAATGTGCTGTCGCCGCTGATTCTCGGAAAAACCTTGAACACACATCCGGCCACCATCATCATCCTATTGCTGGTTGCAGGCAATCTTGCCGGTATCCTCGGCATGATTCTGGCAATACCTACCTATGCTGTGACCAAAACGATCGTCTTAAATACAGTTAGATTTTTAAGGGCGAGGAAGACAGCGAGGGAAGAAGCGGTTACTTAAATAGAAAAAGCTCCTTTTAAAAAAAGGGGCTTTTTCTATTGCTGAATTTATTTAACATAATTCATCAAATAGGTTACAGCTTGTTGGGCTTTTCTAGCCTTTAAAAAGATTAAGGCATGATCCCTTCTTATCTAACATTTCACATAATTAAAGCGGGTATTTTTTGTTTTTCCCTCCCGAAAAGTTAAAATAATAAATAAAACGAAAGCAGTGATCCGAATGTGTTTAATCCTTTTCGCATATAAGGTTCATCCGGCATACAAGCTTATCGTTGCTGCCAATCGCGATGAATTTTATAGGCGCCCGACTGCACCGGCCCATTTTTGGGAGGACCATCCTGCCATTCTGGCTGGACGTGATTTAAGCAAGATGGGGACATGGATGGGTGTCACAAAGAATGGACGATTTGCAGCTCTTACAAACTACCGTGATCCGAACGCAGTGACAGATGGCAAAAGATCAAGAGGAGATCTCGTAGCGGATTTCTTGAAAGGCAGTGCTTCGCCTTCTAGATTTATGAAAATAGCATCTGAACACCGCAACAGCTATCCCGGATACAATCTGCTTGCGGGCAATTTGGAGGAGCTCTTTTATTACTCGAACGTGGAAGATAGAATAGAACAGCTTGGACCAGGAGTGTACGGGGTGAGCAATCATGTGCTGAATACCGAGTGGCCAAAGGTGAAAAAGGGGAAGGAAGGGTTATCTAAGATAATAGATCATGCAGCAGGGGATTTTACGGAAGCCTTGTTCACACTTCTCCAGAATGCAGACCCTGCCCCTGATGACATGCTTCCGAAAACAGGAGTTTCACTGGAGTGGGAGCGGATGTTGTCTCCTTTATTTATCAGAAGTGAAGGCTACGGAACCAGGAGTTCAACTGTGATGCTGATGTCAGAGGATGAGATTTTTTATAAGGAAAGGGTACATATAGGGGATAGCCCGCAGGAACAGGAGTTTATTATTCAAAAATAAGAAGCCAGTTCAGGCATCTGGCTTCTTTCATTAGGCAAGCGGTAAAGTAATCCGCACCGTTGTTCCTTCATTTTCCCTGCTGTGGATGTAAAGATTTCCGCCATGGTTTTTAATGATTTTTTTGCAGATCATGATGCCAAGGCCTGTGCCTTTTTCTTTTGTGCTGTAAAACGGCTCTCCCAGTTTGGCGAGGCGTTCTTCGGGTATGCCAATTCCCTCATCCTCGACACTGATGATGACAGAATGGTCCTCCTGGCGGATATCCACGTTTATTTTTCCGCCCGCCGGCATGGCTTCAATCGAGTTCTTAATGATGTTAATCAGCACCTGTTTAATTTTATCTTTTTCACATTTCACATAAAACTCGCCTGGTGACTGTGTTAGTTCGATCACGATATTCTCCATAACAGCCTGGCTGTTTAAGAGAGTGATTACACTTTTTACAACGTTTGTCAGGCAGGTTTCTTCCATTTCGGTTATTTGAGGTTTGGCGAGAACGAGCAGGTCATTGACGATGCCTTCAATCCGTTCCAGCTCACTTAGGATGACCTCCGCGAAATCTCCTTTATGTTCTTCATATAATAACTGTGTAAAGCCTTTTATGGCTGTAAGCGGGTTGCGGATTTCATGGGCAATGCCTGCGGCAAGCTGACCGACAACGGAAAGTTTTTCGGCATTCTGCAGCTTTTCCTCTGTCTTCTTTTGTCCGGTCACGTCTTTAATAATGATTTGGTAGACCTTTCTGTTCTTGAAAGTGGTTGGAATCAGCTGGACTTCGGCTTTTCTCGTTTGTCCGTCAGTCCGGATCAGATTAAGCTCAAAATTCACACTTAGCTTTGTTTGCAGAAAATCATCGAGAGTGGAATGTTCTGAAGGAGGAATGTAGTCGTGGAGGGAGGTGCCGATCATCTCTTTGATGCTCGTGAATCCAAAAAGCTTTTTTCCTTCATTATTGATGTAGGTCCAAATCCCCTTTTGTGTGACCATTCCTATCGTATCCTTGGAGAACTCCACCAGAAAGCGGTACTTCTCCTGTGTTTCAAGAATCTCCTCTTCCATGATAATTCTCTGTGTCATATCCCGGATGATGCACATCATTTCTTTATCGTCATTAATGACTGAAAAATTGGCTTCAAGCCACAGATAATGCCCCTCCTTATGCCTGAAGCGAAAGGTCTCCCGTTTATGCGGAAGCTGTTCAAGCTCGGCCAAAGCATCTCCTAAGAGGTCCCGGTCATTTGGATGGCAGTATGTATAAAGGCTGCTTCGATAAAAGTCCTGCTGTGAGTACCCCAGCATCGGCAAGCAGGAAGGGGAGACATATAAAGCAATGCCTTCTTTGGTTACTCTTGCAATCACATCGCTGGAATGCTGAATGGCCAGCTGCAGATTCCTCGCTTCGACTTTGTCCGCGAATAAATCTGCAGGATTCTCGGTCATGATCATTTTCTGTCCCTCCTTTTTGAAAAATGGCACTTTTCCATCATTATACAATACATGTTTGGATTGACATATAGGATAAATTTCACTCTATGCAAACTGTGAAAAGGATCCCTTGTCAGGTATCAAACTCATAGGAGCTTTCTAATTTCCTCTCCAAGGATGAATATGCCTTCCTGCAGTTCCCCCAGCGAGGCATAAGCATAGGAAATTCGTATAAAATGATTCGGCCCGTCACTGTATATGCTGCCGGGATTAATCAGCAGTTTTCTTAAAATGGCCTGCCGATATAGGCTTCGAATTGGAATACTGGACGGTACTTTCAGCCATATAAAAAAACCTCCTTCCGGAGAATTCCATTCTGCTATCCCGGACAAGTGAGCATCTAATGTATTCAGGGCAGTATTACGACGAATTCTCAGCTGCTCACGTACCCTTTCCATATGCTTTTGATAGAGGCCGGTGGACAGCCATTTTTCAGCTACCCTTTGTGAAAGTGAACTTGAACCATAGTCAGTCTGCATTTTAAGATCTGCAAGCCGGTCGATAACAGGTTCAGGTGCTGCTACCCAGCCTATTCGAAGTCCGGGACTCAATGTTTTTGACAAGCTTCCCATATAAAGGACCTGGCCGTTTTTGTCCATTGCTTTTAATGGTGGAGGGGGCATTTCATCAAGCCATAGCTCACGATAAATATCGTCTTCCACAATTGGCAGCTGTTCTATTCTGCAAACATCAAGCAGTTCCCTCCGTCTTTTTTCTGTCATTAAAATTCCAGTCGGGTTATGGTAGGAAGGAATCGTATATAAAATGGATTTCCCTTTTTCATATTTCTTCAAAGAGATGCTTTTCGTGATAACTCCCTCTTTATCCATCGGCAATCCTTTTAAATTCATGCCTGATGACCGGAAAAGCTGTAAAGAATATAAGTAAGAGGGCTTTTCCAGAAATACGGGTGCCCCTCTTTGCACAAGGCCCAATGAAACAAGCTGCAGGGCTTGCAGCCCTCCAGAAACAATAAGTATCGAGGAAGGAGAAGCGTCTATTCCAGATGCTGCCAAATATTCACTAACTGCCTGTCTTAATGGCAAATACCCCTTTGGTTCCTCATAACCGAGTTCACTCAATTCATCAGCAGCTTCCTTTAGAACTTTCTGCATCGTTTGCACAGGGGAAATCTCAGGGGAAAGCTCTCCTTTGCTGAGCTGTATAAAAGCGGGATCCATTTCTAAATCATTAATTTCTTGAACGATTTTTTCGCTGGCTCTGTGTATCCCTGTATCGATATATTCACTCCAGTTGGCAGACTGCCTTGAAGCGAGCAAGGTCCAAGTATTATTAATAACCTTTGTGCCAACCCCCGTTTTCCCTTCTATTAGTCCATCTGCAGCAAGTTCTTCCAGAGCAGTGATAATTGTGCTTCGGTTTACTCCAAACTCCTCAGCCAGTTTCCGCTGGCTTGGAATTCTACTTCCGATTGGCCATTCCCCTTTGGAAATCTTTCCTTTAATAGTCTCAATAACTTGCTGATATTTTGGCAATTGTGCTGTATCCATCCATATAACCGCCTTTATGAAAATTGGCTGGCAAAATTCTTTCCTAATTGGTTGAGGACATTGTATCAGTTATTGATTATCCTGAAAAGCAGCACAGATAATGGCTGGAAATGTTGATAAGGGGGATGAAGTTGGCAAATAAGAAATTTATGATTATCGGGGCGCATAGTTCTATCATCATTCTTTGGGCATCCGCATTCCCGGGAATTCGGGCTGGGCTTGAATCGTACTCCCCTGAGCACCTTGCCCTTTTTAGACTTTTAGTTGGTTCGGCTGCACTTGGTGTCTTAGCACTGCTGACAAGGATGCGTCTTCCGGATATAAAAGATCTTCCTGCTATTTTTATACTTGGATTCCTTGGTTTTACGGTTTATCATACAGCTCTCAACATTGGGGAAAAAACAGTAAGCGCAGGGCCGGCAAGCTTGATTGTATCAATGACTCCGATCTTTTCGGCTGCGTTGGCTGCTTTATTTTTAAGGGAAAGGTTTGGAAGGGTCAGGTGGACTGGTTCCGCAGTCAGTTTTGCTGGTGCCGCACTTATTTCGCTTGGTGCAGGAGGAGGGTTTGAAATCCAAACCGGTATTTTATTTGTCCTGCTTGCTTCCATTTCAGAAAGCATCTATTTCGTGTTTCAGACTAAATATTTTAATAAATACGGATTTTTGTCATTTACATCCTATACGGTATGGGCAGGGACTGGTTTTATGCTGATTTATCTTCCTGGGCTTGGTAATGAGATCTTTCATGCATCGGCCGAATCCACTTTAAGTGTCATCTATTTGGGGATTTTTCCAACGGTAATTCCATATATTGCCCTAGCTTTTCTTGCGTCCATAGGAGGGACTTCTGAAGCGACAAGCTCTCTTTATCTGACACCAGCAATAGCATTTGTCATTGCTTGGGTTTGGCTGGGAGAGGTGCCGACTATGTTATCCGTTGCGGGTGGTATAATCGCTCTGGCAGGTGTGATGATTATTCACCGTAAAGACAGCTCTGTTAAAGTAACGGAAATTTTTAAAAATGGCCCAAGTGAAAATATTTGAAAAATAATGATTGACATCCTTTTCTTTATGGTGGTAAAGTAATAAGCATATTAAACAACCGAATAATAAAAATCTTCTTATCCAGAGAGGTTGAGGGACTGGCCCTATGACACCTCGGCAGCGGACAAAAGTGTACCGTGCCAAATCCAGCAAGCGTAGCTTGAAAGATAAGAAGAGGACCATTGATAAATGCCGCCCTCTTCTTTCTTTAGAAGAGGGTTTTTGTTTTTATCCGAAAAAAATGCATCAAGATTCTATTCATAAACATATGAATAATTCTTATCGAGAGAAGCAGAGGGACCTGGCCCAATGAAGCTTCGGCAGCAGGCAGACTGCACTGTGCCAAATCCAGCAGGCGATAGCCTGAAAGATAAGGAGGGGACTTCAAAAAACCTCTTCTGTTAGAAGGGGTAAATTTCAGGATATAATTCTTAGTTTTCCCATAGGATTAATTATATATAACATTTAGAAAAGGAGAGATGCTGAATGATAGAGTTTCAGAATTTAAAGAAAATCTATGAAAGCGGAGGACAGCAGGTAGCTGCTTTAAATGGAATAGACTTAAAGATTAACAAAGGTGAGATTTTCGGTGTGATCGGCTTCAGCGGTGCGGGAAAGAGCTCTTTGATCCGCTGTGTCAATTGGCTGGAGAAGCCGACTTCAGGAAAGGTCATTGTCAGTGGACATGATCTGACGGCTTTATCTGTAAGAGAAATTCGCGAAGTGAAAAGAAACATCGGGATGGTCTTTCAGCATTTTAACCTTTTAAATTCGAAAACAGTGTTTGCCAATGTGGCGATGCCGCTCACACTGGGTAAGATCCCTAAAGATGACATCAAAAAGCGTGTCCATGAACTATTAGAATTCGTGGGGCTTGCAGACAAGGCAAACAGCTATCCCGATCAGCTGTCAGGCGGGCAAAAGCAGCGGATCGGAATTGCCAGGGCGCTGGCGACCCAGCCTTCCATTCTATTATGTGATGAAGCAACTTCAGCGCTGGATCCGCAGACAACCAGCTCTATCCTGCAGCTGCTGAAAAAAATAAATAAAGAATACAACATTACTATACTGATCATTACCCATGAAATGTCTGTAATCAGAGAGATCTGTGATCGTGTCGCTGTAATAGAGGCAGGAAAAATTATCGAAGAAGGAACCGTCTTCAATGTCTTTTCATCACCAAAGACGCAAACAGCGAAAAACTTTGTCAGCACTGTCATGAATGATCAAATACCTGACTCCATTAAAGAAGTGATTGAAAAACAGCAAGGGCTTCAAAAGGTATTTAGAATCAACTTTGTTGGAAATTCTGCCGGGCAGCCGCTCCTCTCGCAGGTTGCCAAAAAGTTTAATATCGACTTCAACGTCCTGTTTGGAAATATTACTGAACTTCAGGGAACACCGTTTGGCAACCTGATTGTCGAATTCCAGGGTCCGGACAGTGAAATCAGACGTGCTATTCAGTACATCAGCCAGGAAAAAGTTTCAATAAAGGAAGTGACAACACGTGCTAGTTAATCAGGAAAAAATCATCGAAGCCTTAATCGAAACGATTCAAATGGTGGCATTCTCATTGCTGTTTTCAGCTGTTATCGGACTGCCGCTTGGTATATTGCTTGTCGTAACAAGGAAAGGGCATCTGCTGGAAAACCTCGTTGTTTTTAATATCATAAACAGCATTATTAATATTTTCAGATCAGTTCCCTTCATCATTTTAATGGTGGCCATTATCCCCATTACCAGGCTGATTGTCGGAACATCAATAGGTACGGCTGCAGCCGTAGTGCCGCTAGTCTTTTATGCCGGGCCATATATTGCAAGATTAATAGAAAACTCATTGCTTGAGGTAGATCCGGGAGTCATAGAAGCTGCAGAAGCAATGGGAGCAACACCAGGCCAGATAATATTAAAATTCCTGATTCCGGAAGCACTTAGTTCGCTGGTATTAGGCTTTACAATTGCAACAATCGGATTGGTCGGAGCATCAGCCATGGCTGGGGCAGTCGGAGGCGGCGGGCTTGGTGACCTCGCCATTACCTACGGCTACCAGCGATTCGATACAACAGTCATGCTGATTACCGTTGCGATCTTAGTTGTCATGGTTCAGGGCCTGCAGTCATTCGGAAATATCTTATCCAAAAAAATCAGAAGAAGATAAATAAGGAGGAAATACATCATGAAAAAACTATTCTTAACATTCATTATTTTAGCATTGGGTGTGTTCACTGCAGCATGCTCAAGCACAACTGGAGGAGAAGAAACAAAGAAGATTAAATTAGGTGTAAGCGGTTCTGATACACGCATCTGGGACTTTATTGCAGAAAAGGCTGAAAAGGAAGGCATTGAAATTGAAGTTGTGACATTCTCTGACTATGTGCAGCCCAATGTTGCCCTTGCAGAAGGCGATCTTGATGTGAATGCATTCCAAACAGTCGCTTATTTTGACACTTTTATTAAAGAGCATAATATGGATCTTACCCCAATAGCGACAACTGTTTTAGCACCAATGGGGCTTTATTCTGAAAAAGTAAAATCGGCAGAAGACATTCCGGAAGGCGGCAAAATTGCCATTCCAAATGATGCTTCAAATGGCGGAAGAGCCCTTCTTTTACTGGAGGAAGCCGGCCTGATTAAATTATCCGAGGACTATGACGGAAACCTGGACTTGAATAAAATCGTTGAAAATCCGAAGAACCTTGAATTTGTAGAAATGGTATCAGCGCAGACACCGCGTGCACTTCCGGATGTCTCTGCTTCTGTAATCAATAACGGAATTGCCGTAGATGCAGGCTTTAACCCAACTAAGGATTCAATTTTTATTGAAAGTGAAACTGCTACTCCATACGTAAATATCATTGCTGTCCGAACAGAAGACAAGGATAACAAAACGCTTAAGAGAATTGCTGAACTTTACCAGGAAGATGATGTAGCTGATTTCATTACGAAGGAATATGACGGAAGCATGATCCCGACTTTTATTCCTTTAAGTGATATTGGCTGGTAAAAAATTATTTATAAAGGAGGAACAATGATGGCGGCACCTGTAAAAGCACTATCTGAACTGAAAGAAGCAATCAAGAAAAATGTTGAGGGAAATAAAGAACTTTATCTTTCCGCAAGCCACCAGATCCATGCGACCCCGGAAATAGGAAATGAGGAGTTTTTTGCCTCTGGCTTGCTTTCAGGCATCCTTGAGAAGGAAGGTTTTGAAGTTGAGCGGGCAGTGGCCGGGCATGAAACAGCTTTCCTTGCCCGGAAAAAATCCGATAAACCAGGGCCGTCTATTGCATTCCTTGCAGAATATGATGCCCTTCCCGGGCTGGGTCATGGATGCGGCCACAATATCATTGGCACAACAAGTGTGGCAGCAGCCATTGCATTGAGCAAGGTTATTGATGAGACCGGAGGAGAGGCAGTAGTATTTGGAACCCCGGCAGAAGAAGGCGGGCCAAATGGAAGTGCAAAAGGCAGCTTTGTGAAGCATGGCTTACTTGAAGGCATTGACGCTGCCCTAATGGTTCATCCATCAAACCATAGCCGCCTGACCAGTTCATCACTGGCAGTTGATCCGCTTGACTTCGAGTTTATCGGTAAGCCTGCCCATGCGGCAGCTTCACCGGAGGAAGGAATCAATGCCCTTGATGCAGTTATTCAGCTATTTAACGGAATTAATGCCCTTCGTCAGCAATTAAAGGATGATGTACGAATCCATGGCATTATTACTCATGGCGGGTATGCTCCAAATATTATCCCTGAGTATGCAAAAGCCAGATTCTTCATCCGTGCTACAACCAGAACCAGTCTTAATGAGGTAACACGGAAGGTTAAAGCTGTCGCTGAAGGCGCCGCATTGGCAACCGGAGCAAAGCTCAATGTTATTGCTTTTCAAAATGAAGTTGATAACCTGCTGTTAAACAAGACATATGACCAAGTGTTTAAAGAAGTGATTGAAGACTTGGGAGAAACGGTCGTTGAAGGGGACAGAGATGGAATCGGCTCGACGGATGCAGGCAACATCAGCCAAGTGGTGCCAACCATTCATCCTTATATTAAAATTGGTGCAGATGATCTTGTTGCCCATACAGTTCCGTTTCGTGAGGCTGCAGCATCTGTAAAAGGAGACGAAGCACTGATAACCGGGGCAAAAGGGCTCGCACTCACTGCCTTCCAGCTGGTAACAGACCAGGAGCTGCTTAAATCCATTAAACAGGAATTTCTAGAGCGGAAAGCCGCTGAATAAGAACAAAAGCTATCCTCTTTGCGGGATAGCTTTTTCTTATTCTAGTGAGTCTTTTCCTCAATTTGGAGGTTTCTTTCCTTAATTTGCTGAATATTTTCCGTAAATTAAGTCCGCGTTTCCCCAATTTTCTCATTCTTTTCCCGAAGTTCACGATTACCTACTGTTCCTTCATCCGTTCCTGTGCCATCCGAATAAGCTCCTTCACCATACTTCCGCCAATCTTCCCGCCCACTGTTCCTGCCTGTTTGGATGTAAGACGGCCGTTATATCCCGGCTTCAATGGCACACCGGCCTCCTCGGCAATTTCATATTTCACGACATCGGGATTTTCATTGTCAACATGGTATCCCTGGTTTGCCATTACCTGATTTTTAAGCTGGTCTAATGCCGCTCTTGATTCCGGCACAAGCGGGCGTCTTTTTCTTCTTGCCATGATGCATTCCTCCATAATAAGTACTTTTTCTTATTATGTGATAGAACATAGGGAATAACACTGAAAAAACTTGTACATCTTCTTATGAAAAGATATTCTAATGTTAGAAACCCTGAATCATTGTGAATAAACAAAAGAAGGTGTTTTGGTTGGCATTAAAATACTTGTCAGCTCTGCTGCTGCCCGGCTTGCTGGTTTTGCTCTTTACGAGAGTAAGCTATAATCGTGTGATTGGGCTTGTATTGACGGTGGGACTGATTGCTGCTTCTGTCTATAAAGGGTATACAAATTCATTTGCCTTGATTGTTATAGACGCACTTTCATTGACTGTCGGGTTTTGGTACGCTCAAAAACTGAAGCCCAAAACAAAGCCAAGTGCGGAATAATTTTTGCGGAACCTGTCGATCAAACGTATCGACAGGTTTTTTGTAAAATGAAATTTCAGCTGTATTTTTGCTCGCATAAAATCAGCTATTAATCAATATCAATCAAACGATTGATTTAATTTCAGGAGGTTAATCAAACGTTTGATTAACCTTGCTTCGACACCACCCTCAAGAATTCGGCATATTTCCCAAGCAATATTTACCCGGCAAAAATAAAAAAACGAATATCCGTTCGCATATTGTTGGTTTGTTTTAGGCTCTTTGTGGTAGAATGATGATATGAGTTTTGAGTAAAAAACTGACAAATCAGCCATGCATCCCGGATCTTAAATTCTTTCAATGCTGGTTTGTGATTAATATATAGATAAAAGTAATTTGAACGGGAGGCTTATAGGTGAAGGATCAATTTGAATTAGTCTCAAAATATTCCCCTCAGGGCGATCAGCCTGGGGCAATCAAAAAAATTGTGGAGGGAATTAATTCCGGCAAGAAGCACCAGACGCTTTTGGGTGCAACAGGAACGGGAAAAACCTTCACAGTTTCAAATGTTATACAAGAGGTTAACAAGCCGACGCTAGTCATTGCGCATAATAAGACACTTGCAGGGCAGTTATACAGTGAATTTAAGGACTTTTTTCCAAACAATGCTGTTGAGTATTTTGTCAGCTATTATGACTACTATCAGCCGGAGGCATATGTGCCTTCTACAGATACCTTTATTGAAAAAGATGCAAGCATCAATGATGAAATTGATAAGCTCCGCCACTCGGCGACTTCTTCATTATTTGAGCGCAAAGATGTCATTATAATTGCCAGTGTGTCTTGTATATATGGTTTGGGTTCTCCTGAAGAATACAGTGAAATGGTGCTATCCCTCAGAACCGGCATGGAGATTGAGAGGAACCAGCTTCTTCACAGGCTCGTTGACATTCAGTATGAACGCAATGATATCGACTTCCAGCGCGGCACCTTCCGTGTACGCGGGGATGTAGTAGAGATTTTCCCGGCATCACGGGATGAGCATTGTATCCGTGTAGAGTTTTTCGGGGATGAGATAGACCGGATCCGTGAAGTAGATGCCCTCACCGGAGAAATTATGGGTGAACGTGAGCACGTTGCGATCTTCCCGGCATCCCACTTCGTAACGCGTGAAGAAAAAATGCGGATCGCCGTCCAGAACATTGAAAAAGAACTGGAAGAGCGCCTTGCTGAATTAAGAGAAAACGATAAGCTGCTTGAAGCCCAGCGCCTCGAGCAGCGGACCCGCTATGACCTTGAGATGATGAGGGAGATGGGTTTTTGTTCCGGCATAGAAAACTACTCCCGCCACCTTACATTAAGGCCGCCTGGTTCAACACCGTATACCCTTCTGGATTATTTTCCGGAAGACTTTCTAATTGTGATTGATGAGTCGCACGTAACTCTGCCGCAAATCCGCGGTATGTTCAATGGTGACCAGGCAAGAAAATCCGTGCTTGTGGACCATGGTTTCCGTTTGCCTTCAGCCATGGATAACAGGCCGCTTACGTTTACCGAGTTCGAAAAGCATGTGAAACAGGCTGTCTTTGTTTCTGCAACACCTGGCCCTTATGAGCTTGAGCATACACCGGAAATGATTGAGCAAATTATCCGCCCAACCGGTTTGCTTGATCCTACTATTGATGTCCGTCCAATCGAAGGGCAAATTGATGACCTAATCGGTGAAATCCAGGATCGCATTCAGAAAAATGAACGTGTGCTTGTCACTACATTAACAAAGAAAATGTCTGAGGACTTGACAGACTACTTAAAAGAAATCGGCATTAAAGTGCAGTATCTGCACTCAGAGGTAAAAACGCTTGAGCGGATTGAGATTATCAGAGAGCTTCGTCTAGGTAAATACGATGTGTTAGTCGGAATCAACCTTCTAAGGGAAGGACTTGATATACCGGAAGTGTCTCTCGTTACTATACTTGATGCTGATAAGGAAGGTTTCCTCCGTTCGGAACGTTCACTCATCCAGACGATTGGACGTGCAGCGCGTAATGCGAATGGCCATGTCATTATGTACGCAGACCGGATCACTGACAGCATGGAAAAAGCCATCAGTGAAACAAAGCGCCGCCGGTCCATTCAGGAAGAGTACAATAAGAAGCATGGCATCACGCCAATGACTATACAGAAGGATATACGCGATTCAATCCGTGCAACACATGCGGCAGAAGAGCAGGAAGAATACCAGCCGTCAGCAAAGCTCGGCAAGCTGAACAAGAAAGAGCGCGAGAAGCTGATCGGCGATATGGAAAAAGAAATGAAGGAAGCGGCCAAATCCCTGAATTTCGAAAGGGCTGCCGAGCTTCGTGATCTAATATTAGAGCTGAAAGCGGAAGGATGACGTAAAAATGGCGATGGATAAACTGATTGTAAAGGGTGCCAGAGCCCATAATCTGAAAAATATAGATGTCACCATTCCGAGAGATAAGCTTGTCGTCCTGACAGGACTTTCAGGTTCAGGAAAGTCCTCACTGGCATTTGATACGATTTATGCAGAAGGGCAGCGCCGCTATGTGGAGTCATTATCTGCTTATGCCCGGCAATTCCTCGGCCAGATGGATAAGCCTGACGTGGATGCGATCGAAGGTCTGTCTCCTGCCATTTCAATTGACCAAAAGACGACAAGCAGAAATCCTCGTTCCACAGTGGGAACGGTGACAGAAATTTATGATTATCTGCGATTATTATTTGCAAGGGTGGGGCGTCCAACCTGTCCGATTCACAATATTGAAATCTCCTCACAGACCATAGAGCAAATGGTTGACCGGATTATGGAGTACCCTGAAAGAACAAAACTCCAGGTTATGGCTCCGCTTGTATCCGGCCGAAAAGGGACACATGTAAAAGTGTTTGAAGATGTCAAAAAGCAGGGGTTTGTCCGTGTCCGTGTCGATGGAGAAATGATGGATCTCGGTGATGAGATTGAGCTGGAAAAAAATAAAAAGCACTCTATAGAAGTAGTAATCGACCGGATTGTCGTAAAAGAAGGCGTAGCACCAAGGCTTGCAGATTCATTGGAAACCGCGTTGAATCTGGGCAATGGCAAGGTGCTTGTGGATGTAATCGGGGAAGAAGAACTGCTGTTCAGCGAGAACCACGCATGCCCTCAATGCGGGTTTTCAATCGGCGAACTTGAGCCAAGAATGTTCTCTTTTAATAGTCCGTTTGGTGCCTGTACGGAATGTGACGGATTGGGCTCAAAGCTGGAGGTAGATATTGATCTGGTCATACCCAATAAGGATCTTTCATTAAAGCAAAATGCTATTGCCCCATGGGAACCGACCAGCTCTCAATATTATCCTCAGCTGCTGGAGGCAGTATGCAATCATTATGGAATTGATATGGACGTTCCGGTTAAGGATATTCCTGAACACTTGCTTGAAAAAGTTTTATACGGATCCGCCAAGGACAGCATTTATTTCCGATATGAAAACGATTTTGGCCAGGTGCGGGAGAATTATATCCATTTTGAAGGTGTCATCCGCAATGTGGAGCGCCGCTATAAAGAAACAAGTTCTGATTATATCCGGGAGCAAATGGAAAAATACATGGCCCAGCATCCATGTCCTTCCTGTAAAGGCTACCGTCTGAAGCCGGAAACGCTTGCGGTGCTTGTATCAGGAAAGCATATCGGCCATGTGACAGAATATTCGATTGAGGAAGCATTCAGCTTCTTTGAGAATCTGACACTGTCTGAAAAAGAAATGAAGATTGCCAAACTCATTTTCCGTGAGATTAAGGAGAGGCTAGGCTTCCTCATTAATGTCGGGCTGGATTACCTGACATTAAGCCGGGCAGCGGGAACTTTGTCCGGCGGTGAAGCCCAGCGTATCCGCCTGGCCACACAAATCGGTTCGCGCCTGACAGGCGTACTCTACATTCTGGATGAGCCTTCCATTGGTCTCCATCAGCGTGATAATGACCGCTTGATTGATACACTGAAAAATATGCGGGATATCGGCAACACCCTGATCGTGGTAGAACACGATGAAGATACAATGGTGGCAGCCGACTATTTAATTGATGTAGGTCCGGGAGCAGGGGTTCATGGCGGACAAATCGTTTCAGCTGGTACCCCTCAGGAGGTAATGGATGATCCAAACTCCCTGACAGGGCAATATTTGTCAGGCAAGAAATTCATTCCGCTTCCAATTGAGCGCCGAAAGAATGACGGACGCTTTATCGAAATTAAAGGGGCTAAGGAAAACAATCTTAAAAATGTAAGCGTTAAGTTCCCGCTCGGCACTTTTATTTCCGTTACTGGTGTATCAGGATCGGGCAAGAGTACATTGATTAATGAAATCCTTCATAAAGGGCTTGCCCAAAAGCTTCATAGAGCCAAATCAAAGCCGGGTGAGCATAAAGAAATTAAAGGTGTGGATCACCTCGACAAAGTCATTGATATCGACCAATCTCCAATCGGACGGACACCTCGTTCCAACCCGGCAACATACACCGGAGTGTTTGATGATATTCGTGATGTATTTGCTTCAACCAATGAAGCAAAAGTTCGCGGCTACAAAAAGGGGCGCTTCAGCTTCAATGTAAAAGGCGGACGATGTGAAGCATGCCGCGGAGACGGGATCATCAAGATTGAAATGCACTTCCTGCCTGATGTGTATGTGCCATGTGAAGTATGTCATGGCAAACGCTATAACAGGGAAACACTTGAAGTGAAGTATAAAGGGAAGAATATTTCGGAGATTCTCGATATGACAGTGGAAGATGCACTGGAGTTTTTCGAAAATATTCCTAAAATCCGCCGCAAGCTGCAGACGATTTATGATGTTGGCCTGGGCTACATCACTTTGGGACAGCCTGCGACAACATTGTCCGGCGGTGAAGCGCAGCGTGTCAAACTTGCTTCCGAATTGCACCGCCGTTCAACGGGCCGCTCCCTGTACATTCTTGATGAACCGACAACAGGTCTTCATGTTGATGATATCTCAAGACTGCTCGTGGTCCTTCAGCGTCTTGTTGAAAATGGAGACACGGTACTGGTTATTGAGCATAATCTTGATGTCATCAAGGCAGCCGACTATATAGTGGACCTTGGACCTGAGGGCGGAGATAAGGGAGGTACCATCTTAGCAGCCGGTACACCGGAAAAAATTGCCGAAGTCCCGGAATCCTACACAGGCAAATACCTCAAACCAATCCTGGAAAGAGACCGCCTGAGAATGAAACAGCGAATTGAAGAGAAAGAGGGCGTGACAAACGCTTAATTAGGAGGAAGCAGTACCGTTTTGGTACTGTTTCTTTTTTATGTAAAAGAGATTAATTCTCCTGGATGAGGGGTATAGAACATGCGTCTGCAGCAACCCTCAATAATCTCAACCAGGAAAGGAACATTCACTATGAAAAATAAAATATATCTTTTGGCAGGCCTTATTTTGCTTGGGTTCGGCATCTATCTATCCATCACATTTCTTGGAGAGGAAAAAAAGGCTGAAAGCAATCAATCGATTGTAGCTTTTGGCGATTCGCTCACCTACGGATATGGAGATGAAACTGAGGAGGGGTACATTGGCAGGCTGCAGACCAAACTGGATCGGACATTTCCGGAGAAGAATTATACAATAACAAATCATGGAGTGTATGGCTTTAAATCTTCGGATGTCCTTCAGCAAATGCTCAAACCGGAAGTGGCACAGGATATTAAAAATGCAGATATGTTTATCGTATATATTGGAACAAACGATTTGCTGAAAAGCAACGGAGGGGATCTTTATCCGCTCCATCACGAAAAACTGGTTGAAGCTAAAGACATTTATGAGGATAAACTGAATGGAATCCTTGAAACACTGGAAACCGCCAACAGTGATGCACCTGTTATCCTTCTCGGACTATACAATCCCTATCCGGACGGTGACCAGATTGAAAAATATATTGACCATTGGAACAATTCCATAAGAAAAAAAGCAGCGGAAGATAAAAATATCACCTACATTTCTACCAATGAACTATTCAAGGGAAAAAACAAGAAACAGTACTTCGCTGATTCCCTTCATCCGAACGGAAAGGGATATGAGATGATTGCGGATAGGATTATGGAAGGCTTTTCTTTTTAATAAAATTTAAAGCTTACTAAATTGATTTTAGCACCTGTTGCCTGGAGCGGAAATCAACAGGTCAAATCAAAAGAACCATTTGAAGTTCCTTCCTTTCTGACCATTTGATAACACAATGTAATGTTCCAGCAAAATCGATGTAACCAAGCAGCGTTATACTCCTATATAAGGGAAGCTATTGCCTGGAAACAGAAGGGGAGGTCATTATGGAGGATTATTTAGAGAAGTCTCTGGAAGAATGGAAAGAAGATATTTCTGAGGTTTTGGATCAGATTAATAATGAATATGAGGATGTTAAAAAAGAGCTTAAAGTATATTCCTACAAATATGGAATTACAAAGCAGGTTATCCAGTCTACTGTGAACGAAGAGATTATTGATAATATCCGCGAAATGTATCATAAGCCTTTTGAAGAGAAGTATAACGAATTGAAAGAATACATACGTGATTTGGATGAAAAACGAAAAGTTTTCCAAATGTTTGTCAATAAAATCGACGAAGTGAAAAAGAAGGAAGCGCCTCGCACTGACCTGGCAGCTGCCTATAAATAGGACATAATCATAAAACCGTCTTTTCAAGAAAGGCGGTTTTTAATATAGAAAAAAGCTATGCGACTTGAGGCTATGGAACCCCTCAGCCTGCAGATGTATTTTTAGAAATATGGAGGAAAATGCTCCTTTGATTTTCTATAATGAAGAAGAGGCTGAAACTTTTAGCGCTCCATTTCCGTATGACAGATAAGGTGAAACTTCAATCAGTGGGGTTTTTTTATCCCCATTGATTGTTAGTTGAACCAATCGGGCCTTTACGGGCAGTTTGCCCCCCCACTTATCCTCCATTGGTTTCTCTGAGTCTTGAAGTGGGGGTCTTACTGCCCGTTAGACTGCGATAAAGGAGCTGAAAACAATGGAAACAAGAAAGGTTCTGTCTGCCTTAAGCTATTTTAGCATTATGTTCGCAGGATTTATTTTTCCGCTCATTGTATTTTTTGCATCAGAAGACACGGAAGTGAAGCGGCATGCCAAGAGTGCATTCTTATCACATTTGATTCCGCTGGTTCCTGTTCCGTTTATTGTTTTTGCTGGGGTGACCCAGTTCACAGTAAATGATCAGGAAATCCCGGTCCTATTTCTTGCAGCTGTGGGCATCACGATCATTCTGCTATTAATTGTACTTATCTGGAATATCATTAAAGGGGTAAAAGTCCTGATACAAGAATAGAAATAATAGAGGAGGGCCAAAGAATGAAAGAGGAACGCAAACGTATTTTGAAAATGGTCGAGGATGGAAAGCTTACGGTTGACGAAGCTTTAACTCTGCTGGAGCAGCTTGAAAAAACAAACCAGACGATGGAACAGAAGCAGGAGGATTTAATTAAGGAGCTATCTGCTGAGGTTAAGTTTGAAGAAGCTAAAAAGGGTGAGCCATACAGCTCAAAGCAACAAAGTGCCAAGGAAAAAATCATTGATTTTGTAGATTCAGCATTTAAGAAAGTGAAGGATCTCGATCTTGATTTTAATTTTGGGAAAAGTGTTGAGATCTCTCATATATTTCAGCATGCAGACGCATACTTAAAAGATCTGGACATTGATGTTGCCAATGGGACAGTTAAGGTGATTCCATGGGAGCAAAGTGATGTCCGCGTTGAATGCAAAGCTAAGGTCTATCGTGTGGATAATCAGGATGAAGCACGCAGAAATTTCCTGAAGGATGTTATTTTTGCCATTGAGGGGCAAAGGCTGAGATTTTCCAGTCAGCAAAAGTGGATGAAGCTTGAAGCAGTCATCTATATTCCAAGATCTGAATATGAAAATGTGAAAATCCGCATGTTTAATGGCCCGATTGAAAGTCAAAACTTAACAGTGGAAAACTTTAAAGCGAAAACGGCCAATGGAAAGATTACGGTTAGTGATTTAAACAGTAAAAATGTTGAGGCTGAAACCGCCAACGGGCAAATTACCATTCAAAAAAGCCGAATTGATCATGTAGAAGCCGAAACGTTGAATGGTCCAATTCTGGCTGAAGGAGACTTCAAAAAAGCCGAACTCCAATCGTTTAATGGAAATGTAACATGCAGGGCAGAAAATGAACGCTGCGAATGGATCGAAGCGAAGGCAGCGACGGGCAGCATCGACTTGTTTGTTCCGGATTTCGCTGCTGTCAGCGGAGAACTTCGCACCAATCTGGGCAGTTTCCACCCTGATATTGAGGGTATTGAAGTTATAGAAGAAAAGAGCGAAGTGATTCAGAAAATGCTGCGCTTCAAGTCTGTAAAAGAAAGCGGCAGCGGACTCAAGCTGAGGGCTGACTCAAAAACAGGTACGATCACGATCAAGCGGTCAACTGCCTGGTAAAGCGTAAGGAATTTGGCTGTTGATAGATAGTATAAAATTTTGAACATTACTGTCTAGCTCCACAAGGAACGCTCGACAGCTTTATCATCGCACGACTAAAAGCGCCAGCTTTTTAGGAGGAGCGCCTGCCCCCTCGAGGGGTCTGGGGTGGGCAAGGGGCTTTCGCTTTTCTTGATAGGAGGGATTCTTTGTGAATAAATTGGTTCGCTCCCGCAGCAACCGGAAATTAGCGGGGGTATTGGGCGGCTTATCAAAATCGATCGGTATAGATCCTACCGTACTCAGGGTGATTTTCATTGTTTTATTATTTACAACAGGCGTTTTTCCAATGACACTCATTTATGCTCTGCTTGTGTTCTTGCTTCCTAATGAAGAGGTGCTGTAGAAAATGAGATGGATTCTGGGAATTTTGATTAATGCGGTCCTATTTGTAGCGATCGCCGGTTTTTTTAAGGATTCGTTTTACTTATCGGGATTTGGGGCTGCCATCGGTGCCAGCTTCATGCTTTCCATCCTGAACATTCTCGTGAAACCAATCCTGATTATATTAACTCTGCCAGTCACTGTTTTAACGCTCGGTCTGTTTTTGTTCGTCATCAATGCTGTTACATTAATGATTACAGATGGCTTTATGGGGGATTCTTTTGAAATTGACGGGTTTGGCACAGCGATTCTTGTGTCTGTGATTATGTCAATTGTTAATCTGATCATTCAAAAAGCGATCCTCGAACCGGCAAGGGAAAAGTAAATGCGTTAAAAAGCCAGCATCCGTGATGCTGGCTTTTTTCTATTCAATGATGGTGGCATTAAAGCCGTCCCTCTTCAGACTCCCGGCAAGTTTCTCGGCAAGCTGCTTTTCTGAAAATGCAACTTGAACTTTATATTGTTTGATTTTATCATTCTTTCTCAAGCCGTATTGTTCGGCGATTGCTTTTACTATGGCTTGTGCACAGCGTTTTCGATAGAGAGGGGTCCGGAGAAGGGAAGCTTCTTCTTTATTGGTCATAAACCCGCATTCCACAAGTACAGCAGTCATTTTTGTCTCACGAAGAACCTGGAAATCAGCTGTTTTGACTCCCCGGTCCCGCAAGCCTGTAGAACTGATTAAGTTTCGCTGTATCTTTTGGGCTAATGCCAGCGCTTCCCGAGGTTTTGAAGGGTAGACATATGTCTCAATTCCGCCTGCACTGTTCCATCCGCCTGTTCCGTAAGCATTGGCATGGATGGACACATAGCAGTCCGCGTTTTGTTTATTTGCCAGCTCGGTCCTTTCGGCAAGCGGCACGTCCCGTACATCCGAGTGTGCAAAGGAAACCACTGTGGTTTGATAGCTTTCCAGCAACTCCTTTGCTAGTTCGGCAACAGCCCGATTGAATTCATATTCTCTCATTCCGTTAGGGCTCCGTTTGCCGGAGGTGCTGTATCCATGCCCGGCATCCAGTATGATTTTCATCTAATCGCTCCTTTCAATAAAAAATATTCTCATGTATATAATATGGACAAACCTTCCAAAAGGACATGGTAAAATGAAAATAGGAGAAAACCCTGATGGGCTTTCTCCTATTTTGCGGCGCGCTGCATCGTATGAACAAATTTATAGCGGTCTGCGCGGTATGCTGATTTGACAAGCTCAAAAGGCGTGCCATCCTCTAAAAAGGAAGTTCGGACAATAAGCAGTACAGGCGATCCGGATTCGACCTGCAAGTGGTTTACTTCCGTTTCCTTAGCGATGGAAGCTTCAATTTGCTGGGTTGCTTCACTGATGGTCAGGGACAATTTTTCTTCAATATGCTGGTAAAGGGACTTGTTGATGATTTCTTCTGTAAGCCCTTTAACGAGATTAGCAGGCAGGCAGGTAGTTTCCAGCGCCATTGGCAGATTATCTGCCATACGCACCCGTTTAATTTCATAAACAGGTGTGTTTTCTTTTATATCAAGCTTTCTCGCCAGCTGCGGCTCGGCCGGGATGATTTCAAATGAAATCAGACGGCTGCTCGGCACCATGCCGCGCTCTTTCATATCTTCAGTAAAGCTGGTCAATCCCTGAAGCTTTTGTTCGACCTTCTGCTTGTTGACGAAAGTTCCGCGCCCTTTTTGCCTGTATAGATAGCCATCATTGACAAGGTTGTTTAATGCCTGTCTGACTGTCATGCGGCTAATCTGGTATTGCTCAGAATACTCGCGCTCAGAAGGGATTGCTTCATCAGGCTTTAATATGCCGCTTTCTATTAATTGTTTAATATACTCTTCCAATTGGTGATATATCGGGATGGGTGATTGCTTATCGATCATGGGAATTCTCCTATCACTATTAGTAGTGCTCATCAATCCTTACTGACAAGACTAAGTGCTTCTTCATCGGCTATGATTGTCACATTCTCATGAAGCTTCAAAGCTGATGCGGGGAACTGTTCATCAGGTTCTCCATAAACCAGTTGCCTGATAGCTTCTGCCTTGGCTGAACCTGAAGCGAGCAAGATGATTTCCCGGCTATCAAGAATCGAAGCGATTCCCATAGTAATCGCTTGGGCTGGAACGTCTTCAATAGAATTGAAAAACCTTGCGTTCGCCTTACGTGTACTTTCAGCCAGGTCCACGACATGCGTACGGCTTTGAAAAGACGTGCCGGGTTCATTGAAGCCGATATGTCCATTGCGTCCAATTCCCAGCAGCTGCAGATCGATATCTGCCAGATCCTTGATCAGCTGCTCATACCGTTCGCATTCCTGTGGCATATCTTCTGCTGCTCCTTTTGGAAGGTGAGTGTTTTCCAGCCGGATGTCCAAATGATCAAATAGTTCACTATTCATGAAATGCCTGTAGCTATTAGGGTCGAAAGGAGGCAGGCCGATATATTCATCCAAATTAATCGTCGTGATTTTTTCATAAGAAGTGCCATTTTTTTGATGATCTTTAATCAGTTCAGCATAAACTCCTTTTGGTGTGCTGCCGGTTGCAAGCCCTAATGTCAGATCCGGCTGCTGCCGGATTTTTTCAATCATCATCTGGGCAGCTTTTTGGCTCATATCGTTATAATTGGCTGTTCGAATGATTTTCAAGGTCTTTTCACCTCGTGTTCAAAGGCTTTGACGCCTCTGCAGAAAGTCATAGCAACCTCAAGGTTCTCATCGAGTACAACCAGGTCGGCATCCTTTCCTTCCGAAATACTGCCTTTCCGGTCAAATATATTGAGCTGTCTGGCCGGGTTGCTGCTTGCAAGCTGGACAGCTTCAGACAGCTGAATATCAGTAAAATCAATCATATTTTTAATGGAATCTTTCATTTTCAAAATACTTCCAGCCAGTGTGCCGTCAGCAAGCAGTGCCTGGCCATTTTCAACCTTTACATCCTGTCCGCCAAGATCATAATGGCCATTTTTCAGGCATTTTGCTCTCATGGAATCGGTTATCAGGATCATTCCATCCGGGCCCTTGGCGTTTAGTGCAAGCTTGATCATTTCAGGCCGGACATGGATTCCATCAGCAATCATTTCAACTATCAATTCTTTGAATAAAAGCGAAGCGCCGGCTACTCCAGGTTCACGGTGATGCATGCCTCTCATTCCGTTAAAAAGGTGAGTCACCTGCTTAGCTCCCGCCTGAACAGCTTTCTCCATTTCTGTAAAAATGGCATCGCTATGGCCGATTGAGGGGACAACACCGTTTTCACTTAAGTAGCGGATAAATTCATAGCCATTTGCTTTCTCAGGTGCAAGTGTAATCAGCTTGATGGTTCCATTTGCTGCTTCCTGCCAGCGCTTAAAAAGTTCAATATCAGGCTCGAGTATATGATCCTTCGGCTGGGCTCCGCCTCTTGCTTCGTTAATAAACGGGCCCTCCAGGTGGATTCCGATTACTTCCGCCTGGCCAGGAATATTTTGTTCTTTTTGAAAGTGGGCTGCATTGATCAGCGCGCCTTCTATTTTTTCCTTTTCCTGTGTGATAGTCGTGGCCAGGAAGCTGGTGGTCCCTTCTTCAGGCAGCACGCTGGCCATCGTGTTAAGTGCTTCAAATGTTGCATCCATTGTATCGGCACCGCCAGCGCCGTGAATGTGAACATCAATAAACCCCGGACTGATTGTATGCTCAGGGGAAAGTTCTATGATTTCTGTATCCTGGCCGATGGCAGGAAGCTCCTCCAAAGTTCCAGTTTTTAAGATTCGGTCTTTCTCTATTAGAATAAACCCTTGATCAATCATGCTGTTTTCCAGAATAATTCTAGCGTTTTTCAGTAATAGACGGCTCATTTTTTAGTTCATCTCCGTTTGAATGATACTTTTATTATAAAAGGTTTGTGTTTAGATGTCTATACCAGTTAAAAGAATTAACTCTCTCTGGTGTTTTGGTCTATACAACTAAAATAGGATAGAAGGCGGGTGGACGCTTTCTATCCTATTAATTTGAGTTTTAAGGGAATTTCATACAATATATCTGATTATTTAGTATGATATTCCGCAATGGCTTCCCGTAAATAACCATTATGCTTTTTCAGAAGCCTGGCGGCTGCTTCACCTTTTAATCCTGTTAAAATTTGAAGAATCGCAGCCTTTGTATTATGGTTTTGTTCTTTGAGAGCAGCCTGGGCTTCTTCATCAGATGCACCTGTAGCCATTTTGACGATATTTTCAGCACGTTTAAACAGCTTCTCATTTGTCATCTGCACATCCACCATCAGATTGCCGTATACTTTTCCGAGTTTGATCATGGAAGCTGTTGTTAACATGTTCAGGACGAGCTTTTGTGCAGTGCCTGCTTTCATTCTTGTAGAGCCTGTAACCACTTCGGGCCCTGTGATAGGTGCTATCGTATATTTTGCAATTCTCCCCATTTCGGAGTCTTTAGTGCAGGCAACAGCAACAGTAACAGCACCGACTTCATTTCCATATTGAAGAGCACCGATCGTATACGGCGTACGGCCGCTCGCTGCAATGCCGACAAGCACATCCTTGTCCGACAATTGAATATCTGCGACATCCTGGCGTCCCTGTTCACTGTCATCCTCGGCGCCTTCAACTGCCTCGGTCATGGCTTCTTTGCCGCCGGCAATAATGCCGACAACCATTTCCGGGTCCGTTCCATAAGTGGGCGGACATTCTGAAGCATCGATAATGCCAAGGCGTCCTGAGGTGCCTGCACCAACGTAAATCAAGCGGCCTCCTTTTTTAAAACTATCCGTAATTTCATCCACCACTTTTACAATGTGAGGAATTTCTCTTGCAATGGCATTTGGAACAATCGCATCTTCCTGGTTTATGATTGTAATAATTTCTTCGGTTGTCATTAAATCTACTTCCATTGTTTTAGGGTTTCGCTGCTCGGTATTTAGCTTTGTAATATTCATTGTTAATCCCTCACTATTAATTGAAATTTAGTTCCTGCCTTGATCTGGTCAAGGAGTGGCAGATCCTCATCCATAACTCTTGCGATCACATTCACGCGTTCATCCCGGGGGAGATCTGCTAAAGTAATCTGCATCTCGCCTGCGTAGCGGCCGTATAGGATATTATCAACTGTGACACTCCCTTTTTTACGTTCCAGCTGGTTCATAGGTTCCCATTTATTTGATCCCTGGCCAGCATATGACCTTGATTCCACTGACCTTACAACATCCCGGGCAGGATCCATCCGATTTGTATGAGGTTTATTAAAAAGCTCCTCATAGGTTTGTCCGCCAATTAGCTCGATTCGGAGAGGCACAGTAGCATTGGCGATTTTCGCCAGTTGTGCAAGAGTCCCGTCTTTTACTGAATGATCACCGATCAGCACCTTGTCTGTATAGCAGCTGTTCATCAATTCAGCCGCCGCCGCAGCGGGTGGATAGCCCCGGTGCTTCTCAAGAGTAGGAAGCCCTGCGAAAATGGGTCCGCGATGTTCAGCGTCACCAGGCGCAAACGCCATGGTGGTTATCCCCATGCTTTTAAGGAACCGATTTCGCTCTATAAAAAAGTCTTTATCCAAACCCGTTTCAGGCCGCGGATAAAAATTATGCCAGGCTTCAACATTATGGGCGTTTAATCCCGCTTCCATCCACTCCTGCAGTTCTGCAGCAGAGATAGTGCTCGCATTGATTCCAAGTTTCATTTTTTTAGAGAGTTCAACAATCTGCTTAGAAGTAAAGCCGTAGTCTGCCCGGATTCCGGAGAGACCCCATTCAAGAAGAGTATCGAGCGTTCCCCAGTCCAATCCTAGATGGTCCAATGACTGAGGGGAAACGTCGGCGAGGAGTTCCATTTGATGCTGCTTTGCAAGAGCACCGAGGTTCTGAAGCAATTGTTTATATGTGCTGTGGTCATCTTCGGGAATATGGAGGGAAGTGAAGATGGATGTGAAGCCGTGAGAAGCCGCCCGCGCAATCCATTTTGCATTTTGAAGCTGGCGCTCCTCTGATAGATAAACTGATATTCCAAGCATCATAGTCACCTCTATAAGTCTGAATTTTTCAAAAATGCGACTTCATAAGTAAAGAAGGAGGAATGCTCCTCCTTCTCCTAAATTAGAAAATATAAAATCTTGAATATAGATAACTGCCTAGCTCCAGCGCCTACCCCCTCGAGGTCACAAGGGCTCCTATGGACTCGGGTCATAAGCCGTTTCCTTTCAGAAGGAAGAACGCCTACTTACAGAAACCGTCTTATGCCTGTCGTCCCTGGGCTGTCACCTCCACATTTCTGGCAATCCTCCCAAAAAGGCAAAGAGCGCCTTTCCGTGAGGCTCGTCTTGTGCTTGAGGCCCCCAGGACAAGGAAGGCCTCGTCAGCATAAACATCGCACGACCGAAAGCGACAGCTTTTGGGAGGAGGGGGGCATGCAGACGTTGCCACAGGACGTGGCGTTGGTTAGTCTGCGTTCCTCTGTGGACAAAGCGCTTCCGCTTTTCTATATGTTTTTAGCCATTTCCTCTTTGAATCCGAACATCCATGTGAACAGGAAGCCAAACGCATAGGCAATTAAAAGGCCGATCAGATACAGTACGATTTGATTTGTGTGAACGAGGAAGGCAAGCGGTATGCCGGAAACCCCGATGGCTACTGTAGCAATCTTGAAGAACGCCTGGAAAGCACCGCCCACAGCAGCTCCTAGACATGCTGTTAAGAAAGGACGTCCCAGCGGCAGTGTCACCCCGAAAATAAGCGGCTCACCAATACCGAGCATTCCAACCGGAAGTCCGCCTTTAATCACTTTCTTCAGACGGGCATTTTTTGTTTTGAAGTAGATGGCGAATGCCGCACCTACTTGGCCGGCGCCTCCCATTGCAAGAATCGGCAGGAGCGGATCGTCACCGATTGAGTTAATTAATTCCATATGAACTGGAGTTAAACCTTGATGCAGCCCAGTTACAACAAGCGGAAGGAAGGTTCCGGCAAGTACTAAGCCAGCCAGGATGCCGCCAACATCCAGAACGCCAAGGAGACCTTTTGTGATAATGTCAGACAGGAATCCGCCAACAGGCTGCAGGACAAAGAATGTCGCAAACCCTGTAATTAATAATGCCAGTGTCGGTGTTACAATAATATCAATTGCTGATGGAACGACTTTGCGGATTCTTTTTTCCAAAAAGGCCACAAGCGCAGCAGCGAGCATGACTCCAATCAAGCCGCCCCGGCCTGGCACCAATGCTTCACCGAAAAGAGTTATATTGGCAAGGCCGGGATTGATTAATAGAATACCGGCTGCACCGCCCAGAGCAGGAGACCCTCCAAACTCCTTCGCTGTGTTAATACCTACAAACACGCCCAGGTAACCGAATAAACCCCAGCCAATCAAATCAAGCATTTGAACGAGCGTGGATTCCGGGTCTCCGCCTGATTTGATGATTACATTATTGATCCCTGCAATCAAACCGGAAGCAACGATAGCTGGAATCAGCGGGATAAAGATACTTGCAATTTTTCTTAAAAATAACTTGAAAGGAGTAGCGTTTTTCTCATTGAGTCCGGCTTTCGTCCGGGCTGCCAGTCCTTCCAATGAAGTGTCAATCTCTTCATCATCAACGGATGATACATTTTTGCCTGTCATCCTGGAAACTTCGTCAACTACCTTGGTGACGATCCCGGGTCCGAGGATGATTTGGAGTGTTTCTGCTTCCACCACACCCATAACGCCATCAATATCCTTGATGCCATTCAGGTTGACTTTGCTTTCATCGACCGGCTTCACGCGAAGGCGGGTCATGCAGGAGGCCAGTTCCGCGATATTGCCGGTGCCGCCCAACTGCTCCGTAATCTCTTTCGCCAAGCGTTCTTCTTTACGCATGAGTTTTTCCCCCTCTTTTTTTAAAAATGAATGAACGTAATAAAAGCTAAAAAATGTAAATGAATTCGCTTACATAATCATATTACCAAGGTTTAGTATAGTTGTCTATACCATCTGAATATTTTTACAAAAAGCATATCATCATATTTATACGCAGAATATCCCTGAAAATTGTCCCTGTCGAGAAGGATTAAGCATATGGGCCTAGTGTTAATTTTGTAAAAATCGTTTTCAGAAATTTGGTTCTGCGTTAAAAAGTGCTAAAATAGAGTGAAACTTCAGAGTGAATTTTTTAGAAATTATAAGTTACATATAAAGAGATCATCCAGAAGTGCCAGCATTAAAGGAGGAACCTATTTTGGTAAAAGTGCGCACAAAAGATATTATAGAAAAATTTGGGCTCGAATTGATTGCCGGAGAGGAAGGCATTAACCGGCCGATTACGACGAGTGATATTTCCCGTCCGGGCCTGGAGATGGCTGGTTATTTTGATTACTATCCGGCTGAACGTATTCAATTGGTCGGGAAAACCGAGCTGTCTTTTGTTGAAAAGTTAAATAATTCCGAGCGGGAGATCCGGCTTGAACGGCTCTGTACAGATATTACACCCGGCATAATCGTCACGAGAGGACTGGATATACCTGACGAACTGATTGAAGCGGCAGAGAGAGAATCGGTTCCGTTGCTCCGCTCCAAACAGAAAACGACTCGTTTTTCCAGTTTGCTGACCAATTTTCTGGAAAGCAAGCTTGCTCCAACCACAGCTGTACATGGCGTCCTTGTCGATATTTATGGGGTAGGGGTACTGATAACTGGAAAAAGCGGAGTTGGTAAGAGTGAGACGGCGCTTGAGCTAGTTAAGCGGGGACACCGCCTTGTTGCGGATGACTGCGTGGAGATCAGGCAGGAAGATGAAGATTACCTGGTCGGAAACTCACCGGAATTGATTGAACATCTGCTTGAAATCCGCGGCCTCGGCATTATCAATGTCATGACCCTGTTTGGTGCTGGAGCAGTCCGCAGCTATAAGAAAATCTCTGTGGTCATGAATTTGGAGCTGTGGGATCCGAAAAAGCAGTACGACCGTCTTGGCCTTGATGAAGAAAAGATGAAAATCATCGATACAGAAGTTACAAAGCTGACCATTCCGGTAAGACCCGGACGAAACCTGGCTGTCATCATTGAAGTGGCTGCCATGAATTTCCGATTAAAAAGAATGGGGATGAATGCAGCGGAACAGTTCACGAACCGCCTGTCGGATGTGATTGAGGACGGAGACCATGATGATCGTTAAAGAGGGCAAAACACTTTCAATCAAACGTTTGATTGAAAGGCTGATAAGCCTGACTAGCTTAGGATCTATAGCGCGTGTGGCAAAAACCACCCCAGAGGTGCATGCGCTTTTCTTGCAATAATAGAATTTATATCTTTGAACTTAGATAACTGTCTAGCTCCAGGCGCTATCGGCTCTCGGGTCTATGCCAATCCGTCACAAAGGTTAAAAACAGCCTTCATGCCGGCTTGTCTTATGCTTGCCGCCGATGAGCGGGCGCCTTGCGCTTTTCGATGAGAAGGAGAAGTGATCATGGAAAAAAATATTCAGCCGTTAGATCCGATTGCCATATCCCTTGGGCCGATTCAGGTCCACTGGTACGGACTGATTATCGGTGTTGGCATTGCACTGGCACTCATTATCGCGATGAGAGAAGGGGAGAGAAGGGGACTCCCTAAAGATATTTTTGCCGATTTGATGCTGTGGGCTATTCCCATTGCGATTATTTCCGCAAGAATCTATTACGTTATTTTTCAATGGGATTTTTACTCGCAGAATCCGGGTGAAATCATTAAAATTTGGAATGGCGGAATTGCCATTCATGGAGCTTTGATTGGTTCTGTCATCACAGCTTATGTTTTTGCAAAGAAAAGGAAGATATCGTTCTGGAAGCTGGCTGATATTGCAGCTCCAAGCATCATCTTAGGGCAGGCAATCGGGCGCTGGGGCAACTTCATGAACCAGGAGGCTCATGGCAGGGAAGTCAGCCGGGCATTCCTGGAAAATATGTATTTGCCTGAATTTATCGTTGACCAGATGTATATTAACGGTGCCTATTATCATCCGACGTTTTTATATGAATCAATCTGGAATATCATCGGATTTATCATCCTTATATTATTAAGAAGAGCAAACTTAAGGCGCGGGGAACTTTTCCTCTCGTATGTAATCTGGTATTCGATCGGCCGTTTCTTCGTAGAAGGCCTGCGGACCGACAGCCTGATGCTTACTGAGAATTTAAGGATTGCTCAGACGATATCCATCGTTCTTATTATTGGTGCGCTAGTCCTGATTTTTTATAGAAGAGCAGAGGGTCTTGCCAAAGCTCGTTATTTGGATAAAGCCGAGGGGAAATAACGGACAGGGGAGAGTAGAGATGCTGGTTGAATCTTGCAAACGGGGGCTGATGGCCGGCTTAAAGACAACATGGACACTCGGGAAAGTCATATTCCCGGTCACGCTGATTGTGGCACTGCTTCAGCATACGCCAGTGCTTCCATGGGTAATCAAGCTGATCACGCCCCTTATGAATCTGATTGGGCTGTCAGGAGATGCAGCCATACCGCTTGTATTGGGGAACTTCTTAAATTTGTATGCGGGGATTGGAGCCATTTTAACGCTCGATCTCTCGGTTAAAGAAGTATTTATTATTGCCGTCATGCTGTCTTTTTCACATAATATGCTGATTGAAACCGGAGTGGCATTGAAGGTCGGCGTTAAGCTTTGGGTCGTTCTGGCAGTACGCATCGGACTGGCGCTTTTAAGCGCGATTGTGATCAACCTTGTTTGGCAGGGAGGATCCGAAACTGCTAAGTACGGATTTATTCCGGCAAAAGAAGAGCTGGTATCCGGTGCATTGCCCATCCTGCTGGATGCACTGCAGACTGCATTGCTCGGTATTCTCCAGCTTGCCATCATCGTCATTCCACTGATGATTATTATTCAAATCTTAAAAGATAAGCAATGGCTTGCTGTTTTTTCAAAATGGATGGCGCCTGTGACCAGGGCACTTGGAATGAAAGAAAATACGTCTACAACTCTTGCAGCCGGCTTGCTGATTGGCCTTGCCTATGGGGCGGGCGTCATGATTCAGGCAGTAGAGGAAGATGGCGTCAGTAAACGAGATGTAACGATCGCATTTATTTTCCTCGTTGCCTGCCACGCAGTCGTTGAAGATACTTTGATTTTTGTGCCGCTTGGCATTCCGGTATTACCGCTTCTGCTGATTCGCCTGGGTGTGGCAATTATCCTGACATTGGCAGTGGCAGCTATCTGGAAGCGTGCTGATCTGGCAAAAAGAAAGGAAGCAACATATGAGCATTAACACACTATTATTTGACTTAGATGGAACATTGATCGACACAAACGAATTGATTATTTCCTCATTTTTGCATACGCTGGGAAAATATTATCCAGACCGCTATCAGCGGGAAGATGTTCTCCCATTCATGGGGCCGACCCTGCATGAAACATTCGAGTCCATCAACCCGGAAAAAGTGGAGGAGATGATCTCGGTTTACAGGGAGTACAATATTAAGAACCACGACGTGCTTGTGAAAGAATTTGCTGGCGTATTTGAAACGGTTCGGACTTTAAAAGAATCGGGATATAAACTGGGCATTGTTACGACAAAAGTTTCCAATGTAGTTGAAAAGGGCTTAAAGCTGACAAATCTTGACCAGTTTTTCGACGTGGTTGTTACGCTCGACCACGTGGATAAGCCAAAGCCCGATCCGGAGCCAATCTTGAAGGCATTAAGCCTGCTGGATGCGAAGCCGGAAGAAGCTATTATGGTCGGCGATAATTCGCACGATATCGATGGAGGAAAAAACGCCGGCACAAAAACGGCTGGTGTTGCCTGGACAGCGAAAGGCCGTGATTTCCTCGCGCGCTTTGAACCGGATTATATGCTGGACAATATGGCTGACCTGCTCGATATTCTTGAGGCAGAAAACCAATGAGAAAAACGGAGCGTTTTCCGGTAGAGGGAGGCAATTCTCTCTGGCATGTGTATAAAACGGTTCCGTTCTTGAAGGTGGTCAAAAACTTTATTGTGATCCAGCTTGCGCGCTACACGCCATTTCTGGGTATGAAAAATTGGCTCTATCGTAATTTCCTGAGAATGAAGGTGGGGGATCAGACATCATTCGCACTCATGGTTATGCTGGACGTCATGTTCCCGGAAAAAATAAGTGTCGGCCGCAACACGGTCATTGGATATAACACTACGATCCTCGCCCATGAATATTTGATTAAGGAATATCGCCTCGGCAGGGTTGAAATTGGCAGCGAAGTCATGATTGGCGCCAATTCAACCATTCTTCCCGGCGTCACGATCGGAGATGGTGCGATTGTTTCAGCTGGAACGCTTGTTCATAAAGATGTCCCGTCTGGCGCTTTTGTTGGCGGCAACCCGATGCGTGTCATCTATACAAAGGAAGAACTTGCCGCACGCTGGGCGGATGATCCGATATATGGCATTAATAAAGACCAAACTCCGTTAGCTTAGGCTGGCGGGGTTTTTTTATTATTGTGTGCCGATGTTGGATAGATTCCAAAAGATGCTCGATATATTTAGATGCAAGTCTTTATCTCAAATAACCTTTCCAAAAAAGTACAAACTATATGAAAGCTCGTTTTTAAAAAAAGGGAGTCTTTTTTATTTTTCTGATTCTTTTGGTTGACGGCATAGAATTTGCGCGTTAAACTACATATAACTTCAATTTGCTACCATATTAGCGAACTAAAGGATTCGGAATTTTTAAGTCATAGAGGTGAATACTTTTGAGCCGATTATTTATGTTTGAAAAGCCGTTAGGCATGAGAGATACATTACCAGATTTATATGAAAGAAAGGCAGCAATCCGGTCATCCATCCAGGAGGAAATGAAACGGTGGGGCTATCAGTTTATCGAAACGCCTGCACTCGAATACTACGAAACAGTTGGAGCGGCATCAGCAATACTTGATCAGCAGCTGTTCAAGCTGCTTGATCAGCAGGGCCATACCCTTGTGCTGCGGCCGGATATGACAGCGCCGATCGCAAGGGTGGCAGCATCCCGTCTTTTAAAAGACGAGCTGCCGATCAGGCTTGCATATTCTGCCAATGTATACCGTGCCCAGCAGCGGGAGGGCGGCAGGCCAGCTGAGTTTGAGCAGATCGGTGTTGAATGCATTGGCGACCATACGATCAGTGCGGATGGCGAAGGGATGGCGATGATGATCTCTGCTTTAAAAGAAGCTGGTCTTCAGAACTTCCAGCTTTCCGCCGGCCACATCGGTTTTGTCCGGGACTTCTTCCAGCAGATTTTAGGAACGGAAGAAAGAGTGGAAAACCTGACAAGATTTTTATATGAGAAAAATTATGTCGGGTACAGAGAACATGTTAAGAGCCTGGCTCTTTCATCCATTGATAAACAAAGGCTTCTCGATTTCCTTAAATTAAGAGGCGGGGAAGAAGTCATTGAGATTGCTTATGGCCTTCTGGAAAACGGCACAGGAAAAAAAGCATTAGCCGAGCTCGAACAGCTTTGGGGCATTATGCAGGACTACGGCCAGGAAGGGACAGTTAAATTTGATTTAACGCTCGTCAGCCATATGAGCTACTACACGGGCATTCTTTTTGAGGTATATGCAGAAAATGTTGGTTTCCCGATCGGAAATGGCGGCCGCTATGATCTGCTGCTCCAAAAGTTCGGAAAAGATACGGGAGCAACCGGCTTTGCCATCAGAATGGACCGCCTGCTTGAGGCTCTGGAAGACAGCAATGCGGCTGAACCTGTGTACTGCGTTCTATACAGTCCGGAACGCCGCAAAGAGGCATTCGATTTTGCGAAGAAGGAACGTTCTGCCGGAAAGAAAGTGGTTCTGCAGGATATTAGCGGTGTCAAGGACATCGATGCCTGCACCAGCCAATATGAGGATATTACCTTTTTAGTCGGAAAAGCTGGAAAGGAGAGCATAAAATGAGTGGTGTTTTAACGATTGCGATGCCAAAGGGCCGCATTTTTGAAGAAGCGGCTGAATTGCTCCGCCGGGCAGGCTTTCAATTGCCTCCGGAATTTGATGATTCACGTAAATTGATTATAGATGTACCGGAAGAGAATTTTCGCTTTATCCTTGCAAAGCCGATGGATGTGCCAACTTATGTAGAGCATGGTGTGGCAGACCTTGGGATTGCGGGGAAGGATGTAATGCTTGAAGAAGAGCGGGATGTTTACGAGCTTCTTGATTTAAAGATCAGCGCCTGCTATCTCGCGGTTGCAGGACTGCCAAATACCAGGCTGAAGGATGTTGCTCCTAAAATTGCAACGAAGTATCCGCAGATTGCGGCAGCGTATTTCCGTGAGCAGGGGGAGCAGGTGGAGATCATTAAATTGAACGGTTCCATAGAGCTTGCGCCTATGATCGGGCTGGCAGACCGGATCGTGGACATCGTATCAACCGGCCGAACGCTAAAAGAGAACGGGCTCGTTGAATACGAAACCATCGTCGGCATCACTTCAAGATTGATTGTCAATCCTGTCAGCTACCGCATGAAGGATGAACGCATAAGCGAGCTGGTTGGACGTCTTACGGAAGTAATAGCTGGAGAAGAAATTCGTTCTTAAAGTGAAACTTCCATCAGTGGTGTTCTTCCACTGATGGTTAGTTGAACCAATCGGGCCTTTATGGGCAGTTTATCCCTACCTGATTCTAATTAGGTCTTGATTGAAAATATAAGGTAGGGATATTACTGCCCGTTAATCTGCGATAAAGGATGTAGAGGTCTATGAAAATTTTAAAAGTAAATGACCAGAATTCAATTAAACGGTCTGTTGATAACGGAACAGAAGAACAGCGGGCGATTGTAAAAGGTATTATTGAATCAGTCCGCCAAAACGGAGATCAGGCATTAAAAGATTACACAGAAAAATTTGATGGCATATCCCTGGATGATTTCAAGGTATCGCAGGCTGAAATAGAGGAAGCTTTTAGTCAAGTGGATGGAAAAATCCTGGAGATCATTAAAGAAGCTGCCGAGAATATCCGGTCTTTTCATGAAAAGCAGCTGCGTCCTTCCTGGATGACAACAGAAGAAAACGGGACAGTGCTTGGCCAAAAGATCACACCGCTTGATTCAGTCGGCCTGTATGTCCCAGGCGGTACGGCTGCCTATCCATCATCAGTACTTATGAATGTGATCCCGGCAAAAGTTGCGGGCGTCAAACGGATCGTCATTACCTCTCCTCCTGATAAAAAGACTGGAAAGCTGCCTCCTGCGGTCCTTGCTGCGGCCAAAATTGCGGGGGCAGAAGAAATCTATAAAGCAGGCGGTGCTCAGGCAATTGCCGCTCTTGCATATGGAACGGAAACGATAGCTCCTGTTGATAAAATTACAGGTCCTGGAAATATCTTTGTCGCTCTTGCAAAGCGTGAGGTTTTCGGGGACGTTGATATTGATATGATCGCAGGCCCCAGTGAGATTGCGATTTTAGCAGATGATACGGCACACGCAGATGAAGTGGCTTCAGATCTTTTATCACAGGCCGAACACGACCCTATGGCAAGTGCAATCCTTGTGACACCATCATCAGCGCTTGCAGCGCAGGTCTCAAGAGAAGTGGACCGCCAGCTGGCTGAGCTGCCAAGGCAGCAAATTGCCTTTCAATCAATCGAAAACTATGGTGCTGTCTATGTGGCGGAAAACATGGATGAAGCTATTGAAACGGTGAATAGTCTGGCTCCTGAGCATCTGGAGATTTTAACGGAGAATCCGATGGAGCTTCTCGGACGGATTCGTCACGCTGGAGCAATTTTCCTCGGGAGGTTTAGCCCTGAACCGGTCGGTGACTATTTTGCCGGCCCGAACCACGTCCTGCCGACAAACGGAACGGCCCGTTTCTCAAGCCCGCTTAATGTGGAGGATTTTCAAAAGAAATCAAGTATTCTTTTATACAGTGAAAAAGCATTAAAGGATAATGGCGAAAAAATAGCGGCCTTTGCGCGTCTGGAAGGCCTTGAAGCCCATGCCAGATCCATTGAAACAAGACTAAGAAAATAAGCTGGAGGAATAATCATGGCCAGAACTGCTGAAATTTCACGTAAAACCAATGAAACGAATATCACTCTATCCTTAAATATAGACGGCGAAGGCAAAAGCGATCTGGAAACAGGCGTGCCTTTTATGACGCATATGCTGGACCTGTTTGCCAAGCACGGACAATTTGACTTGAACATCGTTGCGAATGGCGATACAGACGTGGATGATCACCACACAACAGAGGACATTGGCATCTGCTTAGGCCAGGTACTGAAGGACGCTTTAGGCGATAAGAAAGGCATTAAGCGCTATGGAAATGCCTTCGTTCCGATGGACGAAGCATTGGCTCAAGTTACAGTTGACCTCAGCAACCGCCCTCACTTGGAGATGCGTGCCGACTTCCCGAGCCAAAAAGTCGGTACATTTGATACCGAGCTTGTTCACGAGTTTCTTTGGAAACTTGCACTTGAAGCCAGAATGAACCTGCATGTCATCGTCCACTATGGACAGAATACACATCACATTATCGAAGCGATTTTCAAAGCACTCGCTCGTGCGCTTGATGAGGCAACAACGATTGATCCAAGGATTAAGGGAGTTCCATCAACGAAAGGGATGTTGTAAATGATCGGCATCATCGATTACGGAATGGGGAATTTGTTCAGTGTCAGTAAAGCGCTTGAACGGTTGGAGGTTCCTTATTTCCTTTCTGAAAATAAAGACGAGCTCCTTAAAGCAGACGCCTTAATTCTGCCGGGTGTCGGCTCTTTCAAAGATGCCATGACCATCTTAAATTCTACAGGTCTGGCAGATCTGGTAAAGGAGTTTGCTGATACAGGCAAGCCGCTTCTTGGCATTTGCCTTGGCATGCAGCTTTTATTTGAGAGCAGTGAGGAGAATGGCATGACGGAAGGCCTGAAGCTTCTCCCTGGCCATGTGAGGCGTTTTCCCGGTGCAACAGCAGAAGGCGAAACGTATAAAGTTCCGCATATGGGCTGGAACCGTCTTGAATTCTTACAGGGTTCGCCAATTTTAAAAGGACTTAATGAAGATTATGTCTATTTCGTCCACTCCTACTTTGTAGATACAGATGATAGAGAAGTTGTTATCAGCAGAAGTATGTATGATGTAGAAGTGCCGGCAGTTGCCGGAAGGGGCAATGTGTTCGGCATGCAGTTCCACCCTGAAAAAAGCAGTTCGCTCGGCATGGCGCTTTTACGCAATTTTACCGAGCTGGTTGAAGAAAGGATGTCTGTGAAATGAGTTTTACGATCTATCCGGCAATCGATATGAGAGGCGGCAAGTGCGTCCGGCTGCTGCAGGGGGATTACGATAAGGAAACGGTGTATGGCGACTCTCCGTTTGATATGGCCAAAAAGTTTGCTGATGAAGGAGCAGACTGGATTCATATGGTAGATCTAGACGGGGCAAAGGATGGGAAGCGGGTTAATGATCAATATGTCATTCAGGCTTCCCGCGAACTTGGCGCCTCCGTCCAGATCGGCGGGGGAATCCGTACGGAAGAAGACATCCTGCATTATCTGGATAATGGCGTAACACGCGTAATCATTGGAAGCATCGCCGTCTCCAATCCTGAGTTTGCTATTGAAATGATCCGCAAATACGGCAAAGCCATTGCAGTCGGCCTTGATGCGAAAAATGGCTTTGTGGCCACACATGGCTGGCTGGAAACGTCTGAAGTGAGGGCAGTTGACTTAGGAAGGCGATTTGCCGACGCAGGTGCGGAAGCTTTTATTTTTACAGATATCGCAACAGACGGAATGCTATCGGGGCCAAATATTGAAGCTGTTCGTCTGCTTGCAGGGGAAACCGGAAAAAGTGTCATTGCATCTGGCGGCGTCAGCCAGCTGGCTGATTTGGCGAAGCTGCGGGAGTATTCTTCAGAAGGTGTTACTGGCGCCATTGTCGGAAAGGCCATTTATGAAGGCCGTTTTACCGTAGCGGAAGCTCTGAAAGAGGTGAAGGAATCATGCTGACGAAACGCATCGTTCCCTGTCTGGATGTAAAAGACGGCCGTGTGGTAAAAGGGGTCCAATTCGTGCAGCTGCGTGATGCCGGAGATCCGGTTGAGCTTGCCCGATTTTATGATGAGCAGGGAGCTGACGAGCTGGTCTTCCTCGATATCTCCGCTTCACATGAAGGTCGGAAAACTATGGTTGAGGTTGTAAAGGCTGTTGCGTCTGAGCTTGCCATTCCATTTACAGTCGGCGGCGGGATTAACGCGCTGGAAGATATGAAACGAATTTTGCGGGCAGGGGCTGATAAGGTTTCTCTCAATACAGCTGCCGTAAACAATCCTGATTTAATTACAGAAGGGGCAAATTTTTTCGGATCACAGTGCATCGTTGTTGCGATTGATGCAAAATACGATGAAGACCTTGGTTCCTGGCGCGTGTACACACATGGCGGACGGACACCGACTGACCTTGAGGTCATCGCTTGGGCCCATGAAGCAGCGGAGCGCGGGGCCGGAGAAATTTTACTCACAAGCATGGACTCAGACGGTGAGAAAAAAGGCTTCGATATTAAGCTGACAAAAGCAGTCAGCGAGGCGGTTTCGATTCCGGTAATTGCTTCAGGCGGTGCCGGAAATGCTGATCACTTTGCTGAAGCATTTATCGATGGAAAAGCGGATGCCGCATTGGCTGCATCGATTTTTCACTATAAAGAAACGTCTGTTGCAGAAGTAAAGTCATATATTGAGGAAAAAGGGGTGGTTGTCCGATGAATATTGAAAGTGTAAAGTTCGATGAAAAGGGACTGATCCCTGCAGTTGTACAGGATGCAAAAACAAAAGAAGTATTAACGTTAGCATATATGAATCGGGAATCCCTTTTAAAATCGGCGGAAACAGGTGAGACCTGGTTTTTCAGCCGTTCCCGCAATGAGCTTTGGCACAAAGGGGCAACAAGCGGCAACACACAGAAAATTGTTGAAATGAAGCTTGACTGTGATCAGGATGCGATTGTGGTTATGGTTGAACCAGCAGGTCCTGCCTGCCACAATGGAACAGTCAGCTGCTTTGAGGAAAGAGTATACGGGGAAGGGTCAGGCGGCTTATCTGAGTACGAAATCCTTTATACACTTGAAAAGGTCATTGAAGAACGGGAAAAGACACGCCCTGAAGGAGCATACACGACATATCTTTTTGAAAAGGGCGTGGATAAAATCCTGAAGAAGGTCGGCGAAGAATCCGCAGAAGTCATCATCGCTGCGAAAAACCGTGATAAGGACGAACTGAAATGGGAAGCAGCCGACCTGATTTATCATTTGATGGTGCTGCTGCGGGAGCAGGAACTGCCTTTTAATGAGGTATTAAAAATACTGAATAAACGGCATGACAAGAAAAGCGAACCGGCCTCCGAATAGGGAGGGCGGTTTTTTTACGAACATTTGCTATTGGATCATTACATTTTATCCTATCTCCTTTAAAGAATCCTGTTCTTTCCCATAAAGATCCTCCCAAAGTTCATAGATTTTCCTCCGGCCGTTTGCAATTTCAGGGTTGAATTGGATGGCAGCGTTTTGACGGACAGCATGAACATTTTTCAATGCCTGTTCAAGCTTCTTGTTGATGTCGGTGCTGCCTTTTCCAGCGTGTTTAGCAATCGAAATGCCTGCTGTTGTTCCTTGGGCCATGGCGATTTTTCCGCTTTCAATGCCGGTGATATTCCCGGCAACAAATAATCCTTCGAGCGGAGTTTCCATTTTTTCAGAATGAAGCGGAACATGTCCCCCAAGTTCTGGAACGTATTGGAATGGGCAGCCGGCAACTGCTGTAAGCTCTGCTAACGGATACAAGCCGCCTGCGATACACACGAAATCTGCTTCGTAAATTTTTTCTGTACCTTTGATTACGTTACCATTCACATCTATTTCTGCAGTGAGTACGCCTTCTACCTGATCCTTTCCAAGAATTTCAAGTGCTGCTTTTCTAAGCTGCAATGGTGTTCCATTCACCTTAACGCCGCTTTTAGGATAAAATTTCATCCCTAATTTGCGGAATCCTCTATTTTTCATAAAGCGACTGCCCAGCCGCAAAATGGGTGACGGGGCAAGATGGGCAGCATTTAGAAGTGACTTCAAGACTTCCTCAGGTTCTCCCGCTTTTTGGCTAAGCGGACTCTTTTCTGGCAGTACAATATGTTCCACATTAATTCCGGCTATTTGGAGCTCGTTTAAAATCGCAAATGCTAGAATGTTAGCACCAATGATTATGCCCTTTTTGCCAACCTCGACACGATGAACATTCGTCATGACCTGTGCAGCCCCAATGGACATAACTCCTGGAAGAGTCCAGCCTGGCACAGGAATAGGGAACTCAGCTGCACCAGTTGCTACCAGCACATAAGGAGCTATCAGTGTTCCTATATTAGTATGAACATTCCAGCAATCCTTATCTTTTTCAAGGTTATATACAGAAACGCCGCAGCGGATATCTACAGAGAGTTTCTGTGCTTCGTTATGCATACGAGTGGATTCTTTTATTCCATTCCACCATTCTCCAGACGGTTCCTGGTGCAATTGACCGATTAATCTTCCGCCTGGCCTGACAAATTCATCAATGACGGTAACTTTTAAGCCGTATTCAGCACAGGTTATGGCACCAGCTAAACCGGCTGGTCCAGCTCCAATAACGATTACATCTATCATAGATTCTCCACCATCCTTTTAACAATATTAGGATGCTGTTTTCCTCTTTCAACAACCATATTCTCCTTCACAACAGTTAAACAGGCTCTTATATTGGCCTGCCCATTAACATTTACACGGCATTCCATACAGTGGCCGATATTGCAATAAAACCCTCTTGGTGTTCCACTTTCCTCATGAACACGCAGTGTTCTCACACCGTTTGCCAGCAGAGCTGCCGCGATTGTTTCAGTTTCAAATGCTTCATATACTTCCCCATCAAAAGTGAATGGAATCTTTTTTCTATCATCTAATTTTCCTAAAACCGGATGATCTATAATTCTAGTCATTCTTTTCACCTGCCGTTCCAAAAGTTACAGGGCGAATTGGAGGCTGATATTTTAAAGGAATTTCACCTTCTCCTGTATTAGGTACGACACTTTCAATAATCCGATCGACCATGACCCTGCAAGTGCGTCCCCCACAAAACCCCATTCCAGCTCTTGTTCTAAGCTTCAGTTCCCTGGATGTACATTGATGTTCTTTTGCTGTTGCGAAAAGCTGCCCATAGGTAACCTCTTCACAACGACAGATCATAAGTGCCTCGTTGTTATTCATTTGGTAATCCCTCCTCTTCAGGTATATGTAAAAATATAATGCAAAAATCGTACCAACTTTGAAGCCAGTATTTCAAATTAGCTTAAGCCAAGACGTTTTAGACGATTGTAAAGGGTCGCCCGGGTGATTCCCAGTTTTTTCGAGCATTCTAATTTGTTGCCGCTGGTTAATGCCAATGCTTTTTCGAGTACCTTCTTTTCGTGCTGGTCCATTTCCTCCTGAAGAGGCACAATGACCGTTTTCATTTCTATGTTGTTTTCCTGAAGGTCAGTATCAGATACAGCTGAATAGCTCATTGCTGAGTGAAATGGCAAATATTCTTTTCGAATGACTCCATCTGTTGCAAAAACAACCAGACGTTCAACGACATTACGCAGCTCCCGAACATTGCCCGGCCAATCATATTGAAGCATCTCTTGCATAACTTCCTGTGAAAAATGATGGATCGGCCGCTGATAGCGCAGTGAAAAATCATTTAAAAAGTAATGAATTAGTTCAACGATATCTTCACAGCGTTCTTTTAAAGGAGGAATTTTTAAACTGACAACATTTAGCCGATAATATAAATCCTCCCGGAATTGGCCTTCTTTTATTAATTCTTTTAAATCCCTATTTGTTGCAGCAATTACCCGGAAATTAGCCTCAATTTCTTTTTCACCGCCAACCTTGTAATATTTTCTTTCTTGAAGCACACGAAGCATCTTGACCTGCATTTCTAAAGGCATTTCACCAATTTCATCCAGAAAAAGAGTGCCCCCTTTAGCAAGCTCAATTTTTCCTTTTTTTCCTCTATGATCTGCACCGGAAAAGGCGCCGCGTTCATAGCCAAATAATTCGCTTTCAAATAATGAAGCTGGAATAGCACCGCAGTTAATTGAAATAAATGGTGCTTCAGGTCCTTCAGTTGCCTCATGAATGGATTTGGCAAAGACCTCCTTGCCGACTCCGCTTTCTCCTAAGATCAATACAGTTGATCGGACAGAGCACACCTTTTTTGCCATTTGCACCGTCTTTTCCATCACAGCGCTTTTCCCTTTAATGTATCTGAAGGTCTGTATTTCGCCATCTCCTGTTCTAAACGATGAACCTCAGTCGACATATTAAATAATTTTTCATTAAGAACAACCTGGCTTGTCACATCAGTTTCCGACACAACTGCCCCGATAATGCGTCCATTAAAGTAAACAGGGTTTGAATTTATTAGGACAAAGAGATCAGATCTTGGCTGGTGATGCTTTCCTTGTATTCTCTTTCCTTTGTATAAGGATTCTAAGATTTGCAGATTCTGATGTTCAAAGAATTCTATTATTGGTTTGCCCACAATCTCATCTTTTTTTACAGAGAAAATTTTTTCAGCTCCCTCGGTCCATGTGCGGACACGTTCATCAGCATCAATCACTGTGACTGAAGCGTCCGATGTTTTGATGACAGCATCATAGAAAGCCTTTAATTGATTGTAGGAATCATACAAAAAATCAATGATTTGTTCATTTGTGATGCAGCCGAGTACTTGGCCGCCTGAATTTACAACGGCAACGGCTGCATAGCGCTTGCAGGCATCAGCTAATGCAGCAAAGGAATCATCCAAATAAACTTTTGGTAAAGCGCCTTCATTATCAACTTGGTTCAGACAGATAAAATTACTTTCAATTATTTCTTTGACTGATGGTAATTCAAACATGACAGCCTCCTGAATGTAAAATTTTTTATACACTGTTCAATATTTTATACACTATTTTATCAAATTTTTTGACAATTAAGAACAGGTCAAAAAAATCTATATTTGGGTTAGCAGCAAAATTATTAGAAGGTTCTTATTTTTGCGTAAGATATAAAAAGTTGGCATGTTATTTGCATTAATAAAATGATGTAACAAGACGAAGGGAAGTTGGTTTTGTGAAATATCATTGTGACGTTTTGGTTATAGGCGGGGGAATCATAGGCTGTGCAATTGCCTATTATACTTCTAAATCTGGAAGAAATGTAACAGTTATTGAAAAAGGTGAATTTGTCAGTGGCACGTCTTCCCGCTGTGACGGAAATATTTTAGCTATTGATAAAGATCCTGGCTTCGATAGTCAAATGTCACTTGTCAGTCAGAAATTAGTAGATGAATTAAGCAGAGAATTGAAACAGCCTTTTGAATATCGGGCTCCCGGAAGCATCCTTGTATGCGAGACAGAAGAAGAAATGGAAGCAGCACAAAAGTGGGTTGACCGTCAGAGTGAGGCCGGCTTGCCGTTCAGGATGCTGGACAGACAGGACATCCGCCAAGACTCCAAGTATTTTGCTGATGATTTATTAGGCGGCTTAGAGTGTGCAACAGATTCTACAGTCAATCCATATCTACTTGCCTTTAACCTTCTTGAGGGGGCAAAGGAGATGGGTGCTAAAGCCCATAAACAAACTGAGGTTACCGGAATGAGAAGGAAGACGGACGGTACATTTAGCGTTGAAACATCCAATGGGACCTTCACCGCTAACTATGTCATTAATGCGGCAGGTGTATGGGCTCCATATATCGGTGAGATGCTGGACTTGTCTATTCCAATTAAACCAAGAAAAGGCCACATTATGGTCGCATCACGCCAGGATTTTGTTGGGCCAAGAAAAGTCATGGAATTTGGCTATTTAATATCAAAATTTGGCGGCAAGCGCCAGGTTGACCCGATTACTGAAAAATACGGAGTAGCACTTGTTTTTGAACCGACTGAAAGTCAAAACTTCCTGATTGGAAGCAGCCGTGAATTTGTTGGGTTTAATACAAAAATCAATAATGAAATTATTAAATGCATTGCCAATAGGGCCATTAGATTCTATCCGAAAATGGCTGACATGATGGTCATACGTACTTATGCTGGCTTACGGCCCTGGACGGAGGATCACTTGCCAATTGTGTCAGAAGTGGAAGGAATTCCTAACTATTATATTGCAGCCGGTCATGAGGGAGACGGAATTAGCCTTGCCGCTGTTACTGGAAAAGTGATAGAGGAAATGCTTAATGAAAAGGAAACTTGCATCCCAATTGAACCGCTGAGATTTTCTCGATTTAAGGAAAGGGTGAGGAGCTGATGAAAGCAAATCGGGTTTTTACAACCATTGATACACACACGGGCGGAAATCCGACAAGGACATTGATTAGTGGACTCCCAGTACTAAAAGGAGCGACAATGTCCGAAAAAATGCTTCATATGCAAAAGGAATATGATTGGATTCGTAAGCTCCTGATGAATGAACCAAGAGGGCATGATGTAATGTCAGGAGTACTTTTAACAGATCCATGTCATCCGGAAGCAGATATCGGTGTTATATATATCGAAACCGGCGGATATTTGCCAATGTGCGGCCATGACACAATCGGAGTTTGTACAGCATTAGTGGAAGCAGGGCTATTCCCTGTTCAGGAGCCAGTTACTACCATCAGGATTGATACACCAGCAGGTCTTGTTAAGGCAGAGATTAAGGTAGAGAACGGTAAAGCAAAAGAGGTTTCCTTCTGTAATGTCCCTGCGTTCCTGTTAAAGAGTGTCTCTGTTGAAGTTGAGGGAATCGGAACCGTTGATGCAGACATTGCTTATGGGGGCAACTTCTATGGAATCATTAATGCCCAATCTGTTGGATTAGAACTGACACCGGAGAATGCTTCAACAATCATTGAAAAAGCTATCAAAATTAGGAATACAATTAACGAAAAAACGGATGTCATTCATCCGCAATATCCATTTATTCGCGGTTTGACCCATATTGAATTTTTCACTGTGCCAACCCATGAAGAAGCTGATGTAAAAAATACAGTTGTTGTCCCTCCAGGCGGGATTGATCGTTCACCATGCGGTACAGGTACTTCGGCCAAATTATCTGTCCTCTATGCCAAAAAGGAGATTGGTATCAAAGAAGAATTTGTACATGAGAGTATTGTCGGCTCTTTATTCCGCGGAGAAGTCCTTGAAACAGCAGATGTTCTGGGTGTGGAGGCTGTTATTACAAGAATCACTGGTTCAGCATGGCTAATGGGAATGCACCGGTTCTTTTATAACGAGGAGGATCCGCTTAAAGAAGGCTTCTTACTTATTCCCCCAATGAAACATGAAATGGAGGATGTGAAATGATAATTCAAAAGACGTATACAGCAACCGATGTACACGTAGCAGGTCAGGCTTATCGTATTGTTAAGGATGGACCATTTGTTCATTATCAAAGTATACAGGAGCTGAATGAGCAGTTTTCGCTTGCCTATCAGGAGGAAATTAAACTTCTATTAAATGAGCCCCGCGGATTTGCTGGATTAATGGGTTGTTTGATCGTCCCGCCTTTTAAAAGCGATGCCGATGCAGCTGTAATCTTTTTCGATCATTACGGAACCGTTCCGATGCAATATGGCGGAATTGTTGCTGTCATAACCGCATTGTTAGAGTGCGGCCAATTAAAGGCCAGGCCTTCAAATGTATACAGAATTGAAACAATTAACGGTGTTGTTTCTGTTACTGCAGCAATTAAAGACGGTGAAGTGAAATCAGTTAAGTTAAAAAGCGGGCCTTGCCAGGTTGTACAGGTCAATGCGCCGGTGTCTTATTTTGATTTAAATACCGAAGTATCTCTAGTCCAAGCCGATCATATTTATGCCATTTTTGATAAAGCAGAGCTGCCTTTTGAGATTGAGATGGAGAACCTTCCAGTTATTAATCAATGGGGGCAAAAGACGATTGAAGCATTAGAAGGCAAATATGCTTTCAGCAGAGTGATATTGCTGGATCATTCGCAAAAAAGTGAAGGCAAAATCAAAACGGTAACCTTCCGTCCGGATCGTTATATTGTGCGTTCTCCGGGATTTGGCACTCTGGCTGCCTGCAGTAGCTATTTATTAAGGAATGGCGATATATCTGCAGGCAGCCCAATTGAAAATGAAAGCCTTTTCAAAGGTAAATTAAGAGCCGAGTATTCAGCACAAATTGAAACCAGTTACGAGTTTAGTTTTTCAGCCCGCGGATTTATTACGGGTATGCAGACATATGTATTAGACCCGACAGATCCATTATTCGCAGGGTTTTTATTAAAATAAAAAACTATTAATTATAGGGAGGAAAATTAAAATGACTAGAATTAGAGGAGCTTATCCAGTATTAATTACACCAATGACACAGGAGCAGGAGATTGATTGGGGCGGTGTAAAGAATAATGTTAATTACTTTGTGGATCAAGGTGTGGCAGGTATCGTCATCAATGGGAGTACTGGTGAATTTGTCAGTCTATCAAGAGAAGAAAAATTCCAGATGGTAGAAACTGTTATGAAGGAAGTAAGCGGCCGCATCCCTGTTATTGTGGGGACAGCTGCTGAAACAACAAGGGAAACAATCGAGTATACAAAGCAAGCTGAAGTACATGGAGCGGATTGTGCTCTAATCATTAACCCTTTTTACATGAAGCCAAAGGAAAATGAAATCTACCATCATTTTAAAGAAGTATCTGGCAGTGTTAATCTTCCAATCATGCTTTATAACAACCCATTTACTTCTGGCGTTAATATGAGCGCAGATTTAATGCTTCAAATTGGCAAGGATTGTAAAAATGTAACTCACATTAAGGAATCAAGCGGTGAAATTGGCAAGGTAAGAGATCTTGCAAGAAAAGGAAAAGGAGACTTTGAAGTATTCTGCGGTGCTGAAGAGCTTGTAATGGAGTCTTACTTAGTTGGAGCAACCGGGTGGATTTCTGTTGCAGGAAATATTGTGCCAAAGCTGGTTACAGACATGTATAACCATTTCCAAAACGGTGAGTTAGAAGAAGCTTGGTCAATCAATGATCGTATTTTACCACTGTGCGCGTTCCTTGAAGGATCTGGAAAGTATGTGCAAATTGTGAAGAGAGCCATGGAATTAACCGGCCAGGCTGGCGGACCTGCGCGTTACCCTCGTCTAGGCCTATCACCTGAGGAGGATCAAAAGCTAAAAGACCTGCTTGCAAGTTTAGAGACAGTAAAAAACTAAAAAAGTGAAGGAGTGAGGATATGCAAGCGACAAAATACAATTTAAAACCGAAAGTTCAAGAATTCCTGGAAGGTGTGAAAGGGCTATATATTAACGGTAAATATGTACCGGCGATCAGTGGTAAAAGGTTTACCGTCGTTAATCCTGCAAACGAAGAGGTGTTTGCAGAAGTAAGTGAAGCGCAAGAGGAAGATATTAACGCTGCGGTAGCTGCTGCAAGAAAAGCATTTGATGATGGCCAATGGACAAAAATGGATGCCGCTGAACGCTCCCGCCTAATCTATAAATTTGCGGATCTCTTAGAAGAAAATCGAGAGGAACTTGCACAACTGGAATCATTGGATAACGGAAAGCCCTATAAGGTCGCCTTGGCAGATGATGTCGACGGAACAATCCAGCATTTTAGATATTACGCAGGCTGGGCCACAAAAATATTTGGTAAGACAACTCAGGTTTCAAAGAATTATGTAACCTATACTGTACACGAGCCGGTTGGGGTTGTAGGCCAAATTATTCCATGGAACTTTCCGCTCGCCATGGCTGCCTGGAAGCTTGGATCTGCACTCGCAGTCGGCTGTACGATTGTGATTAAACCGGCAACTGAAACACCATTATCTCTTCTCTACGCAGGAAAGCTATTCAAGGAAGCCGGGTTCCCGGATGGTGTTGTAAATATTGTGCCAGGAACGGGCAGGGTTGCGGGAGAAGCAATTACTGCACATAAAGATATCGATAAGGTAGCATTCACAGGATCAACTGCTGTCGGAAAAGAAGTAATGAAAAAAGCTGCAGATCAAATTAAAGGTGTTACGCTGGAGCTTGGCGGAAAATCGCCAGCCATTGTCTTAGATGATGCTAATCTTGAGGAAGCAATTGAAGGGGTATTTAACGGAACAATGTACAATCATGGGCAAAACTGCAGTGCTTGTACACGTGTATTTGTACAGAGAAACATATATGATCATGTAGTAAAAGCCTTAGCAGAACGAGCGAATGCAATGAAGTTAGGTGATGGAATGAACCCCGAAACGGAAATGGGCCCGCTTGTTTCAGCAAAACAGCATCAAACTGTTCTTAAGTATATTGAACAAGGGAAGAAAGAAGGGGCGCGCCTCGTGGCAGGGGGCGAAAAAGGATTTGAAAAAGGTTATTTTGTACAGCCAACCATTTTTGCTGATGTACAAGATCATATGGTTATTGCTCGTGAAGAAATCTTTGGTCCTGTCATGTCCATTTTCGTTTTCGATACGATTAATGAGGTCATTAAACGCGCGAACGATAGTGAATATGGCTTAGCTGCAAGTATCTGGACAGAAAGTATGAAAAAGGGACATTATATTGCAAGCAAGCTGCAATCAGGTACAGTCTGGATTAATGATTTTGGTCTTGAATGGGAAACTATGCCTTTCGGCGGCTACAAACAATCAGGCATCGGCCGCGAAATGGGTGGAGAATATGGCTTACAAAACTATACGGAAGTGAAAAGTGTATTTGTTAACATCAAGCATGATGAGAAATTTTAAGGAACAATTGGACAATCAATCCTGTGTACTAATTGGATGGGAGTGGGACAGCGTTTTGTTACAATGTCCCATTTTGCACATTTATATGTCTGAATATTATTAATATTATAAATTAAAACAGAAACGGAACTATCTACTTAAAGTTTGAAAATAGGTGGGATAAGATGGAAGAATTAGTGAATAAAGCGTCGGGTTTAGTTTGGAGTCTTGGATTGGTAGCGTTCGCGCTTGGTGCTGGATTGTTCTTTTCCATTATGACACGTTTTGTGCAATTTAGATATTTTAAGGAAATGATTAAACTTCTTTTTGAAAAGGGTAACCCGGAATCAGGTGTATCCTCTTTCCAGGCATTTACAATGGCTTTAGCTGGCCGGGTCGGTATTGGCAATATCGCCGGGGTTGCTACTGCGATTGCATTCGGAGGTCCGGGAGCGGTTTTCTGGATGTGGATCATGGCTTTATTAGGTGGAGCAAGTGCTTTTATAGAATCTACTCTTGCTCAGGTCTATAAAGTAAAAGATGGTAATCAATACCGGGGCGGAACTCCTTATTTCATTGAAAAAGGTTTAAATATAAAATGGTTCGCGGTATTTGTTGCGATTGTTGTTACCCTCTGCTACGGAATTTTAGTTCCAGGTATTCAGGCAAATACGATTGCTGTTGGGTTCGAAAACACAATTGGCCTCAATAAAAGCATCACTGGAATCATTCTTGTTGTATTACTTGGCATCATTATTTTTGGCGGCGTTAAGCGAATTGCTACTGTTTCGGAAAAAGTTGTCCCTTTTATGGCCTTAGGATATGTGGTTATTACTTTCGTTCTTTTATTTGCCAATGCAGCAGAAATTCCAGCCATGCTTTGGCTGATTATTTCAAGTGCATTTGGTGCAAATGAAATGTTTGGCGGTATTATCGGTGCAGCGATTGCATGGGGCGTTAAGAGAGCGGTATTCTCTAACGTTGCTGGTGTAGGGGAAGGAACTTATAGTTCAGCTGCAGCAGATGTATCCCATCCGGCAAAACAAGGTCTTGTTCAAGCATTCTCTGTTTATATTGATACTATCATTGTTTGCACAGCTACTGCACTTATGATTCTAATCACCGGAATGTACAGCGTTACACCAGAAGGAAAGCAGCCGATTGTTGAGAACATCCCAGGTGTTGAAGCTGGACCAATGTGGACACAGGCGGCCGTTGAAAGCGTTATCCCTGGATTTGGCGGTTTTTTCGTAGCTATTGCTATCTTCTTCTTTGCCTTTACAACCCTGTTGGCTTACTACTATATTTCTGAAACAACCCTCGTTTACCTTGGCAGAAAGAGAAATCTAAAAGGGCTAAAAGCAGGCTTAATGATTCTTTTCTTAGGAATGATCTACTTAGGCAGTGTTGAAAATGCATCCCTATTATGGGCGCTCGGAGACTTTGGCTTCGGAAGTATGGCCTGGCTTAACTTAGTCGCTATTCTATTTTTGACTAAAACAGCCTTAAAAGTATTTAAAGATTATGAAGAACAGAAGAAAGCGGGCATTGAACCAGTCTTCGATCCTGTTAAACTTGGCATTAAAGGTGCTGATTTTTGGGAGGAGAAAGTGAAAGAAAGCAATTCAAAAGGCAAGAAGGTAATTTAAGTGCAGCCGGAAACAGAGAACACTTCCCGCTTTTATTTCTAAAATCCTTATTGCATGTGGTGGCAGCTTCTTCACCAACTGCTGGAGCCCAAATGGCCAGTACTCCAGGCTGTCACCATCTTTATGTTCAGCAACTAGATCCGAAACCCCACTTACAGACTCCGATTGCGAATAAGGACTTTCGGGAGCTCCTTCACTGAAATCTCCTCATATATCCAGAAGGTTATTCGATTCCCTCATCCCCCACACCGGCACCACCAAAGGCCGCTGCTATCACCCGGCGCGAAGCGAGCAGTTTATCTCCGAATTTAGCTCCCCTATTAAACCACCGCAACAACCCTTTAAAACATAACCGCGATAAGATTTCCAATAAAAAATTCCGATGGGAAATAGTATTGTCATTTCTTCCCTTCTCCACAGGCTTGTTCGTGTGATATACTACTTTAGTTACTAACATTTATGGAGGATTTCATGAGTAAAGACTCTAAAGCTAGACACCAAAAGGGAAAGTTACTGTCATTTATCCCGAATGGTGAGTACTATTTTTCCAAAGGGATTAAGGCGTACCACCGCAGGGATTTTCATAAAGCAAAGAAATATTTAATGCGGGCGATGCAGCTTGAGCCGGGTGAACCAATGATTATCTGCCAGCTTGCAATTGTCCATTCAGAAATGGGTGAGTATCAGGAGTCGAATAAGCTGCTTCATATGATATTGGAAGAGCTTGATGAGGATATGGTGGAATGCCATTATTTCCTTGCCAACAACTATGCTCATATGGGCCTTTTCAAAGATGCTTACACGCATGCAAATACGTATCTGGATTTGGATCGGGACGGAGAGTTTACGGAAGATACAGAGGATCTGCTGGAACTTCTGACGCTTGAAGGGGAAGATTTGGATGATGAGCTCTACGAGCAGGATGACCTGATAACGAAACAGGAACACGCACGGGAATTGCTGGAGTCCGGTCATTTTCCAAAAGCGGTTGAGATACTGAACTCTGTGATTGATGAGTATCCGGAGTACTGGTCCGCATACAACAATTTGGCCTTGGCGTATTTTTACCTTGGAGAAGTGCAAAAGGCAGCAGATATTTTAGAGAAGGTGCTGGAAGAAAATCCGGGTAATCTGCACGCTTTGTGCAACAAGCTTGTCTTTGCTTTTTACGAGCGGGATTTCAGGCAGGTGCGCTTGTTGAAAGAGGCTCTGAAAAAAATTAAGCCGCTTTCAATTGAACATCAGTTCAAGCTTGGTGCCACTTTTGCTTTGACCGGCGAATATGAGGCTGCCTTTGCATGGCTTCGCAAGCTTCAAAAGAAAGGCTTTGAAGGGGACGGACCATTTTATTACTGGCTATCCTATTCCGCATATTTTACCGGACGTGAAGAAATGGCGAAATCAGCATGGAAGAAAGCCATTGAGATTAATCCGGAAAAAGAAGGCTTTGAGCCCTGGAACGATGAAAAAGTAACCAGCAGCGGCTTTGAAGACCATTATTCATCCATTCTAAAAAAGCTGGAAAGCGACTATATTGAAGAGCGGTTATTCGGCCTTTTCCTTACGTCAGTATCCAGCAGAAGAGATGAAATTTTGATCTCTGAAGCAATTGTACGAAACAATAAGTTTTCAGCTGTGGAGAAGGAATATCTCTCTTTTGTGAAAACAGACCAGGAAGCGCCTGCCCAGGTTCAGGCTGCGCATGAGACAGCTGAACTGTTTTATGAAAACTACCATCCGATTGGCACGGTGGAAGCCGGCCTGTATTTAATGTGGTTTACCATTTTTGCTGAATTGACAAATAACTGCCAGAATATAAAAAACAATAAGGCTTGGGCTGCAGCAATTGAGTATGTCTGGCATAAGCTTCGAAACGAAAAGGTTTCCCAATCAAAAATTGCAGGAAGATACGGGATTTCCGCTTCAACGATGGGTAAATATGTAAAATCGGTGAACGACCGCCTTCAGTGAGCAGATGTATGGACGAAACACGCGCCAATTTTATAGGATAACAGTAAGAAGGTCATACTATAATATGCGTATTTATAGAGTGTTTTATTTAAAATACTGGATTTCTGATTACTGAAGGAGTGAATCGCTGTGACTGAAGAAAAAATTTATGATGTCATTATCGCTGGCGCAGGTCCGGCAGGGATGACGGCAGCTGTATATACATCTCGTGCAAATCTGTCTACACTAATGATTGAACGCGGTGTTCCGGGCGGACAAATGGCCAATACAGAAGAAGTTGAGAACTATCCTGGTTTTGACCATATTTTAGGCCCGGATTTATCCACCAAAATGTTCGATCATGCGAAGAAATTTGGCGCTGAATATGCGTATGGAGATATTAAAGAAATCATTGACGGCGAAGAATATAAAACTGTTATTGCTGGATCGAAGCAATATAAAGCACGCTCAGTAATTATTTCTGCTGGTGCCGAATACAAAAAGCTTGGCATTCCTGGTGAGAAAGAGCTTGGCGGACGCGGTGTATCCTATTGTGCAGTCTGTGATGGAGCATTCTTTAAAGGCAAAGAGCTTGTTGTAGTCGGCGGCGGTGACTCTGCTGTTGAGGAAGGCGTATATTTGACCCGTTTCGCCTCTAAGGTGACAATCGTTCATAGACGGGACCAGCTTCGTGCGCAGGCGATTCTTCAGCAGCGTGCGTTTGACAATGAAAAAATCGACTTTATCTGGAACACTACAGTGAAGGAAGTTAATGATAAGGACGGAAAAGTAGGCAGCGTAACGCTTGTGTCTACTGAAACAGGGGAAGAAAGAGAATTCAAAGCAGATGGTGTCTTCATCTATATCGGCATGGTTCCTCTTTCCAAGCCATTTGAAAGCCTTGGCATCACGAACAGCAATGGCTATATTGAAACAAACGACCGAATGGAAACAAGGGTGGAAGGCATTTTTGCAGCCGGAGATATCCGCGAAAAATCCCTTCGCCAAATCGTTACAGCGACAGGTGATGGAAGCATCGCTGCCCAAAGCGCCCAGCACTATGTTGAAGAATTGCAAGAACGCCTTAAAGTGAAGAAATAATGGGAACAGGCATATGGTCCTAGGGGCTGTATGCCTTTTATTTTAGTAAAAAAAGCCACTGGTTGAAAAGTTTTACAAAAAGTCATGTGGTTTTAATTCTCCTGTAACCTTCATGAAATAAATTTCGGGTAGTATAGGAATAGAAATTGACCCCCTTTTAAAGATATAATCCTTTTAAAGCACAGGCATATGCCTGTGCTCTTTTTTTGCGTAAATACAGTATGTTTTGAAGAATGTTTTTTGGAAACCTGTATTCATTGTGGCTGTAAGCCAAAAATAGTATAATGAAATGAATAAGAAAAGAACGTTAGCCGGCCTTTACTTTAAGCGATTTCATGAAAAGGCGGCAGCGGTATGATTTCGGAAAATTAGAGGTGAAATGTGTTGCAGCGAGTCACGAACTGTGTGTTACTGAAAGACGATAAAGTATTGCTTTTACAGAAGCCGAGAAGAGGCTGGTGGGTGGCTCCGGGCGGAAAAATGGAGCCGGGTGAATCAGTGAGGGACTCGTGCATCCGTGAGTTCAGGGAAGAAACAGGCATTTATCTGCGAAATCCGAATATTAAAGGCATTTTTACGTTCATCATGAAGGATGGCGATAAGGTTGTACAGGAGTGGATGATGTTTACTTTCCTGGCTACAGCTTCTGATGGGCTGAACCTGGAGGAATCAGATGAAGGCAAACTTCGCTGGCATCCGTTTTCAGAGGTTAAGAATCTGCCGATGGCAGCCGGAGATTCACATATTTTGGAGTATATGATTCATGGACAGGGCATGATTTATGGAACGTTTACGTATACGCCTGATTTTGAACTGCTTAGTTACAGGCTGGATCCAAGCTGAATTTGACAGAAACAGGGGGAAATTATAAATGAGCACGGGTGCAGTTAATGATACTCAAATGGTGATTATTACGGGAATGTCAGGGGCAGGGAAAACAGTAGCCATCCAAAGCTTTGAAGATCTTGGCTTCTTCTGTGTAGACAACTTGCCGCCGACACTGCTGCCGAAATTCCTTGAACTTATGAAGGAATCAGGGAATAAAATGAATAAGGTGGCATTGGTGATGGATTTGCGCGGCCGTGAGTTTTTTGACCACTTATTTAAAGCGCTGGATGAATTATCCGAGACATCCTGGGTCACCCCGCAAATTTTATATCTTGATGCTGATGATTCGACGCTCGTCAGAAGATATAAAGAAACAAGACGATTCCATCCCCTTGCACCATCAGGATTACCTCTTGAAGGCATAAAGCTTGAACGGGAACTGCTTGAAGAATTAAAAGGCAGGGCCCAGCTTATTTATAACACATCACAAATGAAACCAAGGGAATTGCGAGAGAAAATTCTCACAGAATTCTCATTGAATAAGAAAACTATATTTACGGTTAATGTCATGTCTTTTGGCTTTAAGCATGGAATTCCAATTGATGCCGACCTGGTGTTCGATGTCCGGTTCCTTCCGAATCCGCATTATATTGAGCATATGAGGCCGAAGACAGGATTAGATGAAGAGGTATCCAGCTATGTGCTGAAATGGACTGAAACAAGTAAATTTCTCGAGAAGGTTACGGAGCTGCTGAGCTTCATGCTTCCGCATTATAAACGGGAAGGGAAAGCTCAATTGGTCGTTGCAATCGGCTGTACGGGAGGCCAGCATCGTTCGGTAGCGCTGACAGAGTATATTGCTGACTATTTCGGCAAGGATTACCATACGGCAATCACGCACCGTGACATCGAGAGGAGAAAGGAAAACATCAAATGAACCGACAGCCAAGAATCGTCATCATCGGTGGAGGAACAGGGCTGCCTGTCCTCTTAAGGGGATTGAAACAATTCCCTGTTGATATTACTGCCATTGTGACAGTTGCCGATGATGGCGGCAGTTCAGGAAGATTGAGAAATGATCTTCATATCCCGCCGCCCGGTGACATCCGCAATGTACTGGCAGCTCTTTCAGACGTGGAGCCGCTCATTGAGGAGATGTTCCAGCACCGCTTTGCGACATCCAATGAGTTATCCGGGCATTCGCTTGGCAATCTGATTCTAGCGGCCATGACCTCGATTACAGGAAACTTTGTTCATGCGATTCAGGAAATGAGCAAGGTGTTAAACGTAAGGGGAAAGGTATTGCCGGCTGCAAACCAGAGTGTGGTCCTTCATGCAGAAATGGAAGACGGGACCATAGTATCGGGAGAATCAAAGATTCCCTATTCCGGCAAAAAAATTAAACGGGTATTTTTAACCCCTAAAAATATCAAAGCCCTGCCTGAATCACTGCAGGCAATCAGACAGGCTGATATGATCATCATAGGGCCTGGAAGCTTATATACCAGTATTCTTCCAAACCTGCTTGTCCCTAGGCTGGGACGTGAGGTCTGTCATTCTAAGGCGAAAAAGGTGTATATATGCAATTTAATGACACAGGCAGGAGAGACGCTCGATTACACGGCAAGTGATCACGTAAAAGCATTGTATGATCATATGAGCTGTGCTTTTATCAATACCATTCTGGTAAACAATGAGGAAATTCCTCCTCATATTCAGGAGAGGTACAGCGAGGAAATGGCAAAGCCTGTTGTGTATGATACAGGTGCTCTTACCGAACTGGGCCTTGAAATAATGCACGGTGAAATTGTCAGCCACGAAGGCGGGATCATTCGCCATGATACAAAAGAAGTTGCCCAAATGCTATATAATTTACTTTTACATGAAACCAATAGGCGTTTTAACGCGTAGTATACAGGTGTGAAAGGGCTTTTGCCGGTAAAAAAATAAACTGTGCATACGTTTGCTCAGTAAAGAATATCTTTTTATATGCTACTGGCTTAGCGCTTTTGCGGATAGGAGGTGAAGGGATGTCTTTCGCTTCGGAAACGAAAAAAGAATTGACGAACCTGGAAATAAAAGACTGCTGCGGGAAGGCGGAATTGTCCGCCTTAATCAGGATGAATGGTTCACTTTCTTTTTCCAGCCGGAAATTGATTGTGGATATACAGACGGAGAATGCAGCAATTGCAAGAAGGATTTACACTCTGATTAAAAGGAATTACAACGTTCAGGTCGAGCTCCTGGTCCGGAAAAAAATGCGGCTGAAAAAGAACAATGTTTATATTGTCAGGCTAACGGAACAGGCCAGCATGATTCTTGATGATCTGAAAATTTTAAGCGAGGGATTCGTATTTACACACGATATTTCCAATGAGCTCATAAAAAAGAAATGCTGTAAGCGTTCTTATCTGCGCGGTGCATTCCTTGCCGGGGGATCGGTAAATAATCCGGAGACCTCCTCCTATCATTTGGAGATCTTTTCACTTTACAAGGAGCATAATGACTCCCTGTGTGAATTGATGAATACGTTCGGGCTGAACAGCAAAACGCTTGAACGGAAAAAAGGCTATATCACGTATTTAAAGGAAGCCGAAAAAATAACGGAGTTCCTAAATATTATCGGTGCACACGCAGCTCTGCTCCGGTTTGAAGACATCCGGATTGTCCGCGATATGCGAAACTCGGTCAACCGGCTCGTAAATTGTGAAACAGCGAACTTAAACAAAACAATTGGAGCTGCTTTGCGCCAGGTGGAAAATATCCGGTTCATCGATCAAACTGTCGGACTTCAGGTTCTTCCTGACAAACTGCGGGAAATTGCCGAATTGCGTGTAGCTTACCAGGATGTCACTTTAAAAGAGCTTGGGGAAATGGTCTCAGGCGGAAATATCAGTAAATCGGGTATTAATCACAGATTAAGAAAAATAGATGAAATCGCTGAGAAACTCCGGGCAGGCGACACTATAGATGCTCACTGATAGAGGGATCAGCAGGGAGGAGATATACAATGGCGGAAAAACAGGTTGAAGTTAAGCTGAAAACAGGATTACAGGCACGTCCGGCGGCATTGTTCGTACAGGAGGCCAATCGGTTCTCATCCGATATTTTTCTGGAGAAGGACGGAAAGAAGGTAAATGCCAAAAGCATAATGGGGCTGATGAGTCTGGCAGTAAGCTCAGGATCGGTCATTACCCTCAAGGCTGAAGGGAACGACGAAAACGAAGCTCTTGAGGCACTTGCGAACTATATTCAAAAGGAAAACTAAAACAACTCGCATCGGGAAGATGCGAGTTGTTTTTTTATGCTTATTATTTATCTTTCTTCTCATCCAAAGAGTTTCTGGTAATGATTTGGTCAACCAAACCGTATTCAAGAGCTCTTTCAGCTGTCATAAAGTTATCGCGGTCAGTGTCTCTCGCAATGACTTCAAGCGGCTGTCCAGTGCGCTCTGAAAGAATTGTGTTTAATTTTTCGCGAAGGAAAAGAATGCGCTTTGCAGCGATTTCAATTTCAGTCGCCTGTCCCTGAGCTCCGCCTAGCGGCTGATGAATCATGACTTCACTGTTTGGAAGGGCAAAACGCTTGCCTTTCTCACCAGCAGCAAGAAGGAACGCACCCATGGATGCTGCCATACCGATACAGATCGTTTGTACCTTTGGCTTGATAAATTGCATCGTATCATAAATAGCCATACCAGCTGTAATGCTACCGCCCGGGCTATTAATGTAAATGGAAATGTCTTTTTCAGGATTTTCTGCTTCAAGGAATAAAAGCTGGGCAACAATTGAGTTTGCCACATTGTCATCGATTGCGCTTCCCAGCATAATGATGCGGTCTTTTAAAAGGCGGGAGTAAATATCATAAGCGCGCTCCCCGCGGTTTGTTTGTTCAATAACTGTAGGGATTAAGTTCATTTTCCAATTCCTCCTTCAAGATAAGGTCAACACACAAGATGAACAAGCATGTTCTTCCAAGTAAAGAAAATTTTTTAACTCCTATGTATTATCATGATACACTGATGGTCAATTAAGGTCAAACAAATCGCATAGAATTTGTGCTTGATTCGTTCGACACTTTTTTCTGTGCTGTGCTATCTCATTCCATGATACCCATTGTTCCAATTTTTAAACTAAAAGGAGGCTTGCAAAGTGAATAAACTTATCATATAATTAGTTATCGTAGCGGCTGAGCGCTTGGTCAGCCACCTGTTAAAATATCTGCCCTCGTGGTGCAACGGATAGCACGTGAGATTCCGGTTCTTAAGATGTGGGTTCGATTCCTGCCGAGGGCGCTGCCAAAACTCCTTGTCTGATATGGACAGGGAGTTTTTACTTTTTACGCTATCCGCAAATAAATCCAGCCTATGCGCACACAAAAAAATTTATCCGCAAGTAAATTGGCCCTATACGCAAATAAAATTCCTCTATCCGCACATAAATCTAAAAAACTTCCTAAACTTAAGCCTGAATTTCAAAAAAATCCTTAAAATCCACAGTTTTCACCATAAAAAATGAATATTCTTCCCTCTTCCATGCATATTGTGAAGTATTCAGAAAGATGGTAAAGTGCCCGTGCGATTGGCATTTGCCAAGATATTTCCATACAACATTTACCTGGAATATTGTAAAATGGGGACAGGGGGAATGTACGATGAATTTGAAAGCTGGGTTATGGCAGCAGCAGACAATGAAATTAACAATGACACAGGAGCTGACGCAGGCGATTGCCCTTCTGCAATACAGCACACAGGAGCTTTCTGCTTTTTTGGAAAGCAAGGCGCTTGAAAATCCCCTTTTAAAAGTAGAGTCCGGTCAAGTCCAGACGATGGATCCCCGTTATGACCGTGTCAAACCGACGAGAATAAAAGTCGAAAAAGATAAAATAAATTGGATTGAGCAGATTGGCTGCGGAAAGACGATGAAGCTGGATGAATATTTGAAGTCGCAGCTTCATTTGAAATTAAACAAGGACGAACAAAAAGTAATTGAGCATCTTATTGAGAGCCTTGATGAAAACGGTTACTTGCGAGCGGATTTGCAGACAGCTGCCAAGGCGCTCCAGATGCCTCTTGAAAATATGGAACAGATGCTTGAAGAATTGCAGGAACTCGAGCCTGCTGGTGTTGGCGCGAGGAATCTCCAGGAGTGCCTTTCCCTGCAGATTAAGAGATTGCCAGAGAGAAATGAACTCGCTGAAATTATTTTAGCTGAATACTTTACCTTTTTTGCGGAGAAGAAATGGAAAGAGATTTCCAAGCAGCTTGGTGTGGGGCTAAAAGAGATTCAGGAGGTATTCGACCTTGTGCAGACCTTGAATCCTAGGCCGGCTTCATCCTTCCAAAGCGAGAAATCGGCATATATAACACCGGACGTGATAATTAAGTGGGATGGAAACTCCTTTTCTGTAAGTGTTTTTGATGAAGTGCTTCCTAAAATCAGTTTTAATGAAGGTTATTATAAAAAGTTTGCGGCCTCTGGAGACCGGAATGTCAGCCGCTTCCTTCAGGAAAAGCAGCAGGATTATCAATGGATCATGAGGAGCATAGAGCAGAGAAAAGAGACTCTTGCGAATGTGACCCTTAAAATCGTTGAAAAACAGCAGGACTTCTTTATAAAAGGACCTTCACATCTGAAGCCGATGACCATGAAGGAAATATCAGATGAACTCGATATTCATGAATCAACTGTCAGCCGTGCTGTCCGGGAAAAATATGCGCAAACGCCATATGGGACCTATGAGCTGAGGTCGTTTTTCTCAAGCACGATTAAAACAACATCCGATGAAAATACGTCTTCACAGCAGGTCAAGACGATAATTGGTAAAATGATAGAAAAGGAAAATAAGCAAAAGCCTTTATCCGACCAGGAGCTTGTGAAGCTGCTGAAGGAAGAAGAGGGGATGGTTGTCAGCAGAAGGACGATAGCAAAATATCGGGATCAGCTGGGCATCCCATCATCATCTAAACGGAAAAGGTATGACTGATAAAGGAGATTTGCTGATTGAAACAGCCAGAGGTCGTGTTTTATACACGCAGCAGATGCCCGCTGTGTGATAAAGCCAAGGATGTAATAATGGAATTAAAGAAAGAGTACGAATTTATCTTAATTGAGAAAGACATTGATGGTAGCGATGAACTGACAGAGAAGTATGGGCTCATGATCCCGGTTGTTGAAATTGATGGGTATAAAGTGCAGTTCGGGCATATTGATGCCATTACGGTAAGTGAAGCGCTTACAGAAAAAAACTGAGTTTTATCAGTTGATTTCACTACTCACTCTTGCTATTATTGAAGAGAAGCAAGGGTGATTTTTTTTGTGGTAAGTGGGACATAATATGTCTATGCGGGACAAAAAATGACCACATATGATTAAGGAGCTATCCGGATGTACTCACTAATTGATATTCAAAAAAGATTATTGCCTGATATGCTTGCGGTTATGCAGAAGCGCTATGGGATCCTTCATTACATAGGGCTGATGGAGCCGGTTGGAAGAAGGAGCCTTGCAGTAAGTTTGGGCCTGACGGAAAGAGTGCTGAGAAGTGAGGTTGAATTTTTAAAAGACCAGAATCTGATCCGCATTTCAAGTACGGGGATGAGCCTTTCTGCCGATGGCAGGGATTTGCTTGAAGCTCTTGAAGGAATAATGAGGGATATATCGGGTATAGCCGTAATGGAGCAGGAATTATCCCGAAAACTTGGCATTCGCCAGGCGATCATTGTTTCGGGCAACAGCGATGAATCTCCATGGGTAAAGCAGGAGCTTGGCAGGGCAACAGCGATGTGTATGAAATCAAGGCTCAAAGGCAAAAATATCATCGCAGTTACCGGCGGATCCACAATGGCAGCCGTAGCGGAGATGCTAACCCCTGATCTTGCTGAACGGGATTGGCTGTTTGTGCCGGCACGGGGCGGAATTGGGGAAGATGTTAAAAATCAGGCTAACACCATTTGTGCAAAAATGGCTGATCATACAGATTCCAGACACCGCGTCCTTTATGTACCGGACCAGGTGAGCAGGGAGATGTATGAAAGCATTATTAAGGAACCCAATATTAAAGAAGTAATCACCCAGATCAAATCTGCTAGCATGGTTTTACACGGGATTGGGGACGCTATTACAATGGCGGAACGCCGCAAAACCAGTGAAGAAGATTTTGTTAAAATCAAGCATGCCCAAGCAGTAGGAGAATCCTTTGGTTATTACTTCAATGAAGGCGGCGAGGTTGTACATAAGGTTCAGACCATCGGCCTTCAGCTGGATGACCTATCCCATATTGAACATGTCATTGCAGTGGCAGGCGGCTCTTCAAAGGCAAAAGCCATTGCTGCATACATGAAACGGGCACCATCCTCTACCATTTTAGTGACAGATGAAGGTGCAGCAAAACAGTTGTTAAAAGGGTAATCCCTTTTCAAATATTAAATCTACCTTTCTAAGGAGGAAATAATCATGGCAGTTAAAGTTGGTATTAACGGATTTGGAAGAATCGGGCGTGTTGTTTTCCGTGCAGCTCTTAAAAACCCTAACGTAGAGGTTGTAGCAGTAAATGACCTTACAGATGCAAACATGCTTGCACACCTTTTAAAATATGATTCCGTACACGGAACATTAAATGAAGAAGTAACAGTTGATGGCGATTACCTTGTTGTTGGCGGCCATAAAGTAAAAGTACTTGCTGAGCGCGATCCTGCTCAATTAGGATGGGGAGACCTTGGCGTAGAAGTAGTAGTAGAATCTACTGGCCGTTTCACAAAGCGTGCTGACGCTGCGAAACACCTTGAAGCTGGTGCGAAGAAAGTAATCATTTCAGCTCCTGCAAGTGACGAAGATATCACAGTGGTTATGGGTGTTAACCATGATAAATATGACCCTGCAAACCACCATGTAATCTCTAACGCATCTTGTACAACAAACTGCTTGGCTCCATTTGCAAAAGTATTGAACGACAGCTTCGGAATCAAGCGCGGTATGATGACAACTGTTCACTCATACACAAATGACCAGCAAATCCTTGACTTGCCGCACAAAGACTACCGCCGTGCCCGTGCAGCAGCAGAAAATATCATTCCAACAACTACTGGCGCTGCAAAAGCAGTATCTCTAGTATTGCCTGAACTTAAAGGCAAATTGAACGGTGGAGCTATGCGTGTTCCAACTCCAAACGTTTCTCTTGTTGACCTTGTTGCTGAGCTTGACAAAGATGTAACAGCAGAAGAAGTAAACAGCGCTCTTAAAGCAGCTGCTGAAGGCGAACTTAAAGGCATTCTTGCATACAGCGAAGAGCCATTAGTATCTGGCGACTACAACGGAAACCCAGCTTCTTCTACAATCGATGCACTGTCTACAATGGTTATGGAAGGCAGCATGGTAAAAGTTATCTCTTGGTATGACAACGAGTCTGGTTATTCTAACCGTGTAGTTGACCTTGTTGACTACATCGCTCAAAAAGGACTTTAAAAAAGAAAACTTCCATCAGAGGGGAATTAGTTCTTCTCCTTTGATGGTTAATTGAAGTTACCGGGCATAACGGGAAGTTACTCCTCGTTTTACTCCAGGGGGCTACTGCCCGTTAATCGCGGCAATTGAGAAATCTTTACGAGAAAAAAATTCGTTTTGCGAAGCATTCTCAAGGTGAATTTTTTCTCTAAAAAAATACCTCATCTTGTTGGATATTAAAATCTCTAACGTCTATAATGGATAAGGGTAAAAGGGGAGCAGGGAAACAATCCCTCTCCCTTTTGTTTTAAAGCAAAAAGTAAAAATAATTGACTAGGTTGGTGTCTAGCTCCAGCGCCTGGGGTCTCGAGTCATAAGCCAATCGCTTCTGAAGGCAAAGCACGCCTTCTGCCAGCGCTCGTCTTATACTTGTCGCCCCTGGGCAAGGCGCTTCCGCTTTTCCTGGTAAGGAGGTCCTTTTGCTGTGAACAAAAAAAGCGTAAAAGATGTGGAGTTAAAAGGCAAACGAGTTTTTTGCCGCGTTGATTTCAACGTACCTATGAAGGATGGACAGGTTACAGATGAAACTCGTATCCGTGCAGCTCTTCCAACTATTGAGTATTTGACTAACCAGGGTGCTAAAGTAATCTTAGCAAGCCATTTGGGCCGTCCGAAGGGTTCAGTTGTTGAAGAATTGCGTTTAACACCAGTAGCAAAGCGTTTGTCAGAGCTTCTTGGCAAAGAAGTGAAGAAGGCCGATGAAGCATATGGCGATTCTGTAAAAGCAATGGTTGACACGCTAAGTGAAGGAGATGTTCTTCTTCTTGAAAACGTGCGTTTCTATCCTGGAGAGGAAAAGAATGATTCTGAACTTGCAAAGGCATTTGCTGAGCTTGCTGACGTGTATGTGAACGATGCCTTTGGAGCAGCACACCGTGCACATGCCTCAACGGAAGGAATTGCGCATCATCTTCCTGCAGTATCAGGACTATTAATGGAAAAAGAACTGGATGTACTTGGAAAAGCTCTTTCAAATCCTGAGCGTCCATTTACAGCCATTATCGGCGGCGCAAAGGTTAAAGATAAGATCGGTGTAATAGAAAACCTTCTTGAAAAGGTAGATAACCTGATCATTGGCGGCGGACTGGCCTATACATTTGTAAAGGCACAGGGCCATGAAGTAGGGAAATCCCTATTGGAAGAAGATAAGATTGAACTTGCAAAGTCCTTTATGGAAAAAGCGAAAGAAAAAGGCGTGAACTTCTACATGCCTGTTGATGTCGTGGTAGCAGACGATTTTTCCGAGGAAGCCAATATTAAGACAATAGCAATTGAAGAAATTCCTTCTGATTGGGAAGCACTTGATATCGGACCTAAAACGCGCGAAATCTACAGTGATGTAATCCAGAATTCCAAGCTGGTCATCTGGAATGGGCCAATGGGTGTGTTCGAATTGAAAAAATTCGCCGGCGGAACAAGAGCAGTGGCTGAGGCTTTAGCAGAAGCGAACGATACATATTCAGTCATTGGCGGCGGAGATTCTGCAGCTGCAGTTGAGAAATTCCATCTTGCTGACCGCATGAGCCATATCTCAACAGGCGGCGGCGCTTCCCTTGAGTTTATGGAAGGAAAGGCTCTGCCTGGCGTAGTGGCTTTAAACGATAAATAATTTAACCAGGGCTGTTTAGCCCTGTCTTTTGACAATAATAAAAGCATGAAAGGACGTGCAACATGCGTAAACCAATTATCGCAGGAAACTGGAAAATGCATAAAACACTTCCGGAAGCGAAAGTATTTCTTGAAGAAATCAATGGCTTAGTACCGGGGAAAGAGCAGGTAGAAACAGTTGTATGTGCCCCTGCACTATTCCTGGAACGCCTTGTGGATAGCGCAAAGGGTTATGATGTTGAAATCGGCGCGCAAAACATGCACTTTGAAGAAAGTGGTGCTTTTACAGGCGAAATCAGCCCTGTGGCACTTGAAGACCTTGGGGTAAAATATGTAATCCTTGGTCATTCCGAGCGCCGGGAAATGTTTAATGAAACAGACGAGGCCGTTAACAAAAAAACTCTGGCTGCTTTTAAATACAATTTAACTCCTATCGTTTGTGTCGGTGAATCGCTTGAACAGCGTGAAAAGGGCGAAACAATGGATCTTGTAGGCTCTCAGGTGGAAAAGGCTCTTAATGGTCTAACTGAAGATCAGGTAAAGCAGACTGTTATTGCGTATGAGCCAATCTGGGCAATCGGAACTGGCAAGTCTTCAACATCGGCAGATGCGAATGAGGTATGTGCACATATCCGCTCTGTAGTTGCGAAGCAATTTTCCCAAGTTGCAGCAGATGCAGTCCGCATTCAGTACGGCGGAAGCGTAAAGCCTGCAAATATTAAAGAATATATGAGCCAGCCTGATATTGATGGAGCTCTTGTAGGCGGCGCAAGCCTTGAGCCGCAATCATTCCTTCAATTATTGGAGGCAGGCAAGAATGAGTAAATCTCCAGTTGCATTAATCATCTTAGATGGCTTCGCATTGCGTGGAGAGCGGATGGGAAATGCCGTTGCCCAGGCAAAGAAGCCAAACTTCGAACGCTACTGGAATACCTACCCTAACGCAACTCTGACAGCCAGCGGCGAAGCAGTAGGTCTTCCGGAAGGGCAGATGGGAAACTCTGAAGTAGGCCACTTAAACATTGGTGCAGGCCGGATTGTTTATCAGAGCTTAACAAGAGTAAACGTGGCCATTCGTGAAGGACATTTTGAGAAAAACGAAACGTTCCGTTCTGCGATTGACCATGTCAAAAAGAATGGCACGGATCTTCATTTGATGGGACTTCTTTCAGATGGAGGCGTTCACAGCCATATTCAGCACTTATTCGCACTGCTTCGCATGGCTGCTGAAGAAGGCGTGAAGAATGTCTATGTTCATGGGTTCCTGGATGGACGTGATGTTGGCCCGCAAACAGCAGCAGGCTACATTAAAGAAACGCATGAAAAAATGAAGGAATACGGAGTCGGCGAATTTGCGACGATTTCTGGACGCTATTATTCCATGGACCGCGACAAACGCTGGGAGCGAGTTGAAAAGTCATACCGTTCCATGGTGTATGGCGATGGCCCATCATACAGCGATCCCCTGGATTTAGTTGAAGATAACTATAAGAATGGTATCTTTGATGAGTTCGTCATTCCATCTGTCATAACAGCAGAAGATGGTAAACCGGTTGCAACAATTAAGAAAAATGATGCAGTCATTTTCTATAACTTCCGTCCGGATCGGGCAATCCAGATTTCGAACACTTTTACAAATAAAGACTTCCGTTCATTTGATAGAGGGCCAGGACATCCTGAGAACTTGTTCTTCGTTTGTTTAACCCACTTCAGTGAAACAGTTGACGGATATGTAGCGTTCAAACCGACCAACCTTGATAACACCCTTGGTGAAGTTCTGGCGCAAAATGGAAAAACACAGCTCCGCATTGCGGAAACAGAAAAGTACCCTCATGTGACGTTCTTTATGAGCGGCGGACGTGAAGAGAAATTCCCTGGCGAAGAGCGGATCCTGATCGATTCACCGAAAGTAGCTACCTATGACCTTAAGCCTGAAATGAGCGCTTATGAAGTAACGGACGCGTTGCTGAAGGAAATAGAGGCTGATAATTTCGATGCGATCATCCTGAACTTTGCTAACCCGGACATGGTGGGGCACTCAGGCATGCTTGAGCCAACGATCAAGGCGGTTGAAACAGTTGACGAATGCCTTGGCAAAATTGTTGATTTGATTATTTCTAAAGGCGGAAAAGCGATTATCACAGCTGACCATGGCAACGCTGATGAAGTTGTTACCTTGGAAGGCAGCCCAATGACCGCTCATACAACAAACCCAGTTCCAGTCATCGTTACACAGGATGGTGCAGAGCTCCGTACAGACGGAATTTTAGGAGACCTTGCTCCAACTGTCCTGGACCTGCTTGGATTGGAAAAACCTGAAGAAATGACAGGAACCTCTTTATTGAAAAAATAAAAGATTATTTATAAAAAAGGAGAGAATTACTATGCCATTTATCGAACAAGTATATGCTCGTGAAGTATTAGATTCCCGCGGTAACCCAACAGTTGAAGTTGAAGTTTTAACAGAATCAGGATTTTTTGGCCGTGCCATCGTTCCTTCTGGAGCGTCCACTGGTGAGCACGAAGCAGTAGAACTTCGTGACGGCGACAAGTCCCGTTACCTTGGAAAAGGCGTTCAAAAAGCAGTAGACAACGTAAACAACCTAATTGCTGACGCTGTTATTGGTCTAGATGTAACTGACCAGGTTGGCATCGACCGCACGATGATCGCATTAGATGGAACTGAAAACAAAGGCAAGCTTGGCGCGAATGCGATCCTTGGCGTATCCATGGCTTGTGCACATGCTGCTGCCGAGTCTGTAGGACTTCCGTTATACCGTTACCTTGGAGGCTTCAATGCGAAGCAGCTTCCAACACCAATGATGAACATCATCAACGGCGGATCTCACGCTGACAACAACGTGGACTTCCAGGAATTCATGATCATGCCTGTAGGAGCTCCTACTTTTAAAGAAGCAATCCGTATGGGTGCTGAAGTTTTCCATTCATTGAAAAAAGTTTTATCTGGCAAAGGCCTGAACACAGCTGTAGGTGATGAAGGCGGATTCGCTCCAAACCTTGGCTCTAACCGTGAAGCTCTTGAAGTCATCATTGAAGCTATCACAAATGCTGGCTACGAAGCAGGCAAAGACATCTACCTTGCAATGGATGTTGCTTCTTCTGAGTTCTTCAACAAAGAAACTGGCAAATACGATCTTGCAGGCGAAGGCCGTACTGGCTTAACTTCAGAAGACATGGTTAACTTCTACGAAGAGCTTGTAAACGAGTTCCCAATCATCTCAATTGAAGATGGTCTTGACGAAAACGACTGGGAAGGACACAAGCTATTAACTGATCGCATCGGCGGAAAAGTTCAGCTTGTTGGTGACGACTTATTCGTTACAAACACGAAGAAGCTTGCTCAAGGAATCGAGCAGGGCGTAGGCAACTCAATCCTGATCAAAGTAAACCAAATCGGTACTTTAACGGAAACATTCGAAGCAATCGAAATGGCGAAGCGTGCCGGCTACACAGCAGTTGTATCTCACCGTTCCGGTGAAACAGAAGATGCTACAATCGCTGACATCGCTGTTGCAACAAACGCTGGCCAAATCAAAACTGGTTCAATGTCACGTACAGACCGTATTGCTAAATACAACCAGCTTCTTCGCATCGAAGACGAGCTTGGCGATTTAGCTGTATATGATGGATTAAAATCCTTCTATAACTTGAGCAAGTAATCTTGCTTGTGCAGCCGTCCCGCGTGGGGCGGCTGTTTTTTTGATGTTGGCCGGTAAATAGGACAGTTTGGCCGGCATTTTCCCGGTTTTGGCCGGTAAAAATCAAATATTGGCCAGTAAATATTCACTTTCGGCTGGTAAAATGGAGTCTCTCAAAAAAATCGGCAGATAATTGATAGGTTCGGTCTTTATATGAACTGGAAAAGGGAAGTTTCAGCGCAGTAAGCAGCTTTTTGGCAATATTTGAGGAAGATAAATGGGTGAATTCCCGAAATTGCTGATTCGTAATGGAGGAACTAATCGAAAGAAGGTAATCATGGAGGGTTCTAATATGTGCTTCCTTATCAGCAGTATGGCAATTACTGCATTTCCAGGTGCCCAGCATCCTTTTCATTGAAAATCTGCTGCATTCAGGACATTGAATGCCGGTAATAATCTCTTTTATATCAATGTCATAGTATTTTAGGACATTGTAATTCGCAGGGATATTCTTTTTTGTAATAGCTCTGCTTAACTTTCTGATCTCTCTGTCTGTTAATGTCTCTGCCGGATAGTTCTCCTTTAGTTTATCTATCCTTTCTCTCAAATGGCTCGCATGCAGCACCTTTTCTATGGCCAATTTGTGATAAAAGGAAGTCTTGATAACAGTAGAAGGATTACTGATTACAACAAGATATTCAATGGGTGTGTGAATCTTATGATCAGCCAGCCATTTTCCAAGTTCCTTTTGCTGCCTTTTAGCTTGTATTAAAGGATCGAAAACCTCTTTCCTTTTCTTGCTTGCTCATTTTCAGCTGGTTAAATGCGGGGTCAAAATAAATAGTGCCGGAGATGTTCTTAATTTCGAGGATAAGAAGGAAGTTTGGGCATAGGAGAAGCATATCGATTTGAAAGAAGTCTCCGTTGCCATTGGAAAGCCGAGTATCTTTAACGATTATGAACTCAGGTAAATCTTTTAAAAAGTAATCCACAGCCTCTTCTCCGCGAATACCTGCTTTTCGCTTCGTTAATCACTTTCGATGAGACCCCTTTTTGGATGTGATAGCGGGAGTCTACTCAATAAGGCATTAATGCTAAGAATAAAATTTGATATTTTCCGCTCTTTTATGATCAACGGCATCATTCCTTTCACAATATAAATTCTCTCAGCTGCTATAAAAGTCCTTCCAACTAACAGGTCCTGCCAAAATCTTATTGTTTATGCAATAAAAATGTGATAAATTAAGAATAATGTGATTGTACGTTTTCAGGAGGTGGCTTCATGCATACATTATTGATTACCCTTTTAGTCATAGTTTCGATTGGCCTAATTGTAGTTGTACTCCTTCAGTCTGGTAAAAGCGCAGGTCTTTCCGGTGCCATTTCAGGGGGAGCTGAGCAGCTTTTTGGAAAGCAAAAAGCACGCGGGATTGATCTGATTCTTCACCGCATCACGATCGTTCTTTCTGTTTTATTCTTTATCCTTACTGTTTTAGTTTCTTATTTCGCGATATAAATGAATGCAGCGCCTGGCCTTCAGAAGGTCAGGCTTTTATTTTTGGCTCTGTACATTTGCCTATTTTGGCTAACGTTCACATTTTTTACATAAGAAAGCTTTTTTATTGGCATGTTGCCCCGCTGTTTGCTAAAAATAAGGAATGCAGAATTAATCAAACGTTTGATTAATAAAAATATAGGAATTATAAAGGTAAAAGGAGTTTTATCAATGAGAGTTGTGGCGCCAAAACCGTTTACATTTGGAAATGGAAAAAGAGCAGTCCTGCTGCTGCATGGTTTTACCGGAAATACAGCAGATGTAAGAATGATGGCAAGATTTCTTGAAACAAAGGGATACACCTGCCATGCTCCGCAGTATAAGGGACATGGAGTTCCGCCAGAAGAGCTGGTTCATACAGGCCCGGAAGACTGGTGGAAAGATGTGGTGGAAGGGTATGAATTTCTAAAAAACAAGGGACATAAAGAAATTGCAGTGGCCGGACTTTCCCTTGGCGGCGTATTTTCCCTTAAATTGGGTTACACTGTACCTGTAAAGGGGATTGTTCCGATGTGCGCACCTATGTACATAAAAAGCGAAGAAGTCATGTATGAAGGAATTCTGAGCTACGCGAGAGAATATAAGAGACTTGAAGGTAAGCCGGAAGAACAAATTGAACAGGAAATGGAAGAGTTCCAAAAAAAACCGATGAATACATTAAAGGCACTCCAGGAGCTGATCGCGGATGTGCGAAATCATGTGGATATGATTTACTCCCCAACATTTGTTGTACAGGCACGACATGACCATATGATCAACACGGACAGTGCTAATATCATTTTTAATGAAGTGGAGAATGACTTAAAGCAGCTGAAGTGGTACGAAGAATCCGGGCACGTGATTACTCTCGATAAAGAGCGTGATCAGCTGCACGAAGATGTGTATGGGTTTTTAGAAAAGCTTGATTGGGAAGAATAATACCAGAAGAAAAACTCCCCAAGGAGGGATGAAGATATGGAAAATAATATACAACAACTGATCGACAAGCTGCTTCATTATATGAAAGATGAAGCGTATAAGCCATTGACGGTTCAGGAGCTTGAAGCTGCGTTTGGAATAGAGGATTCCACAGGCTTCAAAGATTTCGTCAAGGCACTTGTTGTCATGGAGGAAAAAGGGCTTGTCGTCAGGACGAGAAGCAATCGCTACGGCTTGCCGGAAAAAATGAATCTTATCCGCGGCAAGCTTTCCGGCCATGCAAAGGGATTTGCCTTTGTCATTCCGGAAGAGCAGGGAATGGATGATATTTTTATCCCGCCCAATGAAACGAATAATGCTTTAAATGGCGATATCGTTCTTGCGCGTGTGACGACTGAGAATTCAGGACAGAGGCGGGAAGGTACAATTGTCCGCATATTAGAGCGCGGTGTGACACAAATTGTCGGAACTTATACGGAAAGTAAGCATTTTGGATTTGTTATCCCGGATGATAAAAAGTTTGCCAGTGATATTTTTATCCCCAAAGCAGCATCAAAAGGCGCTGTTGAAGGGCACAAGGTCGTTGTAAAACTGACCACTTATCCAGAAGGCAGAAAGAGTGCAGAAGGAGAAGTTATTGACATTCTCGGGCATAAAAATGACCCGGGTGTGGATATTCTATCTGTTATTCACAAGCATGGCCTTCCGCTTGAGTTTCCGGATGAGGTGCTTAAGCAAGCTGAAGAAACGCCGGATACGATTGATCCAAGTGAATTGGAAAACCGCCGGGATCTTAGAAACGAAGTCATCGTTACCATTGACGGTGCTGATGCGAAAGACCTTGATGACGCAGTAATGGTCCAAAAGCTTGAAAACGGACATTACAGACTTGGTGTCCATATTGCTGATGTAACGTATTATGTACGAGAAGATTCACCAATCGACCGGGAGGCTGAAGAGCGGGCAACCTCCGTGTATTTAGTGGACCGGGTGATCCCGATGATTCCGCATCGCTTATCAAACGGCATCTGCTCTTTGAATCCGAAAGTGGACCGTCTTACCCTTTCTTGCGAGATGGAAATTACACCGGACGGGGAAGTGGTGAAACACGAGATTTTCCAGAGTGTGATTAAAACAACGGAACGGATGACTTATTCAGATGTGAATAAGATTTTGGAAGAGCAGGACGAAGAACTTATCAACAGGTACCAGCCGCTTGTGCCGATGTTCGAGCTGATGAAGGAGCTTTCTTTGATCTTGCGTAATAAGAGAATGCATCGCGGAGCCATCGACTTTGATTTTAAAGAAGCGAAAGTCATTGTGGATGAAGAGGGCAATCCGACAGAGGTGGCATTGCGCGAACGCTCGATTGCGGAGCGCCTGATTGAAGAGTTTATGCTCGCAGCCAATGAAACCGTTGCTGAGCACTTCCATTGGATGGATGTACCTTTCATTTACCGTATCCATGAAGATCCGAAGGAAGATAAGCTGAGAAGATTTTTCGAGTTCATCACGAACTTTGGCTATATTGTAAAAGGAACAGCCAATTCCGTTCACCCGCGTGCTCTTCAGGAAATCATTGAAGAGGTTCAGGGAAAGCCGGAAGAAATGGTTGTATCCACAGTGATGCTCCGCTCCATGCAGCAGGCGAAATATTATGAAGAGAGCCTGGGCCATTTCGGGTTATCAACAGAGTTTTACACACACTTCACATCACCGATTCGCCGTTACCCGGACTTAATTGTCCACAGACTAATCCGCACCTATTTAATTGAAGGCAAGCTGGATCAGGCGACAAGGGAAAAGTGGAATGTACAGCTCCCGGATATTGCTGAGCATTCTTCCAATATGGAGCGCCGTGCAGTGGAAGCGGAACGCGAAACAGATGAGCTTAAGAAAGCGGAATATATGGCTGATAAAATTGGCAAAGAATATGATGGGATCATCAGTTCTGTTACGAATTTTGGAATGTTTGTCGAGCTTCCAAACACGATTGAAGGCCTTATTCATGTCAGCTATATGACGGACGATTATTACCGCTATGACGAGCGCCAGATGGCGATGATTGGCGAGCGTACGGGCAATGTGTTCCGCATAGGCGACGAGATCACTGTTCGTGTCGTCAATGTAAATAAAGACGAACGCTCGATTGATTTTGAGATCGTCGGCATGAAGGGAACCCGCAGACGGGAACCACGTGAAGCTCCAAAGGTGTTCAAGACAGGCAGCAGCGAGAAAAAGCCGCGCAGAAGTAAGACTGACCAGGGAAATGGAAACAGTTCAGGCGGCCCGAGAAAGAAAAAAGAGAAAAAGCATTACGAAAATGCGCCAAAAGCAAAGCGGAAGAAAAAGAAGAGGTAAAGAAAATTGGGAGGGCCGAAAAGGCTCTCTCTTTCCCTTCTCAGCAGGGCTACTCGTTGAGAGGGGCACGCAATTTTGCTATAATAGAGAGACCGCTATAGAACGGATGCTGCATTTCCTGATTTCAGGAAAGAGGAGCAAAGGGGGATTCAACATGCCAAAAGGAACTGGCAAAATGGTTGCGCAAAATAAAAAGGCCTATCATGACTATGCTATAGAAGAAACATACGAAGCAGGCATTGTTCTGCAGGGGACGGAAATTAAATCGATCCGTGCGGGCAAGGTGAATCTTAAGGACTCATATGCCAGAATTCAAAACAATGAAATCTATCTTTTCGGCATGCATGTCAGTCCTTATGAGCAGGGAAACCGCTACAATCACGATCCGCTAAGGACAAGAAAGCTTCTTTTGCATAGAAAAGAAATCAGCAAGCTAATTGGCGAGTCAAAGGAAGTCGGCTATTCGATCGTTCCATTAAAAATGTATCTTAAAAATGGTTATGCAAAAGTTTTAATTGGCCTGGCAAGGGGTAAAAAGAAATATGACAAGCGTGAGGATCTGAAGAAGAAAGAAGCCAAGCGTGAAGTAGAGCGTGCTTTCCGTGAAAGGCAGAAAATGTAAACCCAGAACCTTACAATTGAAAAATTAGTTCAGTGTGCTATAATAGTAATTGTCACAGCGAGTGACACAATCTTTAGCTCATCTATTCGAGCTTATCCGAACGTCAGCGTACTGAATAAGATTCGACGCAGACCTATTATAATGGGGACGCTACGGATTCGACAGGGATAGTTCGAGCTTAGGTTGCGAGTCGAGGGGATCGGCCTCGTTAAAACGTCAAAGCCAATAACTGGCAAAACTCAAAACAACTTCGCTTTAGCTGCCTAATAGGCCTTTAGCGGTTCGCCCCTCCATAGCCCATGTGGTAGGGTAGCGGACTCACTCTTAGTGGGCTACGCCGGATTCCACCGCCTGAGGATGAAGGAAGAGAACAACCAGGCTAGCTGGCCGGACGCCCGTCGATAGGCATAAGGATCAGCGAATTGCGAATATATCGACTACACTCGTAGAAGCTTAAGTGCCGATATTTCTGGACGAGGGTTCGACTCCCTCCGTCTCCACCAAATACATATTTGGTGGTTTTTTATTTGTTGTAACTTAAACTATATGATTCTTTAAAGTGTTTTTGACAATGTTATGCTTTAAATGCATTGAATAAAGTTAAGTGTAACTCTATCTTTCGAAACAAAGAGAAGTGGCTAATGCATTTCGAGAAGTCACTTTAATGATTGGGGACATTGCAATATGGTGTCCTCTTCCAATCGTAAAAATTTGAAGTTACATTCTTAAAGCCCACAGTAATATTCCGCAGACAAAATCACTGGCTGTTGTGTTTGTATAAATATTTCAACACGCTTTTTAACCCCGCATCAATTACCTGATACTGTTTTTTCCTTACTTACCTAACGGTGTTTTTCTTCAATAAGATTGGTCTTGCCTTCTTATCTCACTTTTTAATAAATATAAATAAGTTACGGTTCCCGTTGATCCAAAAAGGGTTAACGCTCTTTTTTGTCGAACTTGCTATTGATCAAGTTTAAAGGGATACGAAGTAAAATGAAGGAGAGTTAATCTTACGAACTGCAGGTTTAGGCCAAATACGGGGGGATAGACTTTGAATCAAAAGAATGAACGTATTGGAAGAGTCCAAGAAATCAATAGGTTTCCAGTGAAATCAGTTTTGGGGGAGTCTTTATCCTCTGCCCCAGTTGATAGTCGAGGTATACTCGGAGACCGTTTATGGGCAATTAAAAATGAGGATGGAAAATTTGGCAGTGGAAAGACTACACGGCGCTTTCAGCAGATGGAAGGCTTGTTTAACTTTAAAGCAAAATATGAGCGGGACACCCCCCTTATCACTATGCCCGATGGAACAGAATATCGAGGTGATCAGGAAAGGGTAAACAAGGCACTAAGTGAGCTGTTAGGGTTTCCAGTAATATTGGCAAAGGAAGAGTCAATATCACATTTTGATGAAGGGCCCATAAGTATCATCACAACCTCTGCGTTAAAAATGTTAAGTAAGGATTTAGGGGAAATAGCAGACTCTCGCCGATTTCGGGCAAACCTAGTAATCGAAACAGAAGCAACAGGGTATCTTGAGGATGAATGGGTGGATCAGCTAATTCAAGTAGGAGAAAGTGTTACCCTGAAAATTGTTGCCCCGCTTCAAAGGTGTATTATGGTAAACAATCCTCAAGAGGAACTAAAGCAGGATGCTCGTATATTGAAAACCTTGGCAACTCACCATGCTGCAATGTTTGGGGTTTGGGCAAAAGTTGAACGATGTGGTGAGATAAGAGTTGGGGATGAGGCAATATTACTTAAATAAAATGTGCTGAGTATTTGTTCTGCTAGAATAGTAATTCAATAAAAAATAGATGCCTCGCACCTTTTGCTCCAAGAAATTTAACAGGAGGACATATAAAGTGACCGAAACCAATATGAGGTGGATGACGAGACCAGGATTTTCGCCTTGATAGTGATGATGTTGTTAAAGAAGATTTTTTAAAGGTCTTTTAATCCCTGTTCATATGTTTTATAGTGTTAATGAAGATAAAAAGTAATAGGTGATGGAGTTCACCTTTAACCGCCTTTAGGCTAATGACTCCTGTCAGTTGTGAGGTAGCTGGCAGGAGTCTTTTTATATTGGACAAACTAAGAAAAAAGGGAGGGATAGGGGTGGTTTATTTATTAGTTGGGGCTGCAGGATTTCTTGGAGCCTCTTTGAGGTACTCCATTGGTATTTTCCTCTTTCATGAGAGTGCGGTTTTTCCATTTGCTACTTTGACGGTTAATCTGCTGGGAAGTTTTCTTCTCGCTTGGCTTATGACGGGGCTGCTTGTGCGTTTTTCCTTGCCAGCCCATTTAAAAACAGCTCTGGGAACTGGTTTTGTTGGCTCCTTTACGACTTTTTCAACCTTAAGTGTTGAAACGGTAACACTCTTTCTCGATGGAAAGACAGCACTGGCAGTTTTGTATGTTGCAGCCAGCATTTTTGGCGGATTATGGATGAGCCGACTAGGATTCCGAGTCACGAAAGGAGAAGAAGCAGAATGAGTATGTTTCATTTTCTGATGGTGGGGATGGGCGGTTTCTTTGGAGCGATATGCCGGCTGTGGGTCAGTCAGGTTATAAATAAAAGGATTGTGTCGAGGTTCCCTGCAGCTACGCTTGTTATTAACTTAAGTGGTTCCCTTCTTCTTGGAATCATGGTGGGCTCAGGAATAGAAGGCAGCCTTTTTATGCTGATCGGCACTGGTTTTATGGGAGCTTTCACTACTTTTTCTACATTTAATCTGGAAGCAATACAGCTCCATATGGATAAAAGGAAAAAAGAGCTCATTCTTTATAATGTATTGAGCTATGGCGGCGGAATACTCCTGGCTTTGCTGGGGATTGAACTGGGCAAACTCTTCGGATGAAGAAAGGTTTTTCCAATGCGTTTTTTAGGGAATTTCGTATGATAACCTGTCTTATAGAATTATGTTATGATAACAAATAGCATCAAGGAGGTTATTCATATGTTCTGGGAAACTTACATGAAAGAAGATATATTGGTGGATCTGGGAATATCAATTGGGATTTTCCTGCTGTTTCTCCTTTTCCGGAAGCTTTTCACCAAATATGTATTTACACTATTATTAAGGCTTAGCAGAAAAGCGCCAAATGACTTTTTCTCACATATTTTTGTTTCATTTCAAAAGCCGATTCAGTGGTTATTTATCATTATAGGAATCTATGTTTCTGTCGGTTATTTTCCTCACTTAAACCAGCATAATTCCTTGTTTTTAGATATTATTAGAGCGTCTGTTATCATTATGATTACCTGGGGTTTGTACAACATGGCAGCTGCATCATCTGCCCTTTTTACCAGTCTAAAGGTTAGGTATAATCTGGAAATTGATGATATTCTCATTCCATTTATCTCAAAGTCCTTGAGAGTTGTTATAGTGGCGATCAGTATCAGCGTGGTTGCCCAGGAATTTGATTATGATGTTAATGGCTTTGTTGCTGGACTTGGATTAGGCGGAGTCGCCATTGCTTTTGCTGCCAAGGATGTACTGGGCAATTTGTTTGGCGGATTTGTCATCATTACTGAAAAGCCGTTCACGATTGGCGATTGGATTATGACGCCAAGTGTGGAGGGAACAGTTGAAGATATTTCTTTTCGAAGCACCAGGGTAAGGACATTTGCCCAGGCGCTGGTCACAGTTCCTAATGCTACTTTAGCCAATGAATCGATTACAAACTGGAGCAAGATGGGGAAAAGGCAAATCAGCTTCAGATTGCGCGTTACTCATGATACAACGAAAGATCAAATGGCGAATGTGGTAGGGCAGATCGAGTATCTGTTAAAAAATCATCCCGATATACACCCGGAAACCATTCTTGTGACCTTTGACGACTACAAAGAAAATGGACTCGATATCTTCCTTTATTTCTTTACCAAAACGACAAATTGGGGAGAATTCTTGAAAATTAAGGAAGAAATTAATTTTGAGATCATGGACATTCTTGAAAATGAGCGTGTTTATGTAGCTATGCCAAGCAGGAAATTATATTTAGACCCTGATGGGGAAAATCAGCTGAATAAAGATTCCAGGGTAAGACAGGAATCGTGATATGAAAAAAAGGCGGCCCATAAGTCCGCCTTTTTATTTTGAAAATAATGTATTCCACTGTTCGGCCTTCGCTAAAGCAAGAGTGTCCTCTTTAACTTCTCCCGGCTTTACTCCGCTTCCAATGATATAATCAGCAAACTCCATGCCTACAAACTCGAAAATATATTGAAATTGCTGAACAAGGGGAAGTCCTTTTACTTTCGCGCTGCTGCCGCCTGTAATAACAACGTAAGCTTTCTTCTTTGCCAGCTCTTCTTTCAGGTTAAAGCGTTCATCCCTTAGATACTGTGACCAGCGATCAAAGAAATCCTTCATCGGACCGCTCATCCCATACCAATACAGAGGCGTGGCAAATAGAAAAACATCATGTGACAGCATATGCTGAATTAATTGCTCATAATCGTCTTTTACCGGTGAAAAACCGCCTGCTGCATGCCTTTTATCAATAATCGGTTCAATATGCATTTCAGACAGCTGAACAAGGGTATGTTCAGTGCCTTCTACTATTTTTTTTGCCAGGAATTCGGAGTTGCCATTTTCTCTTGTGCTTCCCAGCAGGGCCAAAACTTTCATAAAAAATCGCTCCTTCAACACTTTCATTTGTTAATGGATTTTACACAAAAAATTCCAAGAAAGCAAAGACCAGGTCTTTACATAAGTGCCCTCTAATTTTTACATTCTATTAATCTTCCATTTACACACTGTCACTATACTTTTAATTGTGGTTAAAAACAACAGGGAGGATTACTAGAATGAGATTAAAGAAATTGACAAAAAAAGCAATTCCGGTTCTTGCTGCTTCTGCAGTTGCGTTTGGAGGACTAATGGGTACAGTTCAGCATACAGAAGCAAAAGGGAACGAAGATAATAGAAAAATTAAGAATGTAATTTTCCTTATCGGTGATGGAATGGGAGTATCTTATACATCTGCATACCGTTATATGAAAGACGACCCAAGCACAAAATTTGTTGAGCGTTCCGAGCTGGATAAATATTTGGTCGGCCAGCAAATGACTTACCCGGAAGATCCGGAACAAAATGTAACAGACTCCGCATCTGCAGCAACAGCAATGTCTGCTGGCATTAAAACTTATAACAATGCGATTGCCGTAGATAACGATGGATCAGAAGTGAAAACCGTTTTGGAAGCTGCAAAAGAGAAAGGAAAAGCAACAGGACTTGTGGCAACCTCTGAAATTACGCATGCGACTCCTGCATCATTCGGCTCCCATGACGAAAGCCGCAAGAATATGAATGCCATTGCGGATGATTACTATGATGACCTTATCAATGGCGATCATAAGGTAGATGTACTTCTTGGCGGAGGCACAGATTTATTTGTCCGCAATGACAGAAATCTTACAGAAGAGTTTAAGAAGGATGGATTCAGCTATGTAACAGACCGCGACCAGTTATTTGCGGATGACAATGAGCAGGTTCTTGGTTTATTTGCAGAGCGCGGCTTGCCAAAAATGATTGACCGCACAGAAGATACTCCTTCATTGGAAGAAATGACGAGTTCTGCAATCCAGCGTCTGAACAAGGATAAAGACGGTTTCTTCCTGATGGTAGAGGGCAGCCAGGTAGACTGGGCTGGCCATGATAATGATATAGTTGGGGCAATGAGCGAAATGGAAGACTTCGAAAAGGCATTCAAAGCAGCCATTGATTTTGCAAAAAAGGACAAGCATACCCTTGTTGTTGCAACTGCTGACCACTCAACTGGCGGCTATTCCATCGGTTCTGACGGCATCTATAATTGGTTCAGCGAGCCAATTAAAGCAGCAAAGCGTACACCTGACTTTATGGCAGCGGAAATTGTAAAAGGTGCGGATGCAGAAAAAACTTTGAACCAATATATCGACCTTGATCTAACTGGTGAAGAGATCCAATCTGTTAAAGATGCTGCCGAAACGAAGAATGTAACAGATATTGATAACGCGATTGAGGAAATCTTTAATGAGCGATCCCATACTGGCTGGACAACTGGCGGCCATACTGGTGAAGACGTGCCGGTATATGCATTTGGCCCTTCAAGCGACCGCTTTGCAGGGCAAATCGAAAATACAGACCATGCTAAATTGATTTTTGAAATATTGAAGTCCAATGTAAAAGTTGAAGATAAATAATGTATCATCTCCCGCTGCTTTCAAGGAGCAGCGGGAACTTTTTACACCAATGGAAGGGGGATCATCATGAAAAAACTGATAACAATGATTGCTCTCTTATCGTTTGTTTTATTTGGATGCTCAAACGCGCCGGAACAGCCTTCTGATGTCAGTGCTGAAGCTCCGAAAAAAAGTGAAGCTGTGAAAAATTATGCACCAAACCCTCAGGTTCCGGATGATCGGCAGTTGGAAAAAGCAGGACAGACTCACCTGGACGAAAAAGGTGAACTTACTTTGAAAAAAACAAAAAACGTTAATGGTATTCATAGTATCGGCCCCATTGAAATGAAAGTGACAGATGCAAAAGTAATGCATTTGAAGCCAGACTACAGCTTAGTGGATTATTTTCATACCCTGACGCATGACGAGGAATTCGATTTTGTTAAAGTCTTTGTTGAAATTAAGAACACTTCTGATCAAAAAGTGAACTTTGCCCCGGCAGCCATCCTTGAAACAAGTAAAGGTGAGCAAATAACTTGGGAAAAGGATATTTACCTTGATGGGCTAACCGAAGAAATTGGGCCAAACGAAACCAAAGCTGGCAATGTTGGCTTTATAATAGAAAAATCGGATCTGACACATTTCGAAATCACCACTAGCGATGTGTTTAGTGCTGATGGGAAGAAGATTGAAGAGGCAGAAAAGATTCAAATCGAATTTTAACGGACAAGGCTCCAGAGATGGGGTCTTTTTTGTCAGTTTAAATCGCAGGTGTTTATCGCTGGTAGAATAGAGATTTTGCATGGCTGATATAATAAATAATTCGCAGATAAATATCCTTTAAGCATAGTTGACAGATTAAAAAAATCATATTAACATATATGTAACCGGTTACACCCGGTTTTAATTGAAAATGTTATGTAACCGGTTACAAATTAACCGGATTTGTTTTATTGGGTTGTGTAACCGGTTACATGTTTATAAAATGGTTACCTGCCTTTTAGAATGGAGAGAACCTATATGGTAACAATTAAAGATGTAGCTAAAGAGGCCCAAGTATCTGTTGCTACTGTTTCAAGAGTGATTAACAATCAGGGATACGTCCATGAGGATACAAGAGCAAAGGTTGAGAAAGCGATTAAAGCATTGCAATATCGCCCCAATAATGTAGCAAGGAGCCTTTTTAAAAAGAAATCCAAAATGATCGGGTTTATTGTCCCGGACATAACAAACCCATATTTTCCGCAGCTGGTTAGAGCAGTGGAGGATGTAACAAATAAAGCGGAATATACTACTTTTCTTTGCAATAGTGATGAGGATCTGAAAAAAGAATTAATGTACTTGGAAAAAATGCAGGAAAATCATATAGATGGTGCCATCATTGTTTCCAATACGTTAGAGCTTGAGCATGTTGAACGTTTGAACTTGCCAATCATAGCATTAGACCGTTTTTTCCATAACAGCATTCCTTCCGTAACAGTCGATAACTATAATGAAGCCCGAAAAGCTGTCAGATTCCTGCTTGAAAATGGATGTAAAAAAATTGCCCATATTAAAGGACCAAAATATATTGAAAACTCCATTTTGAGGCAGAAAGCATATGAAGACGAAATGAACGAGCAAAATATGCCGCTGATTGAGTGTGAGGGAGAATACCATTTAAAAGATTCCGAGAAAGCTTTCCTGGAACTGCTTAAACAAAATCCTGATATTGATGGAGTATTTGCAGGCAATGATGTCATGGCCGTTGGTGCCCTAAAAGCTGCTAGAAGACTTAACTTAAGTGTGCCAGAGGATCTATCTGTCATGGGGTTTGATGGTATTGAATGGACAGAAACGGTATCACCTGAAATCACCACGATGGCCCAGCCCATTTACGAGATGGGAAAAAGAGCCGCTACCATGCTTCTAGAACTGATTGATGGCAAAAGGCTTGATGACGTCCACGTAGTTTATGATACAGAAATGGTTATAAGGGAATCTGCCAAACGCAGATAATACAAAGAAGGTGAAATATAAATGATTACTGTTTTAGGAAGTATTAATATGGACCTCGTCACTATAACAAATAAAGATCCCCTGCTGGGCGAAACAGTTATCGGTGAGCATTTTTCAACTATACCTGGAGGCAAGGGAGCTAACCAGGCAGTTGCTGCAGCCAAGCTGGGAGCTGAAGTCCAGATGATTGGGCGAGTTGGCGATGATCTGTTTGGCAATGAATACTTAACACATTTGCGAAATCTGGGAATCAGCACGGATAGTGTGAAACCGGTTACACATGGGAAAACAGGGATTGCCAGCATAACAGTCTATGAGGGTGATAATAAAATTATCGTTGTTCCAGGAGCAAATCTTCAATTGACTCCCAATGTAGTAGAAGAGTACAAAGAAGAAATAGTAAAAAGCGACTGGCTCCTGCTGCAATTTGAAATTCCGCTGGAAAGTGTGGAAAAGGCTCTTGAAATAGCACATCAAGGCGGGGTCAAAGTCATTTTGAATCCTGCTCCGTTCGAACAGATACCAAAACATTGGTTTGAAATGATTACGTACTTAACACCAAATGAATATGAAGCAGAAGAGCTATTCTCACTATATAAAAATGATCAGGACGTGCTTAACTCATTAATAGATAAGCTTGTAATAACCAAAGGTGCACAGGGTGTACTGCTATATGATGGAAAAAAAGAAGTTACAATCCCAGCCTTAAAGGTAGAGACAGTAGATACAACCGGCGCTGGAGACACCTTTAATGGTGCACTTGCTGTTGCTCTTTCAGAAGGTAACGATCTCAAGAGTGCATGTGAGTTTGCCGTAAAAGCTGCTGCGTTATCTGTCACAAAGCTTGGTGCGCAATCCGGAATGCCCAGCCGTGATGAAGTTAATAGATTGCAGGAAAAATAGAATGGAGGTGCGGCAAAGATGAAAAAGAATGGAATATTGAATAGCGAAATCTCCAAGGTATTAAGTGAAATGGGACATACAGATACCATCGTGATTGCAGATTGCGGACTTCCAATCCCTAAAGAGATAAAACGGATTGACCTTGCTTTAAAACAAGGGACACCATCATTTCTACAAGTTCTTGAAGCATTGGTGGCAGATATGGAGATTGAGAAAGTCACCTTGGCACAAGAAATAAAAGACTTTAACCCTGAATTGAAAGAGGTACTTGAAAATAAGTTCACAGATAAAGATTATGTATCCCATGAAGAATTTAAGAAGCTGACGCAGCAAGCAAAAGCAGTTATTCGTTCGGGGGAAGCAACACCATATGCGAATATCATTCTGCATTCAGGAGTGATTTTCTGATGAACAAAACTCCAGTAGTTGAAATGAAGAATATTCATAAGTCTTTTTTCCATGTACAAGTTTTAAAGGGTGTCGATTTCGATTTAATTCCTGGTGAGATTCATGCTTTGATGGGAGAAAACGGAGCCGGTAAATCAACCTTAATGAAAATTCTTACGGGAATCCATAAAAGCAATTCCGGGGAAATTCTTTATAAAGGAGAAATAGTGGAATATCATTCACCCAAAGAAGCAGAAAAAGCCGGAATAGCAGTTATTCACCAGGAGCTGAACATCATTCCTTACTTAACTGTTGCAGAGAATATGTTCCTTGGCAAGGAACTGAAAAGGCAGCCATTTGGAATTTTAAAAACAAAAGAAATGAATGAGAAAACGAAGGAGAACCTGAATCGGCTTGGGATCGACATAGATCCTCAGAAGGAAGCAGGAGAATTATCAGTAGGGCAGCAGCAAATGATCGAGATTGCCAGGGCCATTGCTGCTGAAACGGAAGTTCTGATAATGGATGAGCCCACAGCTGCACTGACAGATAGGGAAATTGAAACACTGTTCACAGTCATAAATCAGTTAAGGAGAGAAGGAGTAGCGATTATTTATATCTCTCACCGCATGGAAGAGATATTTAGAATGTGTGATCGAATTACCGTTTTAAGGGATGGCCAATCGATCGGCACGAAGATAACATCCGAAACGGATTTCGAGGAAATTGTAAAAATGATGGTTGGCCGTGAGCTTGGGGAGCGTTTCCCAGAACGCACTGCAGAGATAGGCGGGGATCGTTTTGTGGTTGAAGACCTGAGCCTGGAGGGCATTTTCAATAACATCTCATTTAATGTAAGAAAAGGTGAGATCCTTGGTGTTGCCGGCTTAATGGGAGCAGGCAGAACTGAAATAATGGAAACAATTTTTGGGGCGCGCAAGAAGAAAAACGGACGGATATACATGGACGGTAAAGAATTAAACATTCGAAAACCACATCATGCCATTGCAGCAGGAATTGGATTCATTACAGAGGACCGTAAAGATGAAGGTCTCGTGCTTGGGTTAACGGTCCGCGAAAATCTGGCTATACCAAACTTGAAAAAATTATCAAAGTCAGCTGTTATACAGAAGCAGAAAGAAAAGCAGTGGACCGAGGAAATGATTCAAAAATTACGGATTAAAACGTCAGGGCCTGAACAAGAGGTCAAATCACTTAGCGGGGGAAACCAGCAAAAAGTTGTATTTGGCAAATGGCTCGGCACTGAGCCTAAGCTTCTCATCCTTGATGAACCAACAAGAGGCGTGGACGTAGGAGCGAAAAAAGAGATTTACTCAATTATGAATGAACTGACCGAAAAAGGCTTTTCCATTATTATGGTTTCCTCAGAGCTGCCGGAAATCCTGGGAATGTCTGATCGGGTGATGGTTATTCATGAGGGAAAACTGTCTGCCATTCTAGATAAGAAAGAAGCCAGTCAGGAAAAAATTATGGAAGCTGCAACTGGAGGGGTGAAATCATGAGTCAATTAACAAAAAGCCTGGGTTCTTTGCAAAGGCTTGGCCCGGTGCTGGGCCTGATTTTAATAACGATCATTTTAACCATCATGAGTCCCAGCTTTTTAACCACTGATAATATTTTTAACGTGCTTAGACAGGTATCCATTAATGCACTAATCGCATATGGAATGACCTTTGTCATTCTGACTGGCGGCATTGACCTGTCTGTCGGATCCATTCTGGCGCTTGCTTCTGCTTTAACTGCCGGTATGCTTGCAAGCGGCATGGACCCTGTGCTTGCAGTCATCGTTGGATTGGCTGCAGGTGCTGCAATGGGGATGGTTAACGGATTAATTATTACTAAGGGAAAAGTTGCGCCATTTATTGCCACACTGGCAACGATGACGATATTCAGGGGATTTACACTAGTGTATACAGATGGCCGTCCTATTACTGGACTATCAGACGCCGTGAGCTTTCAAATGCTCGGTAAAGGCTATTTTCTTGGCATTCCTTTCCCGGTTGTAACCATGTTAATTGCTTACTTTGTATTATTTTTCATTCTGAGAAAGACTACTTTTGGCCGTGGAGTTTATGCCATTGGAGGAAATGAAGAAGCTTCAAGGCTATCAGGACTTAAAGTGGACCGCCTAAAAATAGGTGTATATTCGATTACAGGATTCCTTTCTGCCCTAGCTGGAATCACTTTAGCTTCACGATTGAATTCTGCCCAGCCAACCGCAGGTGCAAGCTATGAACTTGATGCCATTGCAGCAGTTGTATTGGGTGGTACAAGTCTATCCGGCGGCAGAGGATGGATATTCGGCACATTAATTGGTGCATTAATCATTGGCGTTTTGAATAACGGATTAAACCTATTAAACGTTTCATCTTTCTATCAGCAAGTGGTAAAAGGCGGCGTTATTCTCCTGGCAGTCCTGCTGGATCGGAAAAAAGCTGCTTAAATAAATTTATATGAAAAATTTCAAGGGGGTTTTAGCAGTGAAAAAATTATTTCAGCTTTTTATTATCGCAGTTGCAGCTATGGTAGTAAGTGCATGTTCATTAGAACAGGGCGGCGGCAGTACAGAGAAATCATCCGATCAAAATAGCGGGGAAAAAGAAGGCACACAGAAAATTGGATTATCTATCTCTACCTTAAACAATCCATTCTTTGTTACATTACGTGATGGTGCAGAAGCGAAAGCAAAAGAGCTTGGTTTAGAAATCACAACGGTAGATGCACAAAATGATCCTGCAAAACAAGTAAGTGATATTGAAGATTTAATTCAGCAAGGTGTGGATATTCTTTTAGTAAACCCTGCAGATTCAGCAGCAGTTGCCTCTGCAATTGAGTCAGCAAACAATGCAGATATTCCTGTCATTACGGTTGACCGCAGTGCTGAAGGCGGCGAGGTTGTTACTCATATTGCGTCAGATAACGCAGCAGGCGGAAAAATGGCCGGTGAATTTATCATAGAACAGCTTGGCGGATCTGGAAAGGTTGTTGAACTTGAAGGAATTCCAGGTTCATCTGCTGCACGTGAAAGAGGCCAGGGATTTAATGATGCAGTCGGTGCAGCTGAAGGCTTTGAAGTTGCAGCAAAACAAGCAGCAAACTTTGACCGTGCAGAAGGATTAACGGTTATGGAAAACATCATTCAAAGCACTAGTGATTTCGGTGCGGTTTTTGCCCACAATGATGAAATGGCCCTTGGTGCAGTGCAGGCTTTGGCAGTTGCAGGCATGGAGGATGTAATTGTTGTCGGTTTTGATGCGACAGATGATGCTGTTAAAGCGGTAGAAGACGAAAAAATGGCAGCAACAGTAGCCCAAAAGCCAGACTTAATGGGTGAGCAAGCAGTAGATGCAGCTTCAAAGGTTCTTGCTGGGGAAGAACTGGAGGAATTTATTCCTGTTGAACTTGAATTGATTAAAAAATAATTTTTAAAATGAAGCAGTCCTCCAAAATGGGGGACTGTTTTTGGTTTTGCTGAAAAATGTCAGGTTCTGCTGATTTCAGATTTCGCTGGTAAGTTCAATTTTTAGAAGGTCATTCATTCAAATAAAAGGATATCTTGCTGAATAGTCGAATTCCTATTATTTTCAGGGTCTATCTTCTTCAATTCCTCATTTAAACAAATAATCTGGACCATTGAAGGTAAGGAGGAAGGTTTTGCCGACCCGGTGGCACAGGTAAAACGCCAGGCAGATGATTTAAAGAATTGGCTGGTTAGGTACCGTTTCCCTGTCATTCCGATTGAACCACTCGTTGTTATCGCAAATGAGCGCACCGTAATTAAATTCGATTCCCGTGATAAAATAATCCCTTATTTAGTAATCCCCTCTTAGGATATCATCAGCAAAATGAGATTGTATGAAAAAAATATACATCCGCTCTCCTCAATTCAAGACAGCTCAAGAAGTTATATTCATGCCTAATAGATGATCATAATCCGGCAGAAATTGATATTCTTCAAAGATATGCTCTACAGATAAATGACTTGATAAAGGGTGCTCAGTGTCCCAGCTGTTTATCGTTTCCTATGAACAGGGGCCATGGCAACTGGAAATGCCTTGCGTGCAGCCCTGTTTCAAAAGATACACATATTCAGGCATTAAATGATTATGCCCTCCTGATTAATCCAACAATAACAAATAAAGAAGCCCAAAATTATTTGGGCAGCCTATCCAGTGATACAGCAAAGCGGATTCTTAAGCAAACTTGCGGAGTAAGTGCAGGAAATAAAAAAGGGAAACGTTATTTTATTCCTTTTGATGAAGTTTAATTGACAACCATCTTCCCCTATATTAAAGTTAACTACGTTAATAGTTAAACAGTTGAACAGTTAAACGATAGAATAATTACTTTGTGAGGTGAATATATAAGTGAATGTGCCAAATATTAAGGATTTGGTCGACCGGTATATTGCCGTTTCTTTTTCCGTTGAGAAAAAGGCTGCGTCACTTGTGAAAAATCAAATAGGCAGCGATCTGACCAATGACCAGCATTTTACACTGAGGTACATAAATCAGGTGGGATCTTGTACTTCGTCAGAGCTTGCAGAAGTGTTTGACGTGAAAAAGAGCGCGATTACGGCGATGATCACGCGCATGTGGGAAAAAGGGCTGATTCAGCGAACACGAGATGAAAATGATCGCAGGGTTGTCTATCTGACTCTTACCGAAAAAGGGAATGAGTTGTACGTCAAAGCAGAAGAAAAGATTCATAACCTTGTAGAATCGCTGATAAACAGATTTGATCAGGCCGAAATCCAGCAGTTCATTGAAACCTTTGAAAAATTGGATAAAGTACTATCGCAGTCTAACGGGCAGTAAGGCTCCCGTTCTAGACTCAGGAGCAATCGAAGGAGTATGAGCGGGAGTCAAACTGCCCGTATAGGCCCGATTGGTTCAACTAACAATCAGTGGGGGGAGAGAACCCCCACTGATTGAAGTTTCACTTTATCAGAAAACAAAGCGGGGGATTAAAGAGTGTATTCAATTATTAAAAGAAAATGGCTTGTCATTGTCGTTTGGATCGCAGTGGTTGCCGGCTTGTTTATGGCAGCGCCAAACATGGCAGATCTGGTCCGTGACAAAGGGCAGATTACTGTGCCTGAAGAGTATTCATCCACACTTGCCGGGGATATCATGCAAGAAGTGCAGAAGCAGGAAGGCGGCGGGGATGAGACCCAGGTCGCACTTGTTTTTCATAATGATAAAAAGCTGACAGAAGAAGAAATCCAAGAAGCGGAGAAAGCTGTCCGAACGCTTGAAGAAAAAAGCGGCGAAATGGGAATTACGGAAATTCTTACCCACTTTAATGAAGAAAGCTTGAAAGATCAGCTTGTTTCAGAGGATGGCAAGTCCATTCTGACTTCTGTCAATGTAAGCTGGAACGACCGTGAGCCAGCTGAGCTGAGTGAAGAGCTTTACTCAGCTATTGATGATGCAAAGGTAGATCATTATTATACGAGTGAATGGCTGATCAATGAAGATCTCATGAACAGTTCGCAGGAAGGACTGAAAAAGACGGAAGGAATCACAGTCGTCTTTATTCTGGTTGTTTTGCTGCTGGTATTCCGATCAGTGGTTGCGCCCATTATCCCGCTGCTGACAGTTGGATTTACCTATCTTGCCTCACAATCCATAGTGGCATTTTTAGTGGATAGACTGGATTTTCCAATTTCAAACTATACTCAGATTTTCCTTGTGGCGATTCTGTTTGGGATTGGAACAGACTATTGTATCCTTCTGCTAAGCCGCTTTAAAGAAGAACTTTCCTATAATGAAAGCACAGCGGATGCCATTGTGGCAACATACCGGAATGCGGGCCGCACAGTATTTTTCAGCGGCTTGGCTGTTATGATTGGCTTTGCTGCAATTGGCTTCTCGCAATTTATTCTTTATCAGTCAGCAGCAGCTGTGGCCATTGGTGTAGCAATATTATTAATTGCTTTATTTACCATTGTGCCATTCTTTATGGCGGTGCTGGGGCAGAAAATTTTCTGGCCTTCGAAAAAGAGTGCCGAGCATGGAGAAAGCAACCTATGGGGTACAGTCGGGCGATTCTCTCTTGCGCGTCCATTCGTGGCATTGCTTATAGTGGCAGCCGTTTGTGTGCCGTTCCTGGTGACATATGACGGAGAACTTTCTTACAACTCCCTTGAGGAAATCGGAGGAGATGTTAATTCCATTAAAGCGTTTAATGCCATTGCTGACAGCTTTGGGCCAGGAGAATCCATGCCAACGCAAATCGTCTTGAAAAACGATGAGGAAATGGATTCCGCAGAATATGTAGGCCTGGCTGAAAAAATCAGCCGAGAGGTTGAAAAAGTAAATCTGGTGGATACAGTCCGATCTGTCACAAGACCAACTGGAGAGCCAATCGAAGACTTCTTTGTTGCCAAACAAGCTGAGACTCTTGAAGAAGGCCTTGGAGAAGGTAAGGACGGATTAAATAAAATTTCAGACGGCTTAAATGAAGCAAGCAGCGAACTGTCCAAATCAGAGCCTGAGCTGCAGAATGCCACAAAAGGCATCAACGATTTGATCTCTGGCACCAATGAAATCAAGTCCGGACTTGGTGAAATTCAGACGAACCTTGCAAAAATTGAAGATGGAATTCGCCAGGGGTCTGTGGGTTCAGATCAAATTAAATCTGGATTAGGTGATGCGAAAGCTGGAGCGGAAGAGCTTACAGCAAATTATCAAAAACTCTTAAACGGTTACCAGTTATCCCAACAAGGGTTAACCCAGCTGCAAGCTGGATATTCTAAGGCCAGTTCAGGACTGGGTGAAATAATGGCAGCAAATGATGCTTTATATAACCACCTTGATGCCAATTATGATCAGTTAGCAGCGGATCAAACCTACCAAACTTACAAACAGGCAATACAAAAGAATTTTGGTGAAGTTACAGGGGCTTTATATGAGCTGAATTTGAGGATTGCTGAGTTAAATAATGGATTGGCAGAAGCAAATAAGGGATTTGATGTAATACTAAAAGAACAGTCAAAACTACCTGCCGGACTTCAGCAGCTTGTCAAAGGAATCGAAGCCCAGCAGGCTGGCCTCAATCAGCTTGCTGACGGGCAGGGGCAAATCGTGGATAATTTTCCGAAGCTGACAAATGGTTTAGCAGGAATCAATGGCGGGCAGGAACAGCTGCTCGCAGGATTCAGCGGTCTTGGCGGACAAATCAGCCAGCTGACAGATGGTCTTGGCCAGAGTGCAGATGGGCTGGAACAGGTGTCTGAGGGTCTCGGTTCGGCACAGGATTATCTGGCTGGCCTATCAAATTCGGAAAATATGGATGGTTTCTATCTGCCGCCTGAAGTTCTGGAGGATGAAGAGTTTGCCCAGGTGTTTGATGTCTATTTGTCAGAGGACCGTAAAGTCATGACAATGGATGTAGTGCTAGAAGCAAATCCTTACTCCAACGAAGCCATTAACCAGGTGGGTGAAATCAAAGAAGCGGTGGAAAGAGCGACAAAAGGGACCAAGCTTGAAAATGCGGTTGTCGCAGTAGGCGGGATTACAAGCACAAATGCTGATTTGAGCACAATGTCAGATCAGGATTATTCCCGTACAGTTGTATTGATGCTGCTTGGTATTTCGATTATTCTTGTGTTCCTTTTCAGGTCTATTATCATGCCAATCTATTTAATTGGTTCATTGATTTTGACCTACTATACAAGTATGGCAATGAATGAAGCGATTTTTGTAAACCTGCTTGGATATTCGGGCATCAGCTGGGCAGTTCCATTCTTTGCATTCGTTATTTTGGTCGCACTTGGCGTTGATTATAGCATTTTCTTAATGGACCGCTTTAATGAATATCGTGACCTTTCAATTGCAGATGCAATGCTGTTATCCATGAAAAAGATGGGCACAGTTATTATCTCAGCTGCTGTTATCCTTGGCGGAACATTCGCGGCCATGATGCCATCCGGGATGCTGTCGCTATTGCAGATCGCGTCTATCGTTCTGGTCGGATTAATGCTTTACGCACTAGTAATGCTGCCGCTATTTATTCCGGTTATGGTCAAGAACTTCGGCCAGGCAAACTGGTGGCCGTTTAAAAGAAGCGCAAATTAATGTATGTCGAGACTGTCTTTAAGGCAGTCTCTTTTTGATGGGAGAAAGAGTTTATTCCAAAAAGAAAAAATAAAGCCCCAATCATTAAGCGATAGGGGCTCCTCCAAAAATCTTACGGATTTGTCGACCACATGCCTGCTGTCTTCACAAACACCCGAGGGTTCAGTTTCAGCTGTGCTACCATGAATTCTGCGAGGTCTTCCGGCTGCATAACCTTTTCCGGGTTGCCGTCTGTCAGGTTTGTTTCAATCGCAAGATCAGTGGCAACCGTGCTTGGAGTCAATGCGCTAACTCGAATATTATGCTTTCGAACCTCAAGCATCAGGGATTCTGTTAAGCCTAAAACGGCAAATTTGGATGCGCTGTATGCACTAGTGACAGGTGCGCCTTTTTGGCCGGCTGTGGATGCAATGTTGATAATGTCTCCGGACTTCTGTTCGATCATTTCAGGAAGAACGGCTCTTGTAACATTATAAACACCCATCAAGTTGACCTGGATGATGCTTTCCCACTCATCAGGAGATAGCTCCAGGAATCCTCCAAACTTGGCAATTCCGGCATTGTTGATGAGGATATCCACAGAGCCAAGGTCTGACTTAATATGCTCGACTGCATGAGTAACGGCTTCAAGGTCGGCAACATCGGCTGCAGCAGCAGATACATTCACATCGTACTGGCTAAGTTCATCCGCCATTTTTTCAAGATTTTCAATCGTGCGGCCAAGCAAACCAATATTGACGCCTTCTTTCGCAAGCGCGATAGCTGCTGCACGCCCGATCCCTCTGCCTGCTCCTGTGATTAGAGCTGTTTTGCCTTTTAATGTATGCATCGTTTTTCCTCCTTAAAAAAAATCATTCATATACTACCAGAAAGGCTGTAAATTTCCTAATAAATCGCTTGCGCAGCCGGGACATTTGAGGAAACTGCATCCCTTGTGATAAGATCATCTTCAATAAAAGGGGGAGTTCTAATGAAGCTCAGTGTTTTGGATCAATCTGTCGTGGCAAAAGGGGATACTGCAGCTGAAACTTTTCGTAAAACAGTCAAGCTTGCCCAAGTGGCAGAAGAGCTTGGCTACACCCGTTTTTGGGTGGCTGAGCATCATAATTCGAATGGAATGGCTGGCTCCTCACCGGAAATTCTTATCTCCCATATTGCATCAAGCACCAGCCGAATTAAGGTCGGTTCAGGCGGAATCCTTCTGCCGCAATACAGCCCTTATAAAATTGCCGAAAATTTTAATGTGCTCCAAACTCTATTTCCAGGACGAATCGATCTGGGCATTGGAAGGTCTCCCGGAGGATCCGCATCCACCCGGCTTGCCCTGACAGATGGAGTAAGGAAAAGTCTGAATGAGTTTCCGAGACAGCTTAGGGATTTGCAGGGGTTTTTGAACAAAGAGCTTCCAGAAGGCCATCCTTATCAGCAAGTAAAAGCTTTTCCGCAGGCTGAAGATCCTGCATTATTATGGCTTCTTGGAATCACGCATCGCGGAGCAAGACTGGCAGCAGAACATGGAGCTGCCTTTACGTATGGCCACTTTATCAATCCCGCCAATGGAAAGAGAGCAATGGATACATATTTCAGCCAATTCCAGCCTTCAGCAGCTTTGTCTGAGCCGAAAGCAAATGTGTGTATTTTTGTTGTATGCGCTGAGACACAGGAAGAGGCCGAGAAGCTGGCTTTGAGCCAGGATCTGTGGCTTCTGGCAGTTGAAAAAGGGAGAGATACGAGATTAATCCCAAGCATAGAAGCTGAAGGTATCCAGCTCACACATGTGGAAAAAGAAAAAATTACTGAAAACCGCCAACGGATGATAGTTGGTACCCCAGCAAAAATAAAAGAGGAATTGAAGCTGCTCAGCGAAATCTACGGAACAGATGAGTTTATGGTCATTACCAATATTCATGGCTTTCAAGACAAGCTAAATTCTTACAAACTGCTGGCCGAAGCTTTCGGCTTAGTTAAAAATTTGTAATTCACAAATCATCCGCGGATTGAGGATGATTTTTATTTTAGAGCTTCCCATATTTCAAAATGTGCATAACTAATTCATTGACTTTTTCAATTTTTCAGAAGTATCCACAATATAAGGTGTTTTTTGTCCGATTCATCCACATTAAGTGGATAATCCAAGGAAATAATAGAGTTATCCACATAGGTAATCTTGATCGAGACAAAAAATTATCCCCATACATTCGCGGTTTTTATTTATCCACATAAGTGATTGCCTGTCTTCCCATCTGTTCCCATCCGGCAATGAACTTGTCCTTTTGGTATTGGGTATTTTTCTCCTTAAGCGGATCATTTGCATAGATATGATCTTCATCATAGCCTGTGGCTAATACAGCATGCATTCGGTAGGTTATTTTGACCGGGCCATCTTTAGTTTCCCAGGTTTCCCATTCTGAATCAGGCAATACGTCGTAAGTGCTGGTGATGATCACCCAGACTGGTCTCCCGTCATCAAGCTGCTCGATTACTTTGTCGAACCCGCTGCCTGTCAGGTCTTCAATTTTTCCGGGCAAATGGCTTTCAGCCAGTTCTGCAACGGGTTCATGGTAGGCACCGAGTCCAGGTTCATCCAATGTCTGCATATTGCCAACAAAGCCTTTATGAATGTTTCCCCTATAGCCATCCATTTCGAAAGGAACACGGTTTATTTTTTCGGCTAATTCCATTTTACTGGTCTCTTCTCCTGCATGATTCAGGAGCATGGCAAGACTGGTTACTTCACATCCTCTTTCAAGTTCAGGCTTTTGCGAATAATGAGGGGCATCAATTAACACTTTGCCGTCCTCCTGCTCTGCGGATTCAGTTTCACTTTCCTGGCCGGGAATCCAGGATGATGAAGAGCAGCCTGACAACAGAATGGATGCCAGTAAAATAGCTTTCTTCAAGATTCACACTCCTTTGTGAGATTTCGCTTGTCAAAATGATGGTATAAGACTATTTCCCCATGGTGTCGAGTCTTAATCCTCATTCAGCATTAAAAAAAGCCCGGTTTCCCGGACTTCAATGCAGCAGTTAATTAATTTCAGCTTTTCCGCTGGAGACAGAGATACGGATGTCATGTTCTCCAGATCCATGTTTGCCGGAAATATCATTTTTATCGCGTTTCTCATCATCCAATTCAATATTGCTGCTGATATGGCCGCTGCTTGCTTTGCCCTTTAAGGTGAAGCCCGCATCATCAGGCAAATCAAGACGGACAAAGCCTGAACTTGCTTCCACTTTAATTGAGTCAATCAGTTTGCCGACCATTATATCCAGCTGTCCCGACGATACTCCGGCATCAAGCTTGCCCTGGTAGTTGCGGATCTTTACTTTGCCGGAACTCATATCTATTTCTCCTGCACGGGTAGTTATATGATCTGCTTCCATCATCCCTGATGACCCTTCATGCTCAAATTCATCAGTCTTAATGTTGGCAAGGCTAACTTTGCCGGAGCTCATATGAACATCCAGACTCTCAAGCTCGAAAGGCTTGCTTTTAGATTCACCGGCAAAATTCAGACGGCCAGAACCAATGTCAATTGACATGGACTTATTGAAATCTTCAGGAATGTAAATCCTCAGATTGCTTTTATTATTGAAAAACTGAAAGCCGTCCAGCCATTTTCTTTTGTATTCTACACGAACTTCGTTTCCTGACTTATTTACGGTCACTTTCCCTTTACCGTCAAGCACTGCTCTAACATCATTTCTCTTTTCAGGAATAATGACTGTATCTGAACTTGATACATCTATGCTGATATGATCTGTCCTCTTGCTGAGAGAAGCTTCGGTACTGTTTCCTCCAGAACTGAGCCAGCTGTTTACGCCGGTAAAGAGCAAATAAGAACAGATTAAAATGATAAAAATGGCGAAAATCCTTTTCACTATGAACCCCTGCTTTCCTTCATAAATTTCTTAATTATATTTTATGTTAATCCCAATTCATGCACATTGAGCCCCAGCTTTAAATTCAGCTAAGACTTGAGGCGTACGGAATAAAGTATAACGTTTTTTTGTCCGGCGGGGATGCGCAAACTGGAATGTATTCAGAGCAGCAAAAGTTCTAGAGAGAAGCTCCGCTTATTTTAACTTTCTAAAAAGAATTTTCTTTTTACTGCTAATATCTTATTATAAAAGGAAAAAACAGGAGAATCTATGAAAACCACTACTGTCAATGGAAAAACAATTAATGGCGGTATGCCTGAGGTATGCGATAAAAAACTGGCTGCTGCTGAGCTGAAAATGATTAAATCGGATTTAAAGATTGTACAGATCTCAAAAGATCACGAGACTGCTGCAAAAGAATTAATACTGAATGGATTCCAGGAACGCTTCGGATTTATTGACCATTCGTTAAATTCTGATTTGAATTACCTTACAGAAACATATAACGGTGAGGGTACCCTTTTTCTGGCTGGTTTGATTGAAAATGAACTGGTGTGTACGGGTGCAATGACCAATGAAGGCAAAGGGGAATGCAGGCTGCAGCGAATGTCTGTAAAAAAGGAATTCCGGGGTCAGGGCATTGCCAGTATGATGGTACGGCAACTGGGGGAACGCGCCAAAGCAGCCGGTTACAGAAAAGTTGTCCTCGAAACAAATATTGCCTGGAATAGTGCGGTAAACCTCTATAAACGCTGCGGATATAAGGAGTATAAACTGGAAGATGAGATGATTCATCTATCTAAAGAAATTTAGCGGATTTGCCTAATGGCAAGTCCGATTTTTATTAAAAGCATGCATATGAAGTGCAATGTTACATAATATATGTTATGATGTATTTATGTTACATTAAAAAAACGATAAAGACAGCGGAAGCGGCAAAAGATAATCTTATGCTGGAAACAAAGCTCGCGGCTCACTGTCACTTCTATTCTAACAGCAGCTCTTCACCATGCTAAAGATCCGTCATGAACTGTTGTCATCACTTCTCCGGGCATTACACTGGCTAACATTAAATTCTGCCTTTTTCGTAAAGAACACAAGTCATTCTTCACTTTAAAAGAAATTGTTCAAAAGCAAGGCAAATTCTCCGTTGTAAAAAAGTCACTTAAGTCTGAACAAACTGAGACTTAATTTTGCATGATATTGTCTCCTTTCATACAGCTTTACTGAGTCATAAAAAGAATTCCTCAACAATAATAAAACATTTTTTATAACCTATATCCTTTAATTAAATCTAAATAAAGAAGGTGATTCGTATTGGCTGAATTTATTTGGCACACAGATGCACTTATCCTATTGGCTGCTATTCTGTTTATTACTGGAGTTATGACAACTAAATTTTCTGCACGGCTCGGCGTGCCTGCTCTTGTTCTCTTTATCGCGGTCGGGATGGGATTAGGGCAATTCATTTATTTTGATAATGCGAGAATTGCTCAGATGATTGGGGTTTTGGCCTTTATCATTATTTTGTTTGAAGGTGGACTGCAGACGAACTGGAAAACAGCTCGGACGGTCATTGCACCTTCCTTATCACTGGCAACCTTAGGTGTTGTGATTACCACTGGTCTTGTTGCTGTGGCGGCAAAGTTTATTCTTGGGGTGGATTGGACTGTCGCGGTGCTTTTTGGCGCGATTGTCGGATCGACTGATGCAGCTGCCGTTTTTGCTGTATTGAAAGGGCAAAATATAAAATCCAGGATTTCCGCAACATTGGAAGCCGAATCTGGCTCCAATGATCCCATGGCAGTATTCCTGACAGTTGCCATGATTGAATTAATCATGACTCCCGGCTCCGGCATTTTCTCGCTTGTTGGTTCCTTCTTTATCCAAATGGGAGTGGGAGCAATAGCCGGTCTCCTGTTTGGCAAATTCGCAATATGGTCATTGAATAAAATTAACTTGGATTCAAGCGGGCTTTATCCTGTGTTTGCAACAGGATTTGCCATGCTGACATATGGAATAACAGCTTATCTGGGAGGCAGCGGCCTTCTTGCTGTATATGTGGCGGGTATTATGATAGGAAACGCAGACATTGCCTATCGCCACTCTGTTTTCCGTTTTACAGAAGGGTTTGCCTGGATGATGCAAATTGCGATGTTCGTTATTTTGGGTCTCCTGGTCTTCCCGAATGAGCTTTTCCAATCTGACATTTTGCTAAAAGGCCTGGCTCTTTCAGCTCTTCTTATATTTGTTGCCAGACCTGCTGCTGTGTTCTTAACCACCATCAAGATGGGCTTCTCAATGAAGGAATTGATCTTCTTATCTTGGGCAGGATTAAAAGGAGCTGTGCCAATCGTGCTGGCCACTTTCCCGCTGTTATCCGGTGTGGAAGGAAGTCACGAAATTTTCAATGTTGTCTTCTTCGTTGTCCTGACAAGCGCTCTTATCCAGGGGTCAACGATTACATTGTTAGCCGAAAAGCTCGGTCTTACTGGGCCTGAGAAGGCTACTCCCATGCATTCCCTGGAATTGGTTTCCCTTGGAAAAGCAGATGCTGAAATGATTGAATTCGAAATAGAAGATGATGCATTCATTATCGGGCAAAATCTGATGGAGATCCCGTTTCCTGAAGGCGCACTGGTCAATGCAATCATTCGTAAAGATGAGTTAATTACTCCGACAGGCAACACCCAAATTGAGCAGGGAGATTTTCTTTACATCCTTACTAAGAGAAAATATAAAAGAGAGCTCAAGCTGCTGCTGAAAAAGAAAAAACCAGCTGAAACTCTGGTTGAAGCAGAGGCGTAGTCAAATAAGGAACCAGTGTGGAGAAAGATCTGCACTGGTTTTTTTGCAATTTCACGGATATTTGTGTTTTTTCGCGGATAAACCAAGTAAAATAGCGGATAAAATCAAAATATCGCGATTATCTTCTGTTTTTCGCGAAAAATTTTCATGCGCATCAACTAATGTCCAAAGTATTGGACATCCTGCCGCCTGAAATGCTACCATAACAATAGTTTCAGCCCAAAAGGTGATAGGATGAAAAATAAAATAAAGGAAATACGAAAAAAGCTGGGAATAACACAGAAAAGGCTCGCTCAAGAATGCAGTGTGGCCAGGCAGACAATCAATTGCATAGAAAATAATAAATATGATCCCACACTGGAGCTCGCTTTTAAAATTTCCAAAACATTAAAAGTAAAGGTAGATGAATTGTTTATTTATGAGTAAATTTAATGCTGATACGATCATTACTATGAAAGATATTGTGCGGGAAGGGGATCCGATCCTGCGGGAGGTAACAAAAGAAGTCACAGTGCCTTTGACTGAAGAAGATCGCGGAACGCTGATTGCGATGATGCAATATTTGAAGAACAGCCAGGACCCTGCCATTGCAAAGAAATATGGCTTACGTCCGGGCATTGGGCTATCTGCCAACCAAATCGGCCTTAACAAACGCATGTTTACCGCCTATTTTACCAATGAAAAAGCTGAGCCTCAGGAGTATTTCGTAATTAACCCGAAAATCATCAGCCACTCTGTCGGTGTCATTTTCCTGCCTGAGGGAGAGGGCTGCCTGTCAGTAGACCGTGACGTAAAAGGGTATGTGCCCCGTTATGAGCGCATTAAGGTAAAAGCCCATAATCTTGAAGGCGAAGAAGTGACACTCCGATTCAAGGGGATTCCGGCCATCATTATGCAGCATGAAATCGACCATCTGAACGGAATAATGTTTTATGATCGAATTAATAGAAATGATCCGTTCAGAGTTCCGGAAAACTCGGTTATGGAGAACTTTTAGAAGCATAGACCATGGGTTTATGCTTTTTGTTTTGTGGGAACAGGATGTGGTAAATAATTTATAACCGATTATAACAAACTATAACAAAAGGAGGATTAGGCAAATGGATGATAAAACTGCTGAAACCAATATCAAGCTTAATGAAAAGCTTGAGGATCAGACTGTTCACTTCCAAACGAACAGCAAGACAGAAACAGAGGATGCTAATCTAAAATTGCAAGAAGCTATGAATAATCGTGATCAGACACAAAACATGGCTCCAACCTATCTTTATAACAACACGCCTGCAATTAAAATTTCAGGAGATGACGAATAGAAACCGGCTTCGATAAGGAAGCCGGTTTTCTCTTAAAAGATTAAAAGTATAACTTTGAACTTCGATAACTGTCTAGCTCCAGGCGCCATAGGCTCTCGGGTCTAAGCCAATCCGTCCAAAAGGTTAAAGAACAACCTTTCAGCCGGCTTGTCTTATGCATGTCGCCGATAGGCGGGCGCCTTGCGCTTTTCTTAATCCAAATCAGTCTTATCCTTTTGATCTTTATTCCTCTTATTGCCCTTGCTGTTATCTCCGCTGATGGCTGATTGATTCCCTCTTGGTGAGTTTTGATTATTACTGCCTTTATTGAACTTTTTTGTCATAGCGGTTCTCCTTTCTTATAAATGCTTCCTTATTTTTTCTAAAGCGCTCCTTTTTTATCCGGACCGGCCTTCATCTTTCCTTTATGAATGGCATATACATCTAAAAGGATTATAATGGGGGGATCTAAATGAATGAGATAGGATTGACACCTTGGGAGGAGCACGCCTTTTGGCTGGAGATTCTTGAAGACCATGCAATTTTTGTCAGGGACAATCTTTCTCCAACAGAAAGCAAGTATGTAAAAAGAGCGGATGAATACAGACAAGCCTTCCATAACCTAAGAAATAGGCTTAATCAGTTATCTCCATCTTCAGAAGCAAACTCACAGGGGGCAATCGCCATGGCCATGGAGATATGGCCAATTGCTAACGGCTATTTTCAATTTGAAGGAAAGCTTCAGAATCTGAGAATCAATAATTTAATCAATCTTAATCTCTCGCCAACATATTTTAACGGCACATTAAGTGAAAATGAGGAATATCTGCGCTTGCTGTCCTATTATGTTAAAGGGCTTATACCGCAGCCGCAATCCCTATTTGATTTGCTGGATTTGTGGCTGGAGGACCAGCTGGGGCACATCATTCTTCTGAGAAATTCAATCGATCCCATTGAGGTATTTGTAAATGAACAGGCAGAAATTTATACCCGGATTTTTCAGGGTTTCCTGGTGCAGAACCGACATATGAAAGGATATCTCCGGTTTACGCAGCCAGGATTTCCGCGGCAGCAGGAAATGGCCAGGGATGTAGGGCTGGCTGTGATTGAAATGAATGAATACATTAAGGGGATAGTCCAGAAATACGCCGGCAAAAGGATTCTCAATAAGACAACTCTGAGGTTTCTCGAACATCATTTCCCTGAAGCCTGCTATTTAATTAAAAAGCTCAGCTACTATGCACCTGAACTGGCGGAAGAAGCTTCTAAATGTTCTTTGAAAAAACCATCTTATACTTAGTATCCTAAAGCCTTCTTTTAGAAAGAGGGTTTTTTTCTTTGGCCTCCTATAAACTAAGCACTTTAGGAAAAGATAAAATAAAATCATTTCTCAAACAGGAGGCAAACATGAAAAAGACTCTTTTTACTGCTGTTCTAATCTGTTTTGTTTTAATCATTTCAGGGTGCGGAACGAATAAAGCAAACCCGGACAATCAGGATCAGCCTGCGTCAGAAGAGCAGGAGCAGGACTTATGGAAAAAGGTCCAGGATGAGGGGAAGCTGCTAATTGGAACGGAAGGCACTTATCCGCCATTCACGTTCCATGACGATAAAGGCGAGCTTACCGGTTTTGATGTGGAAATCTCAAAGGAAGTGGCCAAAAGGCTTGGTTTAAAGCCGGAATTTCTGGAAACACAATGGGATGCCATGTTCGCCGGATTGGATTCAAAACGATTCGATATGATTGCAAACCAGGTGGGGATTCGACCTGATCGCCAGGAGAAATATGATTTCTCGGATCCCTACATTTCTTCTTCAGCTGTTTTGATTACTCATGAATCAAATGAATCAGTTTCAAGCTTTGAAGACATAGAGGGTTTGAAAGCCGCACAGTCCATGACAAGCAATTATGCTGATCTGGCAAAGTCTTATGGAGCAGAAATTGTAGGAGTAGACGGATTTAACCAGGCGATTGAGCTGATTAATTCAAAGCGAGCAGATGTTACACTCAACGATAATTTGTCTTTTTTGGACTTTAAAAAACATAAGCCTGATGCTCCAGTCAAAATCGCGGATGAATCCGAAGATGCTTCCCAAAGCGGCCTAATGTTCAGGAAGGGAAGCGATACATTGGTTAATGAAGTTAATAAAGCTTTGACCGAAATGGTGGAGGATGGCACTTACTTGAAAATATCGGAAAAATGGTTTGGCGAAGATGTACTTAAGTAGTATTTTTGCCAACCCGGAAAGGGTCGAAAGACTTATAGAGATTGGGAAGAATTCATTCCAGCCATTGCTGGAGGGGGCCATTGTTTATACCATCCCTTTAACATTGATTTCATTTATATTCGGGCTGGCATTGGCAATATTTACGGCACTTGCACGAATTTCGGGTAATAAGGCACTGGAGACGATAGCGGGAATATATGTATCAGCAATAAGGGGCACGCCGCTTCTTGTGCAGCTGTTCATCATTTTTTACGGGCTCCCGACGATTGGTGTCATTATTGATCCTTTCCCTTCGGCGATTATAGGATTTTCGCTGAATGTAGGGGCGTACTCCTCAGAAATTATCCGGGCAGCCATCCTTTCGATCCCAGAAGGACAATGGGAAGCGGGGTATTCCATTGGCATGTCTTATTCGCAGACGCTTAAGAGAATTATTCTTCCGCAGGCATCCAGGGTATCGATACCGCCGCTATCCAATTCATTCATCAGCCTTGTAAAAGATACCTCTCTGGCTTCCATGATTTTGGTTACAGAGATGTTTCGAAGAGCACAGGAAATAGCTGCAACCAATTATGAATTTTTACTTCTCTATACACAGGCTGCCTTCATATATTGGGTGATTTGCTTCATGCTCTCGATCTTGCAGGGGAGGCTTGAACGCCGTCTGGACAGATATATTTCTTCATGAAAAGAGGCAGTGCTATAGATGATTAATATAAAGGATTTGCATAAGCAATTTGATCAGCTGAAAGTACTGAAAGGAATTAATTTGGAAGTGAAAACAGGGCAAGTGGTTGTAGTGATTGGGCCATCCGGCTCCGGAAAAACAACCTTGCTGCGGTGCATAAATGTGCTGGAGCAGCCTACTTCAGGACTGCTTGCCATTGGCGATCAAGTCCTCGACTTTTCTCAGCAGGTCTCGAAAAGGCAAATTCCTCCCTTCAGGCGCCTTACAGGAATGGTTTTTCAGAACTATAACTTATTTCCGCATATGACTGCACTGGAAAATGTCATGGAAGGGCCGGTTACAGTTAAAGGCGAATCAAAGGAAACTGCAAAGGAAAAGGGGGAGCTGCTTTTAAGAAAAGTTGGTTTAGCGGATAAAGCCGGCTATTATCCTTACCAGCTTTCAGGGGGCCAGCAGCAGCGGGTTGGGATTGCTAGGGCTCTTGCTATGGAGCCAAAGGTTATGCTTTTCGATGAGCCTACTTCGGCACTGGACCCTGAACTTGTTGGAGAAGTGCTGAAGGTGATGAGGGACCTGGCCGCTGAAGGAATGACAATGGTGATCGTTACTCATGAGATGAGATTTGCCAGGGAAGCAGCGGATGAAGTCATTTTCATGGACGGCGGTATTATAATAGAACGCGGCATGCCTGAACAGATATTTTCCAGTCCAAAAGAAGCGCGCACCAGCCAATTCCTGAATTTAATTCAATAAAAAGACCTCTGCATACTGGCAGAGGTCAATTTTTATCAAAAAAAATGCTTCCTTAACAGGAAGCGGAAAAAAAGGGGGATTTACACTTGTAGGATTAGTATGCCCGGGCAGAGATATTCTTATTCATATTTTCTAAAAATTATTAATTGATTTTAACACATTCTCATGGAGCCCTTTTGCCGCGGGGTTTATTCCATGGTATTCGTGCTATACTGAATATAGAATCCGTGGGAGAGGTGTAAAAATGAAGGAAAATATTCTAATATGTGTAAGCAATCCCAATCATGCGGAGATACTGGCCCATAGAGGCAAAAAACTGAAGGAAGCATTTCAGGGGGATGGCTATATTCTCTACGTGGAAAACCGGAAGCAGGAAGAGCTTGACTTTAACGAGCTTCAGACAAAATATTTGTTCGAAAGTTTGGCAGAGAAATACGGGCTAAATATGCTCTCCAAGTATGCTGAGGGCAAAAAAGTCGCCAGGGTGATAGCTGATGTGGTACAGGAGCATAAAATTACCCAGATTATCCTTGGGCAGGCTGTTCAAACCAAGCTGGAGCGGATGGTAAAGCATTCGCTGATCAATGATTTATTCCAGCTGCTTGAAGGGGTGGACATACATGTCGTTGAAGTTTCAAGAAAGGTTCATGATCCCTCTGACGACTGGGATAAAGGGCTCCCGGCCCAGATAGTCAAAAAAGGCTCCGATTATCACCTGATCATTGGGGAAGATCAGGAAAATGGAATAAAGGGCATCTTCTTTAAAGAATTATCCTCCGACTTCTCGAACGGTTTTTTTGTTATACAAAAAGATAATAATCATGAAGTGCTCCGTATTCACCATGGTGTTGTAGATAGTAATATATTGGGAGATAAATAAGCCGGCTCATTTAGCCGGCTTTTGTTGCCTTTTAGATTAAGTCATTTACATAATAAACTTTTCCGCTCTCAATTTCCTTCTGGAGCAGCAAATCGACTAGTGCATTAGCCACAGTTTCCGTATCCCGCAGCATTCCTTTCTCCTTGTATGCCTGGAATTTCTCAAGATCATGAAATGCTTCCTTCGCTGAAGAACGTATGGTTCCCTGCATAGCGGTATCCATAACACCGGGACTAAAGGCAATAACCTTATGGCTGCTGCCTGCTGTCTGCAATTCCAATGCTGCTGTTTCCGTGAACATATTTATTCCGGCTTTAGTGCTGCAGTAAGCACTCCACCCCTGTATGGGCCTTTCAGCAGCACCTGAAGTAATGTTGACAATGGTCATTTCACTTGAAACCTCACGCAGCAGGATGTTGGAAATCATAATAGGAGCAATCAGATTAACGTGGGCATTTTGAATTAATGCCGCATGATCAAGATTCCCGGCTGTTCCAATGGGGTCTATGACCCCTGCGTTGTTAAATACATATAGGGTTTCCGGCTGTTTTTCCTGCAATAGTGCTGTCAGTTCGCTGAAAGCAGATTCAAGCTCATCCGGTGAGGAGAGATTGCAGAAATATTGCGCAAAAAAAACTTGATTCTCTGCAGCAAGTTTTGCCAACTCAGGGTTTTCAGTCCTTGATACAGATATGATGCCAGTTCCTTCTATTATCATTCTCTCGGCGATGGAAGCTCCTAAACCTTTGGATGCACCTGTTATGATAGCTAATTTCACTTAGATCACTCCTATTTCCTGTTTCATTATCTTCTATTAAAACAGAAAATAACCATTTTTTCTTTTATCAGCCATTATGGTCCTTTCTGAATGCCATCATTTCATCTTCTATTAAATTGATGATTGAGAGGATAATTCCTGAAAACAGGCAGGAAACCGTAATAGTGCTTATGCCAAACAGAAGGTAAAGAATAAACGTGATGAAAAAAGTAAACAGCAGACAATAATGGCAAGCTTTAATTTTCCGCATTGACTGGCTCTGCCTTCCAATAATAATCACTAAATACATCAGCAAATGCTTTTATGGAGTTATTTAGTTCATCCAGATTGTTTTCCACACCTCCAAATTCCAGCAAAAGGGCCCGCTCGGAAAGATCCTGGTTGTAAATGCCGTTGCCTTCACTTTTTCCTTTAACAAATACCCCTCTGCTTATTCCTTTATATTTTGCTTCCAGCGCTTTATGGAGCTCGGTAGCCACTTTTAAATTCTGTTCATAGTTTTTGTGCTCTTTGCCGACGACAAAAAATAGTCGCGCGTATGGTTCCTGGCCAATTACTGCGGTTGTTTTCCCTCGGGGCAGCGAATCCCTATGGATATCAATTAGGAATTTAACATCCTTATTCTCTGTCATGGCGGATTGTACAGTCTCTCTGGACATGGCATAGGAATTTTCCCAGTTCCAGCCCTTCTTTTTCAGTTCTGCGGCAATATTGGTTTTATCATGCTCAGCACCTATGCCTTTTCTCGCCAGCTCTTCACTAAGCTTTTTCCCGACAGCAATTACATTCACCTGCTCATTTGGACTAACGGCCTCATCTGTATCCGTTACATCTTTTAAAAGCGGAGCGAACGATTCCCAGCTGTGGGAATGGTAAATAAGGACCCCTTTCTTGTCCGGAATAACTGGAGGAGCCGTATTTTCTTCATTTTGACCGTCATTCATAGCAAGTTCTTTTTCTTTTAAAAGGACTTCAAGGGGAGGGGCAGATTCCACTGGCAGGTTGGTAAAGTCGGTACCCTCTCCGGCAACAGCAATACCGGTGTCAAAGATTGAAAAACCAGGCAGCTCCCGGCCAAGGAATGTTCTGATATCCTTCGGCTGTGTGTTGGTTGCCAGCTTAAAAAGGGTTCCGGATAGGGAGTAGCTTTCAGCAGGAACATCCTTGTGAAAATAATGGTTTTCAGCTTTCAAAAAGTGAATGAAGAGCTGGTCGGCTTTAATGTCCTTAAGCAGCACATTCATATGTGATGAAGAGAAGGCAGCCGGATAAAGCGTAACAATTCCAGCGATCGCGACTACTGCACAAATACTGAAAAGCCAGCTGTTTATATAAAAGAAAATAGAATGGATTGTTAATTTAGAATTCATATAAATCCCTCCACTCTCTAAATATATGACGGATAAGCTGATTTAGAAGATGGGGGATTCCCTTAATATGAAAAGAGGCTGCAGAAGAGATCTCGAAAGAAGGGGGCAAAAAAGCGGTCCTGAATGATCTTGCGTCCATCTGGTATAAAACACATTATAAAAAGCAATCCTTTTTACTAAATCTCAAAAGGCCTGAAAAGGAGGGTCTTTTATTTTTTGAAAAAATTTCATTGTTTTATCACAATTGGCTTTTATATTGATAATATCAAAAGACAATATAGATAAAGAGAGGGACACTAAATTGAAAAAGATATTATTCAGCATAATAGCGAGCTTGCTTGTTCTTGGCGGATGCAGCCAATCAGAAGAAGAAAAGCCCGCAAAAAACGACGAAGTGCCGCAAATCATTGAAGCCGTCATCCAGGTGCCTGAAACCATTAAACCTGGAGAGGAGGCAACCCTTGCCGTCACTGTAAGACAGGGCGATGAGGCCGTAACGGATGCGGATGAGGTGAAATTTGAAATATGGCAGGAAGGACAAAAAGAAAACGGTGATATGGCAGAGGCAAAGCATGATTCAGAGGGGAAATATACCGCTGATCATATATTTGCAGAAGAAGGCCTTTACTATGTTCAGTCCCATGTAACGGCTAGAAGCCAGCATACAATGCCAATGGTTTCCGTACAAGTTGGCGAGGCAAAAGCGGAGGACTCAGGAACGGGGCATGAACAAGAAAATGAGGGACATGAAGAAGGCCACTCTCACAGTCATGGCGGAGAGGTATCCATTGAGCTGCAGGCATCTGACCAAATTCATGCAAACGAACAAACAGCTTTATCTGTCAAGGTTGATAATGAAGGGGAACCGCTGGCGGAGGCTAAAGTAAAGCTTGAAATTGCGCTTAATGGCGCAACACCTCAATGGGTGAACATGTCTGAAACAGAACCAGGCAAATACACTGCCGACCACCAGTTTACCGAACCGGGCACATACACGATCACGACCCATGTTGAAAAAGGCGACGATATTCACGAGCACACAGAAACTGAATTAACGGTACAATAAAGCATTAATCAGCGGGGTTTTTCATGCCCTGCTGATTTTTTGTTGGGTCAGACAGGAAATATTTAATTAAACAGATGAACTTTAGCTGTAGTTTTAAATAATGCGGGGTAAGTTCGGACAGGAAAGGCAGGAAATTGCCTGTTGTTGTCCGAACCCAGGGCAAGTTCGGACAGAAAAGCGAGAAAAGGGCCCCAGTCTGTCCGAATCCCGGGCAAGTTCGGACAGGGAAGGTAGGAAAAGTCCAGAGTTCTGTCCGAACCCGGGGCAAATTCGGACAGGAAAGGCAGAAAAAGTCCAGAGTCTGTCCGAACCTGAGGCAAGTTCGGACAGGAAAGGCAGAAAAGGGCCCGAGTCTGTCCGAACCTGAGGCAAGTTCGGACAGGGAAGGCAGGAAAAGTCCAGAGTCTGTCCGAACCCGGGGCAAATTCGGACAGGAAAGGCAGAAAAGGGCCAGAGTTTGTCCGAACCTGAGGCAAGTCCGGACAGGAAAGGCAGGAAAAGTCCAGAGTCTGTCCGAATCCCGGGCAAGTTCGGACAGAAAAGACAGAAAAAGGCCAGAATCTGTCCGAACCCGGGCCGGGTTCGGACAGGAAAGGCAAGAAATGTCCAGAGTCTGCCCGAACCTGAGGCAAGTTCGGACAGGAAAGGCAGAAAAAGTCCAGAGTCTGTCCAAACCCGGGGGTTCTTCGGTCAAAATCACCCAAGAAACTGCCTCAGGTACTTCGCTGCCATTTTCATGATAAAATAAAAGGAGAGATTACAGAAAAGCAGGTGTCAAAGAGATGTCAGATACACATTTGCATTTTAATACGGGGATTGGGGTCCAAAAGCCTAATAGCATTCGGAATAAGGATATAAGCTGCCCTTTTTGTGCAAGGGAGGAGCTAACGGATATCATCGCCGTAGAGGATTCAATCATTCTGCTGAAAAATAAGTTTCCTGTTCTTGAAAGTTCCTATCAGACCGTGCTGATTGAAACGGATCAATGTGACGGGGAGCTGTCCATTTATTCAGAGGAGCATTTGGTCAGGCTGATTTCATTTGGGTTGAAGCATTGGCTTCAGATGGAAAAGAGCGGAGAATATGAATCTGTGTTATTTTTCAAAAACCACGGCCCATTATCCGGTGGGAGTATCGCCCATCCGCATATGCAAATTGTCGGATTGAGAAATATTGATTACAAGGAAAAAATTCAGGCAGAGGACTTTGAAGGTCTCCTTATTCATGAGGTAAGCAATACGGTGTTCACTTTATCGACTTCTCCGAGAATCGGTTTCTATGAATTCAACGTTAAGCTTGCCGATCAGGATGATATTCCGCACTTTGCAAAATGCATCCAGACAGCTGCTCATTATATTCTGAATGCCTTTCCTTTTCCGAGCAATAGCTATAATTTGTTTTTCTACAAGCTGGGCAGGGATATTTACGCAAAAATTGTTCCACGCTATATTACCACGCCAATTTTTATTGGCTACAGCATCCCTCAGGTTCCTAATAATCTTGAATGGATGAGAGATGATATAAAAGTGAGATATTTCAGCGGGGAATTTAAAGTCAGGCCTTAATGCCTGGTGTACCCAATTGATGGGTACCTTCGACGGATGCCGGATATGGACGGAAATAACCATTCTCAGTAATCGTAAAAATTTGAAATAATAACCATTCGCTTTTAGAAGTTGTGATTTATCTCTATAAAAAATATAATGAAATATTGTAGTGAGAAATAATGTGAAGTACATATTTTATTTCTTGCGCTGTGCTCCGTTATGCCTTAAAAGATAAAGGCAAATGGTTTTGTTAATTGATAGAATGTATAAATTCTGAAGTTAGATAACTGTCTAGCTCCAGCGCCTACCCCCTCGAGGTCACAAGCCGAGCCCCCCAAAAAGGCAAAGGACGCCTTTCCGTGAGGCTCGTCTTGTGCTTGTCGGGGGTGGGCAAGGCGCTTCCGCTTTTCTTTAAAGGAGAATGATCATGACCTCAAATCGATATACACCTCCTAAGCTGGATTGGGGCTTAGTATTAATATTGATGCTTTTATTCCTGGTAAGCGCCATTTCCATTTACAGCGCACAGACAACAGGACAATATACAGAAAACTTCCTTTTGAAGCAGGTTGTCTGGTATGCTGTTGGAACAGGAATCATAGCTGCGGTAATCACACTGGATTCCGATCAGTTGAAGAAGATATCCTGGTATGTGTATGGCCTGGGGATTGTACTGCTTGGATTCCTGATTGTGGCGCCATCAAGCATTGCCCCTGTCATTAATGGGGCAAAGGCATGGTACAAGGTTCCGGGTATGGGCTCACTTCAGCCTGCCGAGCTTGTTAAAGTGTTTATTATTCTGGTATTGGCAAAAACAATTGACGAGCATCATCAAAAAAATGTATACAAAACCATGCAGACTGATTTATGGCTGCTCATTAAACTGGTTGGTTTAACTATGGTGCCTCTGCTGCTTGTTATGCAGCAGCCCGATTTAGGGACAAGCCTTGTATTTCTGGCAATCATGCTTGGCATGATATTCATTTCAGGAATCAGCTGGAAGCTTCTGGCGCCAATATTTGGAACAGGGGCGGCTCTGGCTGGCACTATTTTGTATTTTGTTTTATGGCATCCGGATATTCTTGAGAAGTATCTAGGGGTAAAGGAATATCAGTTTGCGCGTATTTATTCCTGGATTGATCCTTATAACTATCAAAGTTCAACCGGATTTCAGCTGACACGCTCACTCCTTGCCATTGGATCAGGGGAAACAAGCGGGAAAGGATATGGAACGAGGGAAGTCTATCTGCCTGAAAGCCATACCGACTTTATTTTCAGTATCGTAGGGGAAGAGTTTGGCTTTGTAGGCGCAAGTATTGTCGTCAGCCTTTTCTTTCTGCTGATTTACCATATTACTAAGATCGGCATGGAAACCAAAAACAACTTTTATACCTATATTTGTGTAGGTGTCATCAGCATGGTTACATTCCATGTCTTTCAAAATATCGGGATGACTATCGGCCTTTTGCCAATCACAGGCATACCGCTTCCTTTCATCAGCTATGGAGGAAGCTCGCTGATGGGGAATATGCTGGCCATGGGGCTGATTTTCTCGATTCGTTATCACTATAAAAAATATATGTTCTCGACAAATGATTAAAATTGAAAGAGCGGGCTGTGAAAGCCCGCTCTTTTACTCAATTACGCCGGTTTCCTCAATTGTTACATTGCATTTTACATCAAAACTCAGCGTTTTATAATCATCTTCCCACTTTTTAAAATCAAAATTCCGATGCTTGGATTTTTTCATTTGGCCAAGCCCAATTGGATCAATTCCGAGTTCCTGAAACTGTTTTAGTAGTCTGAGGCATTCCTTTTCGACCTTTTTCTCCAGGTTCTTTTGAACGGCGCCAACAACCTCTGATGCTAACTTATCTCCGGTATACTCACGAATAATCCCTTCAATGTTAATGGTTATGGAAGCATGATGATCAGTTATCTTAATTTTATGCTTGGACCTTAAACTCTTTACAGCAGCTAACTCGTCCTTTTTTAACTTAACATCGAAGTTTCCTTCGCTATATTTATCGACCAGCAATTTAAAAAAGAACATGTCTTTCACAGGAAGGACCTCTACTTCCCTATCCTTGCTGAAAAGGCTGATGCCGGCTATTTCCACTTTATCATCATCTAATTTTTTAAGACGCGGCAGAAATGGGTCCTTGCCTTCCTGGTAATAATCATTGGCTAGGATATGCAAGTTGGTTTTAGGAATATCCCGATGTTCAATATTATGCTGGATTAGATTGTAGATGTAGGTTGAGTTTCCTCGTGTTCCATACTCACCATTTAACATGTCTTCTGCCTTCCCTTCCGAAGTTGCAATAAATACACGTGCTCCGATACTTGCGTCTCTTTGAAAGGAATCTACAAGATCATAAATTCCTTTCTTGGAAAGTTCAGGTCCAAAGACTGCCAGTTTTAACCCTCCTGTTACGACTGGCTCTGATGATTGTTTAGTCACTTCGAGCAGAAGGTCCTGGCGCAGTTTTCCACTTCCGGAAAATGTCCGATTAATCACACTTTTATCAGGCTGAAATTCCTGAAATAATACAGTACCTCTATACTTGTCTTTTAAATCATCTGCTAAATCGTAGCCCACTCCTACTTCAATATTAATATCATCTAGTATTTCTTTATCCACACAGCCGGAAAGCAGCAAGACGAGACAGAACAGTATTAGCTTCTTCATTTCTTCTTCCCCTTTTTTAGCTTCTTGGCGATCATTACAGCAGCGAAAAGCAAAGGAATATAAAGAAAGGTAAAAGCAAATCCCATTTTTCCAACATAGTTATTAAGCATATTAATTTTTTCTCTTGTGTCCAGAAAATGTATAACGGAAAGCACTGCTGCAACAACAAAAAACACTCCCACTTTCTGGCGGATGTTAAATACCCTTTTAATAAGTCTGGAGGCGATCCAAATGGAAATGCAAACATTAGGAAGGATGATTAAGTTCCAGTTGGCTATCCCGATATATTCAAATCGTTCAACAAAGGGCATCTCAACTATTTTCCACATCGTTAAGCTGGCCCAAATTTGTTTAGCCAGCTGGTCTTCAGAAAAATAGGCAAAAGTAATGATGGCTAGAATAGTGTAAATAAGAGTAGTTGTTAATACGGCCAGATGAGCCCATTTCTGCGATTTTTTTGGTTCTTTAATAAATGGATAGAAAAAAAGGATGATCTCAAACCCAATGAAAGTAAGGGACATATGATAAGAAGCTGTAAGCAGTTCTTTAATGGAATGATCCCAGATGGGCAACAGATTGTAAAAGTTGGAGAATTTAATCGCCCAGCCGAATGTGAGGAGGAGGTAAGCCGGCAGAACAAGCCCGAAGAAGGCTGTACCGACTACCGTTCTAAATCCTCCAAAAATAATATAAACACAAAGAATCATAAAACCGAAGGAGAACCAGAAAGTGCTTAATTCAGGGAACATCCAAACCTGTATGACTTCAATAAATGTCCTTACTACTGTTAAGGAATACAGGATAAAATAGCCAATAAAAATGAAGCAGAGTGCCTTGCCGAGAAAGTTACCCACGACGTATTTATGTGCTGTTACAATATCGCCGCCAACGGTATCGCCAATTTTATAGATCATCCAAACAATTACATGAATGCATGCGCCGGCAAATAATATGGAGATCCAGGCATCGTATCCTGCATCCATTGCGATAATCCTCTGATAGCCTAACACACCGATCCCAATTTGCATGGACATGACCAAGTAAAATACTAAAAAGGGAGATATCTGCAATCTCTCTGGTACTGGCTGTTCCTTCATCTGGTTCACCTCCACTTAAGTTGGTACATTGGGCATTACTCGTCGATATCTTTTTTCTCTTTGGCCTTTTTCCTACTGAAACGGATTGGATTTTTTGTCCGTAAAAATATCGGCCTTTTGGATTGCTTTTCAAATGGAAGCCTGATAAGGGCATCTTTCATATCCATAACCCGAGGCGGATAGAGCGGCTCAAGGAATGGCCTTCCAAGTGAGGTCAGCCTTATTAAATGAGTCAGCAGTACACAGAAACAAAACACAATCCCGAGCAGGCCCCATAGTTCTGCAAAAAACAGGAAAGGGAAGCGAAGCAGGCGGATCGTATTGCCCATCCTGTATACAGGTGTTGTAAAGGAGGCGAGAGCGGCGAGAGCTACAATAATGAGCAGGACGTTACTCGTCAAGCCTGCTTCTACAGATGCAGTCCCGATTACGATTCCTCCAACGATACCGATTGTCTGGCCGACCTTGGTCGGAAGGCGGGCTCCTGCCTCACGCAGCAGTTCAATGGTCAGCTCCAGAAATAATGCCTCCAAAATGGGAGGGAGCGGAATTTCCCGTCTTGATGTAATTAATGTGCTCAGCAAGTCTTTTGGAATAAGTTCATAATGATATGAAAGGGTTGCTACATAAATAGGTGTAATGAGAATTGAAAACGCAACCGCGAACAACCGGATCAGCCGGAAAAAAGAAGACAAAATCCAATTTAAAAAATAATCTTCAAAAGAACTGAAAAATTCAACAAGCGTGGTTGGTGTGATTAACACATGGGGTGAGCCGTCAACCACAATGGCTATTTTTCCCTCTGCCAAAATTCCCGCGACCCTATCAGGCCGCTCCGTATCAAGCAACTGAGGAAAAGGGGAATTGGAGTTATCACTAATCAGCTGTACAATATAAGAACTGTCTGTAATGGCATCAAACTTCACGTTTGTAAGTCTCTGCCTGACAGTATTTACATTATCCTCATTTGTGATATCTTCCATATAAAGCATGGCTACAGCGGTTTTTGACAGGCTTCCTAGCTTAAACTCTTCAATAATCAGTTCTTTTACCGGAAGACGTTTCCTGATTAAGTTTAAATTTTGGCCCATTGACTCTACAAAGGCTTCTTTAGGGCCGATAACCGAAAATTCAACTTCAGGCTGGCTTAACCCCCTGACGATTTCTTTTTGCGCAGCTATAAAGCCGAAATGTTTAAGTTCTGTCTCAATCGTCAGCATGACGTAGCCATTTAAAAGCTTTTGTTCGATTAGAGAAGGGTCATCACAAATCTGTACATCGGCCACAGGGACAAGCTGCTTAATATCCTCTATTTCCCGGAATTCTTCTTCCAGAAGATTAGGGAGAACCCCATCCTGAATAATATTTTCATCAATTAAAGTAGCCATGAAAGTAAGTCCAAAGCGCACATTTGTTTTTTGGTTATAATAAAATATTTTTTTGAAGTCTTTGGATTTAATCAAGGATTTTTCCCAATCCTTATGCTGGATATCCTCTTTAATCCGTTTGTTTTTCAACCAGTTTCTCATAGGAAAATCACCATCATTTTCGGCATTACGCTTATTGTTGCCGGTTTTGGAAAACTTATGAATGGAAGGCAATAAAAAAAGAAGGGTTTGGATGTACGGCAGGTAAGATCGGGAAAATGTAATATGGAAAAATAAAAAAGGAACCTGGTTGGTTCAGGTTCCTTTTAATATATTTGAGCTCCTATAAAAGAGGGGGTATTATGGGAGCGCAATCACGAGTTGAGATTACTTGGAAAAATATTCTTCGATATCATCCAGAAGCAGGTTTGCAGCTATGACTCCGCCGGCAGTGTTCCAGATTGTGTCATTAACCTTGTGGACATTGCCGTCCTGGGATACCTTTAAGTTTTTGAATAGTGGATCTTCAATCCATTCTTTCTCAAGCTGGCTTGCTTCACCGTCGCCAGTTTCATATGTGAAGTAGAATAGGATATCTCCATCCATGGCAGGAATTCGCTCTTTTGTAGCATTTTTTTCTGCAAAATCATCAACATTCTGGCTTTCAGGTCTTGCAAAACCGATTTGGTCAAGGATTACACCAGAGAAGGTATCTTTATGGTAGATACGGACATCTCCAGCCATAAAGCGGACAATGGAAACTTCCTGGTTTATTTTGTCGCCAAGGCTTGTTTTGATTTCCTGGATGCGGCTGTCATAATCAGCAAGGACTTTTTTGCCTTCTTCTTCTTTATTCAGTGCTTTAGCGTAAAGCTCAAAGTTTTCCTTCCAGTCTCCGCGCAATGTTTCAGCAAAAACAGTAGGGGCAATATCATTTAATTGATCATAGATTTTTTCCTGGCGCATCTTGTTTCCGATGATAAGGTCCGGCTGCAGCGCTGCAATTGCTTCTACATTGACTTCGCTTTCTGTTCCCACAACCTGAACATCTTTCATATCTTCTGCTATATGTTCATACCATGGATCGCCAGTCCAGGACTGAACGGCACCGACTGGAGTAACACCCATGGAAAGTAATGCTTCTGTACCTTCGTTTGTCAGAATTACTACCTTTTCAGGTGTTTTATCAAGCTTAGTTGTGCCCATTGCATGCTCTACTGTGTAACCTGTATCTTCTGTTTTGCTTCCTTCTTTTTCTTTGTCAGCTGTCTCATCCTGTTCATTGTTGTTCCCGCAGGCTGCCAGGAACAAGATTGTGAAAACTGAAAGAATGGCAAGTAAAGATTTGAATTTCATTATGTACTCCTCCATCGCGTTGTTAATGATAATCATTTTCATTTGACATTTTTATAGTAATGTGGCCACGGTAAAATGTCAATAGGTAATTGAAAATCATTTTCATTTAATTTTTTCAAATCATCACTGAAAATGATTTTCAAACTCATTGACAGCTAATCCTCTGTACAATAGACTGAAAATGTAACTAAACCTTATTAAATAGACGCAAGAAGGGTCTCGCTATGCTATTAAAAACAAATTCTCTGAGGTGGGCTGGGCTATTTGCAGCTATGCTCCTATTATTAGTATTAATGTCTTTCAGTATTGTATACGGGTATACCGACACAACCTGGAAGATGGCACTTGATGCCTTTACCCAATTCGATGGAACGAATGAACACATAATCATTCAATCAGTCCGTCTGCCGAGAGCATTGATTGCGGCGGCCGTAGGGGCAAGCCTTGCGATTGCGGGTGTACTGCTCCAGACATTGACAAAGAATCCCCTTGCTGCTCCTGAAATTTTTGGAATAAACGCAGGTGCTGGATTTGCAGTCGTTATTACAGTAACGCTTTTTTCAATTAGTAATCTTCAGGTCTTTACATGGGTTTCATTTCTGGGAGCTGCCGTTTCATTTATATTCGTATATATAATTGGGTCTATCGGCAGGGAAGGGCTGACCCCCATGAAATTGACCCTTGCCGGTGCAGCGATGAGTGCCATGTTTGCTTCGATGACACAAGGCTTCCTCGTTATTAATGAGACTGCCCTGGAACAGGTGCTATTTTGGCTGGCAGGATCGGTATCGGGAAGGAAGCTGGACACCCTCGCAGCTGTATTTCCATATTTATTAGCCGGCTGGATCTTTTCCCTGTTCATTGCGGGGAAATTGAACGTCTTATCAATGGGCGAGGATGTCGCAAAGGGGCTGGGCTTGAAAACAGGATTGCTGAAATTGGGTGCGGGCATTGTTATTGTGCTTCTGTCAGGAGGAGCGGTAGCTGTTGCTGGTCCTATCGGCTTTTTAGGCATTGTCATTCCCCATTTAACCCGGGCGGTTGTCGGCATTGATCATCGCTGGGTCATTCCTTATGCGGGTCTATTCGGGGGGATGCTCCTTCTTGTAGCGGACATAGCATCAAGGTATATCATCATGCCGCAGGAAGTTCCTGTTGGCGTCATGACAGCTGTAATTGGAACTCCTTTCTTTGTGTATATTGCCAGAAGGGGGTTCAATCAGTAATGAAAAAATATTATAACTTGCGCCTGTTTGGCGATAGAATTTCTTTTTTAGTAAACCGGAAAGCACTTATCACTTTTTTATTATTGGCAGCAGCTGCTGCCGGAGTATTTGTCATCAGCACCGGCACGGGTGAAATGAAAATCAGCCCTCTGAAGGTAGTGCAGGTTTTCTTTGGCGGGGGTTCGGATATGGATAGACTGGTCATTCAGTCATTCAGACTTCCAAGAATTATCGTTGCCTTAATGGTAGGAATGGCGCTTGCTGCAGCCGGGGGAATCCTGCAGGGGATAATCAGAAATCCGCTTGCATCTCCTGACATAATCGGGATTACAGGAGGGGCCTCTGCAGCAGTTGTAGCATTTCTTGCTTTTTTTAGTGATAAAAATAATGCATTAACTGTAAGTATTAATTGGATGCCTCTTGCAGCTTTCGCGGGTGCTGCTATTTTGGCCTTCCTTGTTTATTTTCTCGCCTATAAGGATGGGGTATCACCAGTACGGCTTGTTTTAATCGGGATCGGGCTTGCAGCCCTAATGAAGGCACTCACCACCTTGATGATGGTCTTTGGGCCGATTTACCAGGCAAGCCAGGCAAATATTTGGATAACCGGGACTGTTTACGGTTCAAATTGGGATAATGTCACAATTTTGGTCCCTTGGACCATCGTGTTTCTGATACTTGCCTTTGTTTTAGCACGAAATGTCAATATCCAGGAACTTGGCGATGATATTGCCAAGGGTGTAGGGAGCACAGTCCAAAAATACCGGTTTCTTCTGCTCATGGTCAGCACAGCATTAATTGGCGGAGCTGTTGCATTTGGCGGAGGGATAGGCTTTGTTGGATTGATGGCTCCTCATATGGCCCGCAGGCTGGTTGGCTCTGCTTTTGGCGCTTTGCTTCCGGCTTCTGCGCTGATTGGAGGAATCCTTGTGATGGCAGCCGACCTGATAGGCAGGACTTTGTTCTCACCGCTTGAAATCCCGGCGGGTGTATTTACAGCCAGCATTGGAGCACCTTACTTTATTTACCTGCTTTTCAAGACAAGAAACGCCTAATCTGGAAAAGCTTGAAACTCGTATCGTACTGGTAAATGGATAGCCTATAGATATAGATATAGATATTAAGGAAAAGGAGAGGGCAGAAATGACAGCAGGGCAAGCGATCGCAACAAAAGACTTAACCTTGTCATATGGGGAAACCATTATTATTAATGAATTGGACCTGGAAATTCCCAAGGGAGAAATCACAGTATTTATTGGTGGAAATGGCTGCGGAAAATCGACATTGCTAAGGTCCATTGCCCGGCTGCTAAAGCCGAAATCAGGTGCCGTTTTATTGGAAGGTGAGGCTATAGCCAAACTTTCAACCAAAGATGTTGCCAGAAAGATGGCGATTCTGCCCCAATCCCCTTCTGCTCCAGAAGGACTCACAGTGCTTCAGCTTGTCAAACAGGGGCGGTACCCTTATCAAACTTGGCTGAAGCAATGGTCAACTGAAGATGAAATAAAGGTCAGAAATGCATTAAAGGCTACAGGCATGGAGGAATTGAAAGATCGGACAGTGGATTCATTATCGGGCGGACAGCGCCAGCGCGCCTGGATTGCCATGACGTTGGCTCAGGATACTGATACGATTCTGCTTGATGAGCCTACTACGTATTTAGATATGACCCACCAAATTGAAATACTGGATTTATTATTTGAATTAAATGAAATTGAAGAGCGTACCATCGTCATGGTGCTGCATGATCTGAATTTAGCCTGCCGCTATGCCCATAATATTGTTGCCATAAAGGATCAGAAGGTTTTCGCTCAGGGCAAGCCTGAACATGTCATCAATTGCGGATTAGTCAAAACCGTATTTGGCATGGAATGCGAGGTTACGATAGATCCATTATTCGGCACGCCGCTTTGCATTCCTTATGGGAAGGGCAGATGTATTTTAAAAGGGCAAGGATTCCAGGAATGATTAAATTAACTGGAGAACAGGCAGAAGCTCTCGGGCAGTTCAGACTTGTCCTGGATTCAGGAGAAGGTTCTCCTTTAACAATTGAAGTGAAAAAGCTGCTGGATTCGAGTCAGACAGGTCCATACCTGGATAAAGTGAAAAATCATATAGGAGCAACTGACAAGAAAACGGCTGCTTCTATTTTAATTAAAAGATATGCCTTTCTGCCTGTAATTTACTTGTATAGCATGACATCCTGGAACATCAAATTAGATATAAGGCCTGAAAATATAACATTTGTCAGTCAGGAAAAAGATGGACTATGGCTTCCATGCTTTAGTTTTATTCACCTTCAAGGCCAAGAAATTGAGGAGGAAAGGGAAAAATGGAGAGAGGATGCTTTGCGGACTCTTTTTAATGGCCATATTTTTCCGGTGCTGAATGGAATAGCAAACGAAGCAAATGTTTCTAAACTAATTCTTTGGGAGAATATAGCGATTTATCTCTTCTGGCTTTACGAGAAGATTTTGCCTTTGGAAACACATTCTGAAAGGGCTGCTGAAGATTTTGAGTTTATCCTGGAAAAGGCTTCAGGCAATTTGTTCGGCTGCGAAAAAACGAATCCCTTAAAGAAATTTGACAGTACTAAAATACTGATTGAAAGTACCGGCCAAACGGTGAGGCCAAGAAAAACATGCTGCTATTCCTATTTGACCAGCAGCGGAAAACGATGCGGGACATGTCCTCAGGCCTGCAGGATAAAATGAAACTTCGGCTTTATCCCAATGATTGATAGCTGAACTAATCAAAGGAGGAATCGCAATGAATGAGGAGTTGAAGGAACAGCTGGATGGCCTGCTTGAAAAATATACCGAACTCCTAATTGGAGAGACCTCCCCGGAGTTAAAGGAAAAGGTTGAAGCTTGGGTGCTGTACTCTTTTATTGCGAAATCCATGCCGCCTCTAGCCAAGCACTGGAATGATACATACCCTTCTGCAAAAGAGGAAATGAAGGCTCTGGTCGCTGAAATTAAAACAATGAATGAAGAGATGAGAAGCAAAAAATAAAAATTTGTAGAATCTAAAAAACCGCTGGAGATAAAAACAGCGGTTTTTTGTTTGGCACTCCTTCTTATTGCATCTGACCATTGCCATATGGCAATTGATTTGTATAGCCCTGGAACTGCTGATAAGATTGCTGAAGCTTCTGCTGGTCAGCCGCTTCAACCTGATACCAGCCTTTTTTGAACATTAGGTTATAAAATTCTCTCTGCTGGTTTTGTGTTTCGTTAAAAGCCGCAAGAATATCCTGATACAGGCTCTGATGGCTTGCCTCATTTAGGGCGACAGAATATGCATCTGTCATATATTTTTCTGTAGATAAAATATCATTTGTAAAATCCCGATCATTCATTTGCGGAGTTTTATTTACCTGTGTCTCGGGATTTTGAATCGTATTTGGATTCTGGTTCTGGTTCATTTTCAAGACTCCTTTCTATTGCATTCCCATAAAGTTCTGCTGATTTTGCTGGTTTAAATGAGCAAGCAGCTGTTCGTAGTGACGCTGATGCATTTGGCCGCATTGCTCGAAGTGTGTTTTTAGCTCCTGGTCCTGGCATTGCTGCGCGTAAAAATGCGCTTTTTTACAGGCGAGAAGGTTCCAGGTAAGCATATCTGTTAAGTAAAGAGCATCCTTAGTGGAAATAACCGCAGGAGGCTGCTGCATAATGCCCTGCTGGTTCTGCATATTCATATTTTGCTGTTGCATTAATTGTCCCTCCAATTCTTTTAGCCTATAATAGCTTCAATTCTTTTCGAGGATATCTTTCCTCTGAAAAACGTTTGCTATTCTGCAGAAGATGAATTACCTATATACATAATGGAAACTATAAAAGGCTGACGGCAGCCAGCCTTTAAACAGCGTGTTACCGCTTATATTGATTATTTTGGCTATTCCTTTTTTTAGGACCTTGCCTTTCAACGGTAGGACCTGCATCTCCCTGGACACTTGCAGCGCTGACTCCTGCTTTGGAAGGATCTTTTTTCATTTTTCCCATTTCTTTCACCTCCGTAACGAACAAAAAATGTTTCCTTTTTAGAGTGTCCAAAACACCTATTTACATTTCGCATAAAATATATAAATTACTTTGAGCCATGAAAAATTTCAAAACATTTTTAAATTTCCGCTTAAAATCATTGCGTAAATTTTGCAAATATTTTATAGTTATAACTAACAGAACTCATTCAGAAGAGATGCATATTTTTTTTGAGAATAAAATGAATGAGTATTCATTCAAAAAAGTTAAAGGGGGAAATAAAGTTGATCCAACAAATAAAGAAGGCGGCAGTTTTAGGCTCAGGGGTCATGGGTTCAGGGATCGCAGCCCATCTGGCCAATATCGGGATCCCGACATTATTATTGGATATCGCGCCTCGCGAATTAACGGATGCTGAAAAGGCAAAGGGGCTTACTCTTGAAGATAAAGCAGTCCGCAATCGAATCAGTGAAGGAAACCGCCAAAAATTATTAAAACAAAAACCGGCTCCATTAACTTCCAAAAATAATATTGCGTTAGTTGAGGCAGGAAACTTTGAAGATGACATGGAGCGTCTAAAGGATGTCGATTGGATTATTGAAGTTGTTGTGGAGAACCTCGCCATTAAGAAGCAGGTTTTTGAAAAGGTGGACCAATCCCGCAAGCCAGGAAGCATCGTCAGCTCCAATACGTCTGGAATATCTGTAGAAGCAATGTCAGAAGGGCGCTCGGAAGATTTCCAAAAACACTTTCTTGGAACACATTTCTTTAATCCTCCTCGTTACTTAAAACTTCTCGAGGTCATACCTACTAAAAACACTTCTTCCGAAGTGCTGTCATTTATGAAGCAATTTGGAGAAGATGTACTGGGAAAAGGAGTAGTTGAAGCTAAAGATACACCAAACTTTATCGCCAACCGAATCGGCACTTATGGCCTGCTGATTACAGTGCAGGAGATGCTAAAGGGCGGGTACAGTATCGGTGAAGTAGATTCCATAACTGGTCCGCTGATTGGCCGCCCGAAAAGTGCTACATTCAGAACACTTGATGTAGTAGGGCTTGATACATTTATACACGTGGCAAACAATGTTTATGACCAGGTAGACGGGAAAGAAAAGGAAGTATTTGAAGTTCCGGGCTTTATGAAAGTTATGCAGGAAAAAGGCTGGCTTGGAAGCAAGTCAGGGCAAGGATTTTTCTTGAAAAAGGGCAAAGAGATTCTTGAACTGAATCCTGAATCTCTGGAATACGGTCCGCGCAAAAAGCTTAAGACAGCTTCGACTGAATTGAGCAAGCAGGAAAAAGGCACTCCTGGAAAATTGAAAGCGCTTGTATACTCAGATGACCGCGCAGGCCAATTATTGTGGAACATCCTGAGTCCGGCTCTTCTTTACTCGGCGCAATTACTCGGCGAAATAGCTGATGATGTAACAGCAATAGACAAAGCGATGAAATGGGGCTTTGGCTGGGAATTGGGGCCATTTGAAACCTGGGATGCCATTGGAGTAGGGAAATCTGTCCAGAAGATGGAAGATGCAGGTGAGGAAGTGCCGGCATGGGTAAAGGATATGCTGGAAAAAGGCTTTGATTCTTTCTATAAAGAAGAAGAAGGCAAGCAATATTTCTATCACAATGGCGAGTACAGATTAATCGAGGAAAACCCTAAAGCAATCAACTTGAAACAGATTAAAAAGCAAAAAGGTGTAATTAAAAAAAATACCGGTGCAAGCCTGATTGATTTAGGCGATGGTGTTGCATTGCTTGAATTCCATTCGCAAAGCAATGCCATTGGACTGGATATTATCCAAATGATCAATTTTGCAGTGGATGAAGTGGAGAAGAACTACAAAGGACTTGTTATCGGGAATCAGGGCAAGAATTTCTGTGTAGGCGCCAACCTCGGAATGATCCTCATGGAAGCGCAGGATGACAATATTTATGAATTGGATATGGTAGTCCGTCAGTTCCAGAATGCCATGATGAAAATTAAGTACAGTGCGAAACCGGTAGTTGCTGCTCCATTTGGCATGACACTTGGCGGCGGGGCTGAGGTTTGTCTGCCGGCAGCACATATTCAGGCATCAAGCGAAACATATATGGGACTTGTTGAAGTGGGGGTAGGCCTGATTCCAGGAGGAAGCGGTAACAAAGAGCTCTACATTAAGCATCTTAAAAATATGCCAAATGGTGTGGAATTTGACCTTCAAAAGGTTGCCAATAAAGTATTTGAATCGATTGCAATGGCAAAGGTTTCAACATCAGGCGAGGAAGCTAGGGATAATAACTTTCTGAACCTGGCAGATGGCATCAGTGTGAATGGTGACCATCTCCTTTATGATGCAAAGCAGGCAGTTCTTGCTCTGCACAAAAAAGGCTATAAGCCTCCTGTAAGGAAGAAGGTGCCGGTTGTCGGCGAAACAGGATATGCAACACTCCTGCTTGGAGCGCAGGCAATGCTCTACTCAGGGTATATCTCAGAGCATGATCTAAAAATCGCGAAGAAGCTTGCTTATGTAATCGCAGGCGGAAAAGTGCCATACGGTACAGAAGTGGATGAGCAATATTTGCTTGACTTGGAGAGAGAAGCATTCCTAAGCCTTGTAGCTGAACCGAAATCACAGCAGCGGATGCAGCACATGCTCTTAAAAGGGAAACCGTTGCGTAATTAAAGTAATAGTTTGAGACATTAAGAGAAAGAGAGGGAAAATAATGAGAGAAGCGGTAATAGTTGCAGGTGCCAGGACACCGGTCGGAAAAGCCAAAAAAGGTACGCTTGCAAACGTCAGGCCGGATGACTTAGGTGCACTTGTAGTAAAGGAAACCCTTAAGCGCGCAGGAAATTATGAAGGAAACATCGATGATTTAATTATCGGCTGTTCTATGCCTGAAGCCGAACAGGGGCTGAACATGGCAAGGAATATCGGAGCTCTTGCCGGACTTTCACATGAAGTGCCGGGAATAACAATTAATCGCTATTGTTCTTCAGGCCTGCAGGCAATTGCTTATGCAGCTGAAAAAATCATGATTGGCCATGCTGATACAATCATTGCAGGCGGAGCGGAATCTATGAGCCTTGTGCCGATGATGGGGCATGTAGTCCGCCCGAATGCCAAACTTGCCGAAACAGCCCCCCAATACTATATGGGTATGGGACATACAGCTGAAGAAGTTGCAAAGAAGTATGGCATTACACGAGAAGACCAGGATGCATTTGCGGTCAGAAGTCATCAGAGAGCTGCACAGGCAATCCAGGATGGCAAATTTGAAGAAGAAATTGTGCCAGTAGACGTAACGTTTAGATCCGTTGGAAAAGACAATAAGCTTAAAGAAAAAACAATCCAGTTCCGCCAGGATGAAGGCGTCCGTTCAGATTCCACAGTTGAAACACTCGGAAAACTGCGTCCGGCATTCTCGGTAACCGGCAGTGTCACAGCTGGGAATTCATCGCAGACAAGTGATGGAGCTGCAGCAGTAATGGTAATGGACAGGGAAAAGGCGGAGTCTTCTGGGTTGAAGCCAATGGCTAAATTCAGAAGCTTTGCAGTAGGCGGTGTTCCTCCTGAAATCATGGGTGTCGGTCCAGTTGTGGCCATTCCTAAAGCATTAAAGCTTGCAGGGCTGGAGCTTTCTGATATCGGTTTATTTGAATTGAATGAAGCTTTTGCGTCCCAATCCATTCAAATTATCCGTGAGCTGGACTTAGATGAAGAGAAAGTAAATGTAAATGGAGGGGCCATTGCACTTGGACACCCGCTGGGCTGTTCCGGTGCCAAGCTCACTCTATCTCTAATTCATGAAATGAAGCGCCGCAATCAGCAATTTGGAGTTGTAACAATGTGCATCGGTGGCGGAATGGGCGCAGCCGGAGTATTTGAACTTTTATAAATTGAGCCGGAATTTGGAGAGAAGCCAAAGGCTTCTCCGCAAAACAGAATGGAGGAAATAAGAAAATGTCAAACCAAACTGAAAACCTTATCAAAGGCGGAAGCTTTTTAATCGAAGATGTTTCCTATGACCGGGTTTTTACGCCTGAAGACTATACAGATGAGCAGGTTATGATTGCTAAGACGACTGAAGATTATGTTGTAAATGAAGTTGTTCCGCAAATTGAGCATCTGGAAAACCACGAATTTGACCGTTCGGTAAAGTTATTGAAGCAAGCTGGAGACCTCGGACTATTAGGCGCAGATGTTCCAGAGGAATACGGCGGACTTGCTTTAGATAAAGTTAGCTCTGCACTTATAGCCGAGAAAATGGCGCGTGCAGGCGGCTTTTCCATCTCGCATGGTGCACATGTTGGAATTGGTTCCCTTCCAATTGTTCTTTTCGGAAATGAAGAGCAAAAGCAAAAATACCTTCCTGCATTAGCTACTGGCGAAAAACTTGCTGCTTATGCATTGACGGAGCCAAGCTCAGGTTCTGATGCTCTTGGAGCAAAGACGACTGCCAAGCTGAATGCAGAAGGTACGCACTATGTATTAAACGGGGAAAAGCAATGGATAACGAATGCAGGCTTCGCAGATGTATTCGTAGTATACGCAAAAATTGACGGTGAACACTTCTCAGCATTTATCGTTGAAAGGGAGTTCCCGGGTGTTTCTGTAGGAGCAGAAGAAAAGAAAATGGGAATTAAGAGCTCTTCTACCCGTACGTTAATTCTTGAAGATGCCCAGGTGCCAAAGGAAAACCTTCTTGGTGAATTTGGCAAGGGACATGTGATTGCATTTAATATATTAAATATTGGCCGCTATAAGTTAGGTGTTGGAGCAGTCGGCGGTGCGAAGCGGGCATTCGAACTTGCTGTTCAATATGCCAATCAGCGCCAGCAGTTTAAGACACCAATCTCTCAGTTTAATTTGACAAAAGAGAAACTGGGAACAATGGCGTCTAAGATATATGCCGCTGAAAGTGCAGTATACCGGACTGTAGGCTTATTCGAGGACCGTATGAGCAAGCTTTCGGACGAAGAAGTGAAAGATGGAAAAGAAGTGGCGAAGTCAATCGCTGAATATGCTATAGAGTGCTCCATGAATAAATTCTTTAATACGGAAGTCCTCGACTATGTAGTAGATGAGGGTGTTCAGATCCACGGAGGCTACGGTTTCATGGCTGAATATGAGATTGAAAGAGCTTACCGTGATTCACGCATTAACCGTATTTTCGAAGGAACAAACGAAATCAATCGTCTATTGGTGACGGGCACGTACCTCCGCAAAGCATTAAAAGGAGAGCTTCCATTATTCCAGAAAGCCCAGGCACTGCAGGAAGAGCTTATGATGTTGATGCCTGAAGAGCCTGGTGACGAGCCGCTTGCACAGGAAAAATATCTGGTGAAAAATGCAAAGAAAATCGGCTTGCTTGCAGCTGGTTTAGCAGCACAGAAGTACGGAAAAGCTCTTGAAAAAGAACAGGAAGTGCTCGTAAACATTGCGGATATTATATCAAATGCTTATGCAATGGAGTCGGTTGTTCTCCGTACGGAAAAGGCTATTGAAAAGGCAGGGCTTGAAAAGAACAAGCAAAAACTTCTTTACACTCAAATCTTCTGCCAGGAAGCATTTAACAAAATCGAGCAGGATGCAAAAGAAACACTTGTGGCAGTAGAAAACGGCGATGCTCTGCGCATGATGATGTCAGCACTTCGCAAATTTACCCGCCACACCCCAATCAACGTCATTGCAAAGAAGCGTGAAGCATCAGAAAAACTGATCGACGCGGAACGTTTTACAGTTTAATTGATCTTAGGCTCTCTTCATCATGAAGGGAGCTTTATTTTTTGCCAAAAATAACCCTTCAAAAAATTTTTTTTGCCAGAAGGATAATATAGAAATTTGTCGAATATAAATTTGGAGATCAATGTTATGCTTTGTCATCCATTTATGTTACTATTCAATTAAAAGGCAGCAATTTTGGATAAGCCTGAATTTGCTAAAATGGGTGGTGAAAAAATGGCGTTGACTTTTTATTGGTATCCTAAATGCGGGACATGCCGAAAGGCCAAGAAATGGCTTGATGAACATAATCTGTCCTATGAAGAAATACATATAACAGACAATCCGCCTTCTCGAAGCGAACTTGAAACGCTTTATAAAAAGAGCGGTTTAGAACTGAAAAAGTTCTTTAATACGAGTGGTCAAAAATACCGGGAACTCGGACTGAAGGACAAGGTGAAGACCTCTATGGAAGAAGAACTGCTTGATATTTTGGCAACAGACGGCATGCTGATTAAGCGTCCGCTGCTGACAGATGGAGAAAAGGTAACAGTGGGCTTCAAAGAAGAGGAATATGAAAAGACATGGCTTTCCTAAGCGCTGGACTTTAGCCTTTTAAGCCATATTTAACCATGAGATCGATTTACTGATCATAAATTGAAATATTAATTTGGAGGGATACATAATGAGCACACCAAAAGAATTACGTTATTCAGAAGAGCATGAGTGGGTAAAAACAGAAGATGGGAAAGTACGTATCGGGATTACGCATTTCGCGCAATCAGAACTTGGTGACATCGTATTTGTTGAGCTTCCTGAAGTTGGCGATGAGCTAAGTGCAAACGAGCCATTCGGAAGCGTAGAATCTGTAAAAACAGTTTCTGAACTTTATGCGCCATTAAGCGGTAAAGTGGTTGAAGTAAATGAAGACCTTAACGACAACCCTGAATTCGTAAACGAATCCCCATATGAAAAAGCATGGATGGTTGTGGTGGAGCCTTCAGATTTAAGCGAAGTAGAGAGCTTGATGACTGCTGAGCAATATGAAGAAATGACAAACGAAGACTAATGTATGAAAGCCGGTTCTATAAGAACCGGCTTTCATGCTGTTTATGTAACTGAGGGGCTGATCAAGGGTTCTGCTATTAGAATTTGTATCTATGTACTTCGAGACCTGTCTAGCTACAGCGCCTACCCCCTCGAGGTCACAAGCTTGTCTTGTTTCGGCTTCTAGGGACTCGAGACATAAGCCAATCCCTTCCAGAAGGAAAGAACACCTTCTTGCAGGGCTCGTCTTATGCTTGTCGTCCCTGAGCAGTCGCCTCCACATTTCGGTTTGTCTAGTTGCGGCTCCTAGGGACTCGGAAGCATAAGCCGATTACTTTCAGAAGGAAAAACGCCTTCTTACAGGAACCGTCTTATGCCTGTCGTGCCTGGGCAGTCGCCTCCACATTTCAGGCAATCCTCCCAAAAAGGCAAAGGACGCCTTTCTGTGAGGCTCGTCTTGTGATTGTCGGGGTGGACAAGGCGCTTGCGCTTTTCTAACTGGCTTTAATTGCTATTTTTTCTTTTGCAGAGAAAGGGCAAACTATAGATACCCAAAAGCATGAAAGGATTGGTTACCCATGACATTGAATCAGCAGAAAATCGATATTACAGATCGGGTTGTCGGCAAGCTTAAAAGTAATGGGATTGATCTTTATCTTGAGAACGAAAAAATTGGCCAAATCAGTCTTCCTGAAGGCTCTTCCTTTAACCTGGCCCATCATTTTGAGACCGACCACCAAAAAATATATCAGAATGTCTCCGTTCCAGATAAAGCGCAAGAGCGCTACACAGACTGTGACGAAGGCGGCTGGTGCTGACTACTGTAAACAGCGGAATGGATTCCGCTGTTTATTTAATAGGCTAAAGCAATATTACCCGGCATACAATGAAATAGGCTGTTTAAGAGTACTACAATGATTATTTTTCTTCAAAAATATTTCCTTTATCAAGCTGTAGAATAATATGTAAAATCAGCGCAGTCCTAACCTCCAATATGGGCAGGAGATTCACACCATAACCGAGAATATTGAATATATTAAGATAAGTACCAATGTAAGACTGGTTTTTTAAATTTGGCTGTTTTGTAAACTTAGCTTACGATAAACTAAGTTTGTCAACTGAGTTGATTGGGTCGGAGGGCACTTGATCCTCGAAAAAGCTTCCGCATTTTCTTTGTACAGATGCTAATTCAGGAAGCTTATTCAATATCCTGCAGGAGGCTCTCATTTCTCCCAGCGGAAATCAACGGGATTCATTTACAATCTAAGATCAATCTCATGAGTAAACAGCTAACATTAAAGCAACAGTTTCAAAATAACTCCTTTCAGGTGATGACGATGAACGAGGGAATTCCGGAAAAAGTTATTATTGTCGAGGGAAAGTCAGATAAAACGAAGGTTAAAAACATAATAAGAGAACCTGTAGAGATTATCTGCACAAATGGAACAATAAGCATTACCAAGCTGGATGAATTAATTGACACACTGTTTGATAAGGATGTATATATATTGGTGGATGCCGATTCAGCCGGTGAAAAGCTGAGAAAACAGTTTAAAAGGGAATTTCCAGAGGCAGAGCATCTATACATCGATAGAATGTACAGAGAAGTAGCGACAGCACCGGAACATCATTTGGCTACAGTGCTGCTGGGAGCTAATATTGACGTTTATACACAATATTTAGACAGATAAAGTAAGGATGATAAAATGCAGGAATGGTCGCAGCTGGAGATTGAGGAAGCGGTTAACGGGCAAGAAACTGCCCTTATCTATTTGTACACGCCTATGTGCGGAACCTGTCAGATGGCAGGAAAGATGCTGACAGTTACAGAACAATTGCTGCCTGAGCAAAAGATTGGGAAAGCGGACTTAAATTATATGCCGCAATTGGCTGAACAATGGGGAGTGGAAAGCGTACCTTGTCTTCTCATCTTTAAAGAAGGAAATTTACAGGAAAAATTATATGCATTCCGATCAGTTCCCTATTTGTTGGATAGAATCAGAAGCATCTATTGAGAAAGCCAGGAGCAAAGCTTCCTGGTTTTTTGCATTTTAAAAAATATAGAAATTAGCCTTTTCAATATTCTAAATATATTTACAAAACCCTTTTGAAAGAGTATGATACTTAGGGAATCGAAATAATCATACAGTGCAGGAAGGGATCCGGATGGCATTTTACAAGGAGTGGGCAGGCCAATTTAAAGGCTATAACCGCAATATAAAATTGGCTTTTATGGCGAATACCCTTACACAAATAGGCTTTGGGATATTCATGGTAATCTATAATTTTTACATAAGGGAGCTTGGCTACTCCGAAAGTGTTAATGGGCAAATCATATCTATGACTGCACTCGCCACAGCACTGATTCTTGTGCCGGCAGGAATCGCAAGCGACCGAATTGGAAGAAAAAGAGCGATGCTGTTCGGGGCTGTTGCAACGGGTGTCGCTATGCTTTTCAGAAGTATGGTTGAAATGCAGGAACTCCTGATTTTATTTGCCTTTTTTACAGGGCTGACTACAGCATTTCTGCAAGTATCCGGCATACCATGGCTGGCTGAGAATTCTAAGGCTGACCAACGGGTTCATTTATTCAGCATCCATTTTGCCATTATGACGGGTGCAAATGTAATCGGAAACTTAAGCGGAGGCATCTTTACGGATGTATTTTCTTTATTTGTGGACCAGCTCACCAGCATCCGGATTACACTTCTGATTGCAAGTGTTTTCTTCATAGCAGGCCTTGTTCCCATCCTTCGTTTCGCAGAAGCTCCGAAAGATAAAAACGATGTAAGAGGCATAAAAGGTTTTTCGTTCAAAAACCTATCCGCTAATAATGAAGGCGTCAAAATTATCGCCATGTTTGCTTTTGCGCAGCTGCTGATAGGAATTGGAGCAGGACTGGTTATCCCTTATCTAAATCTATACTTCGCAGACCGTTTTGAAGCTTCCAATTCAGCCATTGGCATTATTATTTCATTAGGGCAGGCTGCCACAGCTTTTGCAATGATTATCGGCCCGGTTGTGGTAAGGAAGGTGGGAGAAGTCAGAGCAGTTGTAATCCTGCAGCTCATGTCACTTCCTTTTCTGCTTTTAACTGCTTATACAGAGAATCTTTGGCTGGCTGCCATCGGCTTTTTGTTCCGGCAGGCATTAATGAATGCTGGAAACCCAATACAAATGTCGCTGATGATGTCTAGGGTAAATGATTCGATGAAAGGGCTGGCAAACTCCGTTAATCAGATGGTTTTCAATCTGGGCTGGGCTGTAATGGGGCCTATTTCAACAGGAATTGTCATGAGATATGGAGATTATTGGGGATATGCACTCGTATTCTCCATTACAGCTTCTTTATATTTGATTGGCTCTCTCTATTTTTTCTTTGTTTTCAAAAACTATAAAAAGACAAAAACTGCATCACCTTCCGTAAAAACAGTATAATCTGACATATTTCTCGGGAAATGAAAGACAATGCCTAATAAACAGGTATTGTCTTTCTGGTTCTTCCAGAATTAATAAATTTGAAATGCGAGAACTGTCTGGCTCCAGCGATCTTCTGATTTTGTCGAAAGAAAATTAAAGGATTGAAGCCATTTATTACTGAATATTAAAGATGATAAACCCATTAAAAGAGGTGAGGCTGTGAAGGATTTACCTGATGTATTTATCCGGGAATTAAAGTCTAAAGGTCATCTTGGATACTTTTTAAGAAAATCAAATTTCTCTTTGCTTATTAAGGCGGGAAATATAAGCATTCCTCTGGAAATTATGAATGGGGAAATCCGGAAGGCCAGTCACACCAGTCATTTTGATGTGGAGGTCTCGGGCTCTGAAGAATCTGTGCTGTCACTGATTTCAGGCGAGTTAAAGTTAAGGGATGCTATTTTCCAAAATAAAATAAAGATGGAAACCACCTTCAGAAAAAAATTGCTCCTCGAATCCTTTTTCTGTTTAGGGAAAATTTCATATCACAATACTTGACCATTTTTTAAATAGTATGATAATATCGTTTTAATATCAATTAACTGAATATTCTTATCAAGAGAGGCGGAGGGACTGGCCCAGCGAAGCCCGGCAACCGGTAAAGTACACGGTGCTAAATCCAGCAGAGCGGGATGCTCTGGAAGATAAGAAGAGACGATACAGCCCTCTTCTTATGAAGAGGGTTTTTTCATAATATCAGACTTTTTTCTTTGAAATTTGATAACTGTCTAGCTCCAGGCACCTTGCATTTTTCTTAGTTTTTCGATAAGAAATACTAAAATTTTTATAGAGGAGAGAAAGCAATGACTGATAAACAAAAAAATTACCGTTTTGAAACAATTGGAGTGCATGGGGGACTGAAGCCAGACCCTGTAACTGGCGCAAGGGCGGTACCGATTTACCAGAACAATGCTTACCAGTTCAAGAATACAGATCACGCTGCAGATCTCTTTGCTCTTAAAGAGCCAGGATATATTTATAGCAGGATACATAATCCGACTGTAAGTGTATTTGAGGAAAGAGTGGCCTTGCTTGAAGGAGGAGTTGGTGCCCTGGCTCTTGCAAGCGGACAATCTGCCATTACGCTTGCCATTTTAAACATAGCTGAAGCAGGGGATGAAATTATTGCTGCGTCCAATTTATATGGCGGTACTTATAATTTGTTTGCAGTCACACTTCCCAAGTATGGAATTAAAGTGAAACTGGTTGATCCAAAAGAGCCGGAAAATTTCCGTAACGCGATTACAGATAAAACAAAGGCCATCTTTGCCGAAACGATAGGGAACCCAAGCTTAAAAATCCTGGATATTGAAAAGGTAGCAGCAATTGCACACGAGAATGGTGTGCCGCTGATTGTCGATAACACTTTTGCTACACCTTATCTATGCAGGCCGATCGAACATGGGGCTGACATTGTTATACACTCTGCGACTAAATGGCTGCTAGGCAATGGAACAACAATGGGAGGAATTATTGTAGACGGAGGAAAATTTGACTGGAATTCCCATAAGTTCCCGGGCTTTACAGAGCCAGATCCCAGCTACCATGATATTGTCTATAGCGAAGCAATTGGCGAGGCGGCTTATATTATCAAAGCACGCGTACAGCTTTTGAGAGACTTAGGGCCTGCTATGAGTGCGCAAAGTGCATTTCAATTCACACTGGGGCTTGAAACTTTGCATGTACGGATGAAAGAGCATGTTGCCAACACGAAAAAAGTAGTGGAGTATCTAGAGGCGCATCCAGCTGTTAATTGGGTCCTGTATCCTGGAAATGAAAGCCATCCGGATAAAAAATTGGCGGATAAATACATGCCGAAAGGAGCAGGAGCTGTGGCTGTGTTTGGAATTGCTGGCGGAAGAGAAGCAGGTGCCAAGCTAATAAACAGCCTGAAGCTTTGGGCACATGTGGCAAATGTCGGGGATGCAAAGAGCCTGATTATCCACCCTGCAAGTACAACTCACCAGCAGCTTGATGAAGAAGGTTTAAAAGCTGCGGGAGTGCCGGAGGATCTAATTCGAATTTCTATCGGAATCGAGAATGCGGAAGATTTGATTGAAGATCTGGAACAGGCGATCGAAGCAGCTGCAGGCATTACATCACTTTCTGCAAAAGCATAAAGGAAAATTTACCATTCATTTTTTTCCGAAAGTTTAAAATTTCTTCGTTGACACCTTTTTGATGGCTATGATACGATAGCAAACGTAATTAATAAACTGCTTAATTTATTAAAATATTAATTGAATATAAATCGTTACGCTCTTATCAAGAGAGGTGGAGGGAAGTGCCCTATGAAGCCCGGCAACCGTCAATTATTTGAAATGGTGCCAATTCACTCAAAGCATAGCTTTGACAGATGAGAGAAAGGACTTAATTTTTAATGCCTTTCTGCTCATGTGCAGAAAGGCATTTTTGCTTTTAGCGCATGAAAGCCTATAAGGAGTAAAAAATAGGGGAATATAAGCAGTCTAATAATTATAATCTGTATCTTTCGATTAAAGAGGTGACAATTCACGTTGATTTCTATAAAAGATGTACAGAAGATTTTCTCTTCAAAAAAAGGCCAGGTAAAAGCTGTTGACAATGTAAACCTGGAAGTAAAGGAAGGAGAAATCTTCGGAGTTATCGGATATAGCGGTGCAGGTAAAAGTACCTTGATCCGCATGCTGAATGGGCTGGAGCTTCCTACCCATGGCAGTGTGACAGTTGCAGGAAATGAGGTTTCAAAGATAAAGGGAAGCAAGCTAAGAAAAGCGCGTCAGGAAATAAGCATGATCTTCCAGCATTTCAACCTATTATGGTCGAGAACGGTAAGAGAGAATATCGCTTTTCCGCTTGAAATTGCTGGTGTTTCCCGGCAGGAAAGGCTGAAAAGGGTAGACGAGCTCATTAAACTCGTTGGCCTCGAAGGAAGAGAAGATGCCTATCCTTCCCAGCTCAGCGGCGGTCAAAAACAAAGGGTTGGAATTGCTAGAGCCCTTGCCAACAATCCAAAAGTACTGCTTTGTGATGAGGCGACATCTGCACTTGATCCGCAGACTACAGATTCCATTTTGGAGCTGCTTGTTGACATCAATGAGCGTCTGGGCTTAACGATTGTCCTAATTACTCATGAAATGCACGTTATCCGTAAAATCTGCCATCGGGTTGCAGTCATGGAAGGCGGCCGAATTGTTGAAATCGGGCCTGTATTGGATGTATTTAGGAATCCCAAAGCTGTGATTACAAAGCGGTTTGTACAGCAGGTGACAGAGCCTGAAGAAACTAAGGAAACGATTGATCATCTGGTCGATTTGTATCCAAAAGGAAAAGTAGTGCAATTAGGGTTTGTCGGCGAATCAGCTGAACAGCCGTTGATTACAAACCTGATCCGTAATTTCCAGGTAACCGTAAATATCCTTCAAGGAAAGATTTCCCAGACACAGAATGGTTCTTACGGTACTTTATTCATCCATGTTGATGGAGAAGCAGAGGAAGTTGCAAAAGCCATTGAATTTATTCATTCTCAGCAGGTTGGCGTGGAGGTGATTTCCAATGCTTAACGAATGGTTTCCAAATGTGAAATGGGATTCCATGTGGGAAGCTACAATGGAAACCCTATATATGACAGCTATTTCTGTTCTCGCAACTTTTATTTTAGGTGCAATTCTGGGATTGCTGCTCTTCCTGACTTCCAAGGGTAACATCTGGGAAAACGCAGCAATTAATAAAGTTATTTCTGCTTTCGTCAATATATTCCGCTCAATTCCGTTTATTATTCTGATCGTGTTATTGATTCCATTTACCAAGTTTCTTCTAGGAACAATGATCGGGGAAGATGCAGCACTGCCTGCATTAATTATTGGTGCCGCCCCTTTTTATGCCCGTATGGTGGAAATAGGCTTGAGGGAAATAGATAAAGGTGTAATTGAAGCGGCCAAGTCTATGGGGGCAAAAACAAGCACGATTATCTGGAAGGTTCTGCTTCCGGAATCAATGCCCGCCCTTGTTTCAGGAATTACCGTTACAGCCATCGCGCTTGTTGGCTACACGGCCATGGCCGGTGTCATCGGTGCTGGCGGACTTGGAAACCTTGCTTACCTGGAAGGATTCCAGAGGAGCCGCAGTGATGTGACGCTTATGGCGACTGTCATTATTCTAATCATCGTATTTATCATCCAGTTTATTGGAGATATCATAACAACTAAATTAGACAAACGTTAAGGAGAGATTCATATGAAAAAATGGTTATCACTTGCTCTTGCACTTGCAGTAGCACTTGTTCTTGCAGCTTGCGGAACGTCAGAAGAAGACGGCAATGCCGGTGAAGGCGGAGAAAGTAAAGAAAGCACTAAAATTACAGTAGGGGCTTCCAACGTCCCACACGCTGAAATCCTTGAAGAGGCAAAGCCATTACTTGAAGAAAAAGGCTTTGAACTTGATGTTGTACCATTCCAGGATTATGTATTGCCAAACCAGGCTCTTGAGTCTAAGGAGCTGGATGCAAACTATTTCCAGCACATTCCTTACCTTGAGTCACAGAAAGCTGAACATGGATATGATTTTACAAATGCAGGCGGAATTCATATCGAGCCAATCGGAGTATATTCTCAAAAATATAAGAGCCTTGACGAACTTCCTGAGGGTGCATCTATCATCATGAGCAACTCAGTAGCAGACCATGGCCGTATACTTTCCATGCTTGAAGCAGAGGGACTTATTACTTTAAATGAAGATGTAGAAAAAACCGAAGCAACTCTGGAAGATATTAAAGACAATCCTAAAAAGTTAAAGTTTGATACTGAATATGAAGCTTCACTTCTTCCTCAAATCTACAATAATGAAGAAGGGGATGCAGTCCTGATCAACTCCAATTATGCAATTGATGCCGGATTGAATCCTCTTAAGGATTCAATTGCAATTGAAGACAAAGATTCCCCATACGTAAATGTAATTGCTGTCCGCTCAGGCGATGAAGAAAAAGAAGGAATTAAAGCTCTTGTAGAAGTGCTTCGTTCTAAAGAAATTCAGGATTTCATTCTTGAAAAATATGAAGGTGCCGTTGTACCGGTATCTGAGTAAGAGTTAAAAAAGCAGGCGTCTATGCGCCTGTTTTTTTTATAGTATAGGTATAATTTTTGAACGTCGATAACAGTCCAGTTCTAGCGCCTGCCTCCTCGAAGGTCGGGAGTGGGCAGGGCGCTTCCGCTTTAATTGCCATATCTCAGGCCCGCTTCCCGTATAGATTGAATAGTAATCAAACATACTAACCTTGAAACTATTTCGAAATGGAGTGGAGCCGAATGGAACATTATCATGAACCTTCAAACTCGATAGAAGCAGCCCTTCATGACTATAAAGTTGGATTGGGTGTTTTCACTGAAAAAATGCCTGATTTAGCACAGCATTATAATGCTTTTACAGAAGCCTGTTTTAAGGAAGGGGTTTTATCCCAAAAGGAGAAGCAGCTGATTGCCCTTGGAATCAGCTTATATTCTCAGGATGAATATTGCATTATTTATCATACGAAAGGATGCATCGATCAAGGTGCGTCAGAAGAAGAAATTCTAGAGGCAGTAGGAGTTACTGCAGCTTTTGGCGGCGGTGCCGCAATAAGCCAGGCGGTTACGCTTGTCCAGGAGGCTATGACAGAATTAAATCAGCAAAATCATTAATAAGCAGCTCCTGCTCAATAGCAGGAGTTTTATTTTTTTTATGATAATTTCAGAAAATTATTGAAACAACCATTAATCCAGAGGATATGGCCAGTATTTTAAGAATGCGCATTATGAAAGCGCCTCATGGGTTCTCGTTCCTTATTTTGCTAAAAAAATCAGGTTTTTTCCGCTTTGTGCGGGGTATATGGTGAGTGTTAAGATTTTAGATGTAAAACTAAATGCGAAAGCATAAAAACCGAAAGGATTGATTCATTATCAGTCAGTTACAGCTGAACTACACGAGTGAAATGGAAAAAGCTATGCAAGCTGCCCATGGAGTTGGATATGAAGTGTACAGCCGGAAACATGATATTCGAATGGAAGTTGAAAAAAAACGCGAAGAAGATTATCTTCAAAGCCAGCGCTTAGTTGCAGATCTTGAAAGAAAAATTCATTCCTAGGTTAATGGTATATATAATAATGAAGAAAATAGAAACCAGTGCCAATTATGCACTGGTTTTCTTTTTTGCAATACATGAAATTACAGTCCCGGGAAAAAATAGATAGGACATGCCAGGTTCCCGGTTATTTTCACTTTGATGCCATTAAGTTAATATGATAAAATCTATATTTACAGGCTTTCTAAACATTTTTGTTTGAAAAGTTTGTTAATGGTCTTAAAGAGTTGCTATGACATTTGATTTGTTATAAGATTGTAATGAGAATAAAATGAGAATAGAGATTTGCGGCTGCAGGCCGATTTACAAATCTTCTTTTATTGACGGAGGTATATATTATGGCAGGATCAGTACTTACAATTAAAGACCTTCATGTTGCTATTGAGGGAAAAGAAATATTAAAAGGTGTAAACCTTGAAATCAAAGGCGGAGAAATTCACGCCATTATGGGGCCGAACGGTACAGGTAAATCAACTCTATCTTCTGCAATCATGGGCCATCCTAAATATGAAGTTACACAGGGAAGCATCACATTAGATGGTGAAGATGTTCTTGAAATGGAAGTTGACGAACGCGCACGAGCGGGCCTATTCCTTGCAATGCAATATCCAAGTGAAATCAGCGGTGTAACAAATGCCGATTTTTTACGTTCTGCAATTAACAGCCGCCTTGAGGAAGGCAATGAAATTTCTCTTATGAAATTCATCCGCAAAATGGACAGCAAGATGGAATTTCTTGAAATGGATCTTGATATGGCTCAGCGTTATTTAAATGAAGGCTTCTCAGGCGGTGAAAAGAAGCGCAATGAAATTCTTCAATTAATGATGATTGAGCCTAAAATTGCGATCCTTGACGAAATTGATTCCGGTTTGGATATCGATGCATTGAAGGTTGTTTCTAAAGGAATCAATGAAATGCGCGGCGAAGAGTTTGGCTGCTTAATCATCACACACTACCAGCGCCTTCTAAACTACATCACTCCTGACCATGTTCACGTGATGATGCAGGGACGCGTTGTAAAATCTGGCGGTCCAGAGCTTGCACAGCGCTTAGAAGCTGAAGGGTATGACTGGATTAAAAAAGAACTGGGCATTGAAGACGAAACAGTTGGGCAAGAAGCGTAAGCGTTAGGGGGATCACTATGACAACGGAAATAAAATTACCATTTGATAAGGAATATGTTAGTTCCTTTTCAAAAGATATGGGCGAGCCGGCATGGCTGACAGAACTCCGTCTAAATGCGCTTGCAAACGCGGAAAACCTGCCAATGCCAAAGCCTGATAAAACCAAGATAGATAAATGGAACTTTACACAGTTTGAAAAGCACATCGTTGGAAGCGAAGATTTTTCTTCATTAAACGACCTTCCTGAGGATGTCAGAAATCTGATTGACACTGAAGCCGGCGATCAGAACCTATACATTCAGCGTAATAATAGACCAACCTATTTGGCTGTTTCTAAAGAGTTGCAGGAAAAAGGTGTTATTTTCACAGATATCTTTACGGCGGCAAGAGAACATGGCGACCTGCTTCAGAAGTATTTTATGAAGGACGGCGTCAAAACGGATGAACACCGTTTAACTGCATTGCACGCGGCACTTTTTAACGGCGGAGCGTTCTTGTATATTCCGAAAAACGTGGAAGTTTCGGCGCCTATTCAGGCTGTATATATTCATGATGATAAAGAAGCCAACTTATTCAACCACGTATTGGTTGCAGCTGATGATAACAGCTCTGTGACGTATGTAGAAAACTATGTTTCTACAGTTGAGGAAGCAAACGGCATATTCAATATAGTTACAGAAGTAATTGCCAATGCAAATGCAAGCGTTCAGTATGGTGCTGTTGACACACTTGCTAAAGGAACAACAGCTTATGTGAACCGCCGTGGTGTTGCAGGACGTGATGCTCGCATTGAATGGGCTCTTGGCCTCATGAATGATGGCAATACAGTATCTGAAAACACAACCAACCTTATTGGAGACGGGTCTTTCGGAGACACAAAAACAGTTGTTGTAGGTCGCGGGGAACAGACTCAAAACTTTACAACGAAGGTTGTTCATTTCGGAAAGAATTCTGAAGGATACATCTTAAAGCATGGTGTTATGAAAGACTCTGCATCATCTATCTTTAATGGAATCGGCAAAATTGAGCATGGAGCTTCTAAGTCAAATGCTGAGCAGGAATCACGCGTACTGATGCTAAGCGAAAAAGCGCGCGGCGATGCAAACCCCATCCTATTAATTGATGAAGATGATGTAACAGCAGGACACGCCGCTTCAGTTGGCCGTGTGGATCCATTGCAGCTTTACTATCTAATGAGCCGCGGTATCTCGCAAAAAGAGGCAGAGCGTCTTGTTATTCACGGCTTCTTAGCGCCAGTTGTGAATGCTCTTCCTATCGAAGGGGTTAAAAAGCAGCTGACAGCCGTTATTGAAAGGAAAGTAAAATAATGAATGCCCGTGAGATTCGGCAAATGTTTCCCATTCTGGACCAGGAAGTCAATGGAAAGCCTCTTGTTTATTTAGACAGTTCCGCTACTTCCCAAAAACCTGTTCCGGTGATTGAAGCGCTTGACAAATACTACCGGGAATACAACTCGAATGTTCATAGAGGAGTCCATACCCTGGGTACTAGAGCGACTGATGGCTATGAAGGCGCCCGGGAAAAGGTGCGTAAATTCATTAACGCTAAATCGACTGAGGAAGTTATTTTTACAAGAGGAACAACAACTGCACTCAATACTGTAGCAGCAAGCTATGGGCGTGACAACCTGAACGAAGGCGATGAGATTGTTATCTCTTATATGGAGCATCACAGCAATATCATTCCCTGGCAGCAGGTAGCAAAACAAACGGGTGCCACCTTAAAATACCTTCCTCTTCAGGAAGATGGAACAATATCTCTTGATGATGTTAGGGAAACTGTGACAAGCAATACGAAAATTGTGTCTATCATGCAAGTATCGAATGTACTTGGTGTGATAAATCCAATCAAGGATATTGCGAAAATTGCCCATGAAAATGGAGCAATCATGGTTGTAGATGGTGCACAAAGTGCTCCACATTTGAAAGTTGATGTTCAAGACCTGGCTTGTGATTTCCTTGCTTTTTCCGGCCATAAGATGTGCGGCCCTACAGGCATTGGTGTTCTGTATGGAAAGAAAAAGCATCTTGAAAAAATGGAGCCGATTGAGTTTGGCGGTGAAATGATTGACTTTGTAGGCCTTTATGAATCAACTTGGAAGGAGCTTCCCTGGAAATTCGAAGGCGGTACGCCAATTATTGCAGGTGCGATTGGATTAGGAGCAGCCATTGATTTCCTGGAGCAGATCGGCCTGAATGAAATTGAAGCCTATGAGCATAAACTGGCTGCATATGCCTTGGAAAAAATGTCTGCTATAGACGGAATGACCATATATGGTCCAAAAGAAGCGTCAAAACGCGCCGGAGTAATTACTTTTAATATAAATGATGTCCATCCTCATGATGTGGCTACTGTATTGGATGCAGAAGGAATTGCAGTCCGGGCCGGCCACCATTGTGCACAGCCGCTGATGAAGTGGCTCAAGGTGTCGGCAACTGCACGTGCAAGCTTCTATCTGTACAATACGGAAGAAGATATTGATAAGCTTGTTTCAGGGCTTGTCAAAACAAAGGAGTATTTCAGCGATGTCTTCTAAAAATTTAGATACCCTTTACCGCCAGGTTATAATGGATCATTATAAAAACCCTCGTAATAAAGGGGTACTTGAAGATGACAGCCTGACGATCAATATGAATAACCCCACTTGCGGAGACCGGATTCAATTGACGCTGAAGCTTGAAGGTGGCAAAGTGGCAGATGCGAAGTTTGAAGGCGAAGGATGTTCCATTTCCATGTCCTCGGCTTCCATGATGACTCAAGCCATCAAGGGCAAAAATATTGAAGAAGCATTAAAGCTTTCCAAAGTTTTCTCAGACATGATGCTGGGAAAAGAATATGATGAAGACGATCTGGATCTTGGCGATATCGAAGCTCTCCAGGGAGTTTCCCAATTCCCTGCCAGAATCAAATGCGCTACATTGGCATGGAAAGCAATGGAAAAAGGCGTTAGCACGGAGAAAGAAGAACAGGAATAAATCAATCAAACGTTTGATTAAAAATTTTTTCATCTGCCTTGTGTGCTAAAATATAATGAAATGATGGGGTGTGAAGACCCTTTCTCATACGAATGGAGGAATACGACGATGGCAAAAAAAATGCCTGAGATCGGCGATTACAAGTATGGTTTTGCCGATAAAGACGTTTCCATTTTCCGATCAAAACGCGGTTTGACAAAAGAAATTGTTGAAGAGATTTCAAAATTGAAGGAAGAGCCACAATGGATGCTTGACTTCCGTTTAAAATCATTGGAGCATTTCTATAACATGCCTATGCCGCAATGGGGCGGAGATTTAGCGTCATTAAACTTTGATGAAATTACGTATTATGTAAAGCCTTCTGAAAAAACTGAACGCTCTTGGGATGAGGTTCCAGACGAAATTAAACAGACATTTGATAAATTGGGTATTCCTGAAGCAGAGCAGAAGTATCTTGCAGGTGTTTCTGCCCAGTATGAATCAGAGGTTGTTTACCATAACATGCAGGAAGACCTTGAAGCGAAAGGAATTGTGTTCAAAGATACCGATTCCGCTCTTCGCGAAAATGAAGATATTTTCCGTGAGCATTGGGCAAAGGTTATCCCTCCAACAGATAACAAATTCGCTGCATTAAACTCAGCGGTTTGGTCTGGCGGATCGTTCATTTATGTTCCTAAAGGGATTAAGGTTGATACGCCGCTGCAGGCATATTTCCGCATTAACTCTGAGAACATGGGGCAGTTTGAGCGTACATTAATCATTGTTGATGAAGGCGCACATGTACACTATGTAGAGGGCTGTACAGCACCTGTTTACACAACAAACTCACTTCACAGTGCGGTTGTTGAAATCATCATTAAAAAAGACGCATACTGCCGTTATACAACCATCCAGAACTGGGCGAACAACGTATTTAACCTGGTTACGAAGCGTGCTGTTTGTGAATCAAACGCAACAATGGAATGGATTGACGGAAACATCGGTTCAAAACTGACAATGAAATATCCGGCAGTTATTCTTAAAGGGGAAGGTGCACGCGGCATGACCCTTTCCATTGCATTAGCAGGTAAGGGACAGCACCAGGATGCAGGTGCGAAAATGATCCACCTTGCACCAAACACTTCTTCGACGATTGTATCGAAATCGATTTCCAAGCAGGGCGGTAAAGTAACTTACCGCGGAATCGTTCACTTCGGCCGCAAAGCGGAAGGTGCACGTGCCAACATCGAGTGTGATACTTTAATCATGGATAACCAGTCAACTTCAGATACGATTCCTTACAATGAAATCCTGAACGACAACATCTCTCTTGAGCATGAAGCGAAGGTTTCAAAAGTATCAGAAGAACAGTTATTCTATCTAATGAGCCGTGGAATTTCAGAGGAAGAAGCAACAGAAATGATCGTAATGGGCTTCATCGAGCCATTTACGAAAGAACTTCCAATGGAATACGCAGTAGAGATGAACCGCCTGATTAAATTCGAAATGGAAGGTTCTATCGGTTAATAGATATTTTATGAAAACCCGTTTACCGGCCATGGTAAGCGGGTTTTTTAATGGTAAGAGGCTGAGAAGGGCAGAAACTGTTTAAATTTTGGAAAATTAATGATTTAATTGCTAAAGTGAAGATATAACCCTTTGTGAAAAACGGTTTTAAATTATTATTCTTAAAATACTTATGGCAAAAAAACGGAGGTGTTTTAATGATTATTATAGGCGTAACAGGGTGGGGCGACCATGATAGCCTTTATACAGGCAATATATCGCCGAGAGATAAATTAAAGGAGTACGCCGGCCATTTTCCAACTGTCGAGGTGGACTCTGCTTTTTATGCGGTGCAGCCAAAGCGCAACTCTTCCAAATGGGTAAAAGACACACCTGAATCTTTTCAATTCATAGTAAAAGCGTACCAGGGCATGACCGGCCATCAGAGAGGCGAAATCCCCTTTGAAAGCAAAGAAGAAATGTTTGCAGCTTTCAAGGACTCATTAGAGCCTTATATCCAATCCGGCAAGCTGGCTATGGTGCTGTTTCAATTCCCGCCATGGTTTGACTGCAAAAAAGCCAATGTCGACTATCTTCGCTGGTGCAAAGGGCAGATGGGGGATATCCCTTGTGCCCTGGAATTCAGACATCAATCATGGTTTCGACCGGAGTTAAAGGAAAGTACATTAAGATTTATGAGAGAAGAAGGCTGGATTCACAGCATCTGTGACGAGCCGCAAGCCGGTGAGGGTTCTGTTCCAACTGTCCTGGAATCAACCAGTCCTGATAAGGTGCTTGTTCGGTTTCATGGCCGGAATTTTCATGGCTGGCAGAAAAAGAATGGAGATAACTGGCGAGAGGTCCGATATCTTTACCGCTATAACGAAAAAGAACTGGCTGAATGGGCAGAACATCTAAAACAACTTGAGAAAAATTGTAAAAATGTATTCGTCGTCTTCAATAACAACTCTGGCGGTGACGCTGCAGACAATGCTAAACAAATGATCGGACTTCTTGATATCGAATACCAGCAGCTCGCTCCCAGACAGCTTGATTTATTTTAAGCGATGCCAGGCACTTTCACCCTTTTCCTTGTCCTCACATATTGTGTTAATGGAAAAGGAAAGGAGTGGCGGCAAGTATGATTGATTTAAAACCGATTGATATAGATGGCCATACTTTTTTGAGTGTATCGGTGCAATTGCCGAAGACCAATCTGCTGGTGGTAACGAATGATAAAGGGTATATCATGTGCGGCGCCCTTGATGTAGCTTTGCTGAATGAGAAGCTTAAGGACCGCAAAGTAATTGCCGGCAGGGCGGTCGGCGTAAAAACCATAGAGCAGCTGTTAAATGCCCCCCTTGAATCTGTCACATTTGAGGCAGAGGAACTGGGCATTGTTAAAGGGACGATAGGAAAAGAAGCACTTCTTAAAATGATCTAAAGGCATGCCTTGACAGGGCTGTCTTTTTTATTGGATCTATATTAAGAGCTTACTTCGGACATAAATTTTTTTAATACGGGTTATACGCACATGAAGTTTTTTATCCGAACATAAAAAACGGTTATCGGCACATAAATTTTTTTATCCGCATGTAAAAATTGGCTATCCGCACACAAAAAACATAAATTGAAGAAAAAGTCTCCCTGGAATGAAGGCGAGCACCCTATGTTATCCTTAAAAATCAACTTTCATAAAAAATTAGAGAGCATCGGCCAATGCCGGAATTTTGTCGTATAATGTAAATAAAACCAAATTATACCCGAAATATAAAGTAGCACTGAAAAAAGGATATGGGAGATACATATGAGATTAGCAGCAACCAATACAATTGAGACTGGCAGCGTTTTGGCCAAGGCAATATATAATGACAAGGGTCAGGTCCTCTTGCATGAAGGTGTGGAGCTGGCTGATAAATTGATACATAAATTGCAGGAAATGGGTATTACGTATGTGTATATCAGGGATTGGCGCACTGAAGATATCCAATATAAGGACCCTCTGTCTGCCAAAATGCGAACGATGGCTATCCAAACCATAGAATCGGTTCTGAAGGAAGTAGGAGCAAATAAAGATTTATCAGGCTCTTTAGTGATTGAGAAAGCCTCTAAACGGCTATCAGGGCTAATTCGTCAGCTAATCGATGAAATAAGGGGAAATAGAGAGCTGCTTACGATCTTATCAGATGTTTATACATATGACCACTATATTTTCACACACTCCCTGAATGTAACCCTTTATTCTCTGGCAATCGGGATGAAGCTTCAGCTCCTGCCAAAGGAACTTGAAATCCTGGGGCTAGGTGCTATTCTCCATGATGTAGGAAAAATGAAGGTGCCGGCAGATATTCTTTTGAAACCGGGTAAATTGACAGTGAAAGAATTTGAATCAATAAAGAAGCACCCTGAAGATGGATTTAATATATTAAGAAAAGTAGAGACGATTCCGCTCCTTGTTGCACATTGTGCTTTTCAGCATCATGAGCGTTTGAATGGTACCGGCTACCCGCGCGGCCTTGAGGGAGACGAGATACATGATTTCGGCAAGATTATTGCGATTGCCGATGTGTTTGATGCAGTAACATCTAATCGCATTTACAGACAGGCTATGCTTCCGCATGAAGGTCTGGAGATTTTGTATGCAGGGGCAGAAAAGTTATTTGATAAGAGGATAATCGAAGTTTTTCGTCAAGCGGTCGCTGTATATCCTGTGGGTGTTACAGTCGAGCTGAATGATGGCAGGAAAGGCGTTGTCTGCCGGCAGAACGCGGGTCTGAGTGATAGGCCTGTCATCCGCATACTTGAAGAAAAGGGCAGGAATGTCGAGCCATATGAAGCAGATTTGAGGATTGAATTGAATTCTGTCATTATAGGATGCGATACGACTTTTGTACAACAATAAACTATTTTGGATTTTTGAGCCTAGTTCCCTCCTTTACAGCATACATATAGCTTGTAAAGGGGGGATTTGTTTTGGCAAAATTTCGCGGCCGGCTGCCCCGGAAAGGTCCTCTGCCATTTCGCTATGTATTTCTATTGACCTTTATATTTTTCGTCATCTCAACTGCTGCCGGCCTATGGATTATCAACGAAGGGCTTAAGCCCACACTTATGAGCTATGCCGATTCACAGACAAGGAAAATCGCATCATTGGTGATAAACAATGCGATTAATAAAAAAATTACCAATGTGATGGATTTGGAAGATATGTTTGAAGCAAGTGAAAGCGGTGTTGTCAGCATCAATGTTGAAAAGCTGAACAGGGTCAAAGCGGAAGTAACCGAACTGGTTCAGGATAATATTAAGAAAGCGGAAAAGGGCGATTTGGATGCTTTGGAGTCCTTTACAGACGTGGAAATCAACACGGAACAAATGGAGAATACAAATGGAATTGTTTATTATGTGCCGCTTGGCCAGGCAACCAATAATGCGCTTCTCGGAAACTTGGGTCCCCGGATACCGGTAAAATTTAATGCAGTGGGCTCTGTTACCTCCAATTTTATAACTGAAACAAAGGATCATGGCATTAATAATGTTGAAGTAAAGGTTCTGGTACGCCTGGATGTGCAGGTTCAAATCATTATTCCTTTTGCCACCAAAATTATCACTGTACAGGAGGATGTGCTTGCCGCTTATGGTATTTACCCAGGAAAGGTCCCGCAATTTTATAATGGCGGAGGGGGCACCTCACCATCAATAGAAATACCGGCCGGCCAATAACACTTGCAAATAGATTAGTATTTTGATAAAATTTCAATATAATTTCATAAAAACCTTATCATATCCGATGGGGTAGAGGCGCAAGATTCAAGAGTACGCTGTGCGAGGATGACAACTAAGACCGCAGCCGAAAGGGAATGTTGCCGAAGCATGATTAGTGAGTCAGAACTAATCTTGCTGGGGTTACTTCGAATAGGAGTAACACTGTCATTATGAGGGGAAAGTATGAATATACTTTGTCAAAGCCTTCATAATGGGGAGCTACAGATCGTGATGGAGAAACTAATTACTTCAAAAGAGTAATGATAGATTTTTCTCTATCGTTACTCTTTTTTTATTTTGACTCTGTCATCATCCTTGTTGTTTCCCCTACGAAAAGCTACAGGCGCCCGCTTATCGGCGCCTGTAGCTGGACACCAATCAAATTTCAGAGGAGGACAAGTAATGGCAAACACGATTTTCTCCCTGCTTCCGCCTTTGGTAGCAATCGCCATGGTTATCCTGACCAGGCGTGTATTGCTGTCATTGGGAGTGGGAATCGTAACAGCCGCACTATTGCTGGCTGAATTTAGCATCACAGAAACATTCAGCATCATTTGGGATGCTGTAAAAGGAATTTTTGTTTCAGACGGAGAGCTGAACACCTGGAATGTATATATTATTTTATTCTTGCTTGTATTAGGAGTTATTACTGCATTTATATCTATTTCAGGCGGAAGCCGCGCATTTGGAGAATGGGCGATGAAGCGGGTCAAGACCCGTGCAGGCGCACAGATTGTCGGAGCTGTTTTAGGTATTATCATATTCATTGACGACTATTTCAATGCTCTGGCAGTCGGCCAGATTTCACGTCCGATTACTGACAGGCAGCGCGTTTCCCGTGCGAAACTTGCCTATTTGATTGATTCGACTTCAGCACCTGTTTGTGTGGTTTCACCAGTATCAAGCTGGGGAGCATACATCATTGCGCTGATTGGAACTATCCTTGCTGCCCATAATGTTAGCGAGTATTCAGCTTTCTCGGCATTTATTCAAATGATTCCAATGAATCTTTATGTATGGGCTACACTCGCTATTGTGTTTATTGTTGCAATAAGGGGCATCGAAATTGGGCCAATGAGGGTACATGAGAAGCGGGCAGTTGAAGAGGGACTTGTAATGGATCCTGAGAAGCCTGCACCTGGTGAGCTTAAAGACGACCTTCCAACAAGTTCAAAAGGATCAGTCGGAGATCTTGTGTGGCCGATTATTGCCCTTGTCATTGGTACAGTTGGTGCGATGCTTTGGACGGGGTCACAGGCGGTTGAAGGAAATGCGACGATCCTGCAAATTTTTGAAAACACAGATGTATCGAAGTCACTTATCCTTGGCGGCCTCGTAGGTCTAGTGGTTTCAATGGGATTATTCTTCCGTCAGGCCTTTGTTTTGAAAGGTGTTAACGCAAATGTTTTTGGCAAAGGGGTATGGGAAGGCATAAAATCCATGCTTCCAGCTGTTTATATCTTGCTGTTTGCCTGGGCGATTGTTGATCTGATCGGCCGTCTGGAAACTGGAAAGTATTTGGCAGGTATTGTGGAAAGTTCCAATATGAGCACTTCATGGCTTCCGCTTTTACTTTTCCTCATCGCGGGAATTATGGCATTCAGTACTGGAACCTCATGGGGATCTTTCGGCATCCTGCTTCCGATTGCTGGAGATATTGCTGCTGCAACAGATATCACGCTGTTATTGCCGGCTATGTCAGCTGTCCTTGCCGGAGCGGTTTTCGGGGATCATTGTTCACCGATTTCCGATACAACGATTCTTTCCTCAACCGGGGCAGGGTGTAACCATATGGACCATGTGATGACTCAGCTTCCATATGCCTTGATTTCAGCGGGAATCGCAGCTGTTGGTTATTTAATCGTCGGGTTTACTGGCAGCACTGCTATCGCATTACTTACAGTGGCTGTTCTTGTAGCGGCATTTGCTTTCCTTGGCCGTGGTAAAAAAGAAGCCTGGCAGGAAAATAATGCTAGTTAAAAACCTATAGAAAAAGGCTTTCTCTTTGAGAAAGCCTTTTGGTGTTCATCCATCATATTAAAGAGGTCCCCGGGAAGGGACCTTTTTAATTATAGGTTGTCATTATTTCTTCTATTAAGAGAACGATCTAAGTCTTCATCGTCAGTAACATATTCTTGGCCGCCTTCTAGATGCACTTCTTCTTTCTTGAGGTTTTCTTTAACCTGCTGGGTTTCCTGAACTTCCCGTTTGCCTACGACAATTTCTTCGGTGACAACAGGCCTTTTGGAGACTTCTACACGCTCTTCTGTAATTGGGATCCTGATTGTTTCCTCATCTGATATAGGTGATGTGCTTGCGCCAGTTGGATCGTCCACTTTTCTTCTTTCTACATACACTTCTTCATGCTCTACCGGTACATTAATTGCTTTTTGTTCTTCCACAACATCTTTATGGATTTCAACTTCTCCGGCTTGAACACGTTCTTTTGACACATCCAGCAGTTCTTCCCGGAGTTTTAATGATTGTTCATCTTCTTCAGCGGGATTTCTCTGCTGGCTATATCCCCCATTGTAAGTGCTGTCCACGTTGGCTTCAGCAGTTCCTGCATTGGTAAAGCCTGTTGCAGTATCCATTCTATCGCTGTATAAAATGATTTTTCCCTCGTTTACATAAGTTTCATACTTGCGTGCTTCATCATCTGACATGCCCAGTTCCCTGAACTTTTCACCTGCAGAGTCGCTGGTCATGCGATCATCATCAAACCATGATGCGAGACTATTTAAGAATCCCGCGCTCTCGCTGCTGTCTCTATCTTTAGTCTCGAAGGTCTCTGTATGAACACCGGTTTTATCTTCAAGAGACGTATCCAGGTGTTCTGTCTGCCCAATGATGGATAGATCCTGAACAGGGTATCCGTCATTTTGCAGTTCTTGAATGGCATTTACTACTTCCCTTTGTGAATTATAAACTCCGATAATATTGGCATCCATTTGTAAAAACCTCCTTTGCAGTGCTTTATGCTATATTTGGTAATGGTTAAGCACATTGGTTATATTCCCGGGTCTTGGAAGAGCAAACAAGGTTAATTTTGGCATCTTACCAATTTTATTTTGAATTTTCTGAATAAAAAATGAAAGTTTTTAGCTTTTAAGAATAAATTTTACTAAGGGGGTGAGGACAAAGAATATATTGATCAGCTTTGGTGGAATAACTCCTGGCCGAGTTGAATTCTAATGATAATTAAAATACGAGTATACTAATTTGGTTATGTGCTTTACTCTGGCAATGTACTAAAATAAATTATTTCGAAAAATAATACTATTAGGAAAATAATGTTTTGACAGATTATCAAAAACTAGCTATACTAGGCTTAGTTAGATTTAATTATCTGAAAATATAAAAAGTTCCCATTGTTCTTTTTAATTGGGAATATTTACAGGGGGTAGTAATTACTATGGATAATCGTCCGCAGTGGGGATCCAGAGCTGGCTTTATATTGGCAGCGGTGGGTTCTGCAATTGGTCTAGGAAACATTTGGCGTTTCCCTGCAGTTGCATATGAAAATGGAGGGGGAGCATTCTTTTTTCCGTATTTATTTGCTCTGCTGACAGCAGGAATACCGCTTCTGATTATGGAATTTACAATTGGCCATAGGTATCGGGGTTCAGCACCACTGTCTTATGCTAGATTAAGTAAAAAATACGAATGGTTAGGCTGGTGGCAGGTAGCCATCTCATTTGTCATTTCAACATATTATGCGGTTATTATCGCATGGGCAATGTCTTTCGCAGGCTTCTCGTTTAATCTCAAATGGGGTGACGATCCAAACGGATTCCTCTTTGGAGAATATTTGAAGCTTTCTGAAACGCCAGGAGATATAGGCGGGATTGTCCCAGGAGTTTTCATTCCTTTAGTTATTGTTTGGGTAGTAACACTTGGCATCCTGTTCAAGGGAATTAAAAAAGGTATTGAAATCGCGAACAAAATCTTTATTCCTGTCCTTGTAGTTTTATTCTTAATTATTGTTGTTCGCGCATTGACACTTGATGGAGCTATTGCCGGATTGGATGCATTCTTTAAGCCAAACTGGGAGATGATAGCAGATCCTAAGGTTTGGGTTGCGGCATATGGCCAGATCTTCTTTAGTTTATCAATTGGATTTGCCATCATGGTAACATATTCAAGCTACCTTCCTAAGAAAACGGATTTGACAAACAGTGCTTTCATTACAGGTTTTGCAAACTCTGGATTTGAACTTCTTGCAGGGATCGGAGTTTTTGCCGCATTAGGATTCATGGCTGCACAGCAGGGTGTGGGTATTAATGAAGTTGTATCATCCGGTGTAGGATTAGCATTCGTGGTATTCCCGCAAATCATTAACGAATTCCCTGCTTTAAATGGGTTATTCGGGTCTTTCTTCTTTATCTGTTTAACACTGGCGGGCTTAACTTCGCTAATTTCAATTGTTGAAACATTTGTTGCCGGTGTACAGGATAAGTTTAATGTATCACGTAATAAAGCTGTTCTTGTTGGCGGCGGTTTATCTGCTGTTATTTCAATCCTTTTTGCGACACAGGGCGGATTATACTTCCTTGATGCAGCGGATTATTTCATTAACCAGTTTGGAGTTGCCCTGGCAGGACTTGTCCAGGTTGTAATTGTTGGATGGGTATTAAAAGAATTGAAAAATCTTCAAAACCATGCAGATGCTGTTTCCGATATAAAACTTGGGGCATGGTGGAAAGTGTGTTTAATTGGAATTACACCAATTGTGCTTGGTTATATGATGATTCAAAACATTATAACAAATGTGAAAGATAATTATGAAGGATATCCTACAAGCTTCCTGCTCTATTCAGGATGGGGAGTTGCAATAGCTGCATTGATTATGGGCTTTGTGTTTATGGCAATTAAAAAGAACGAAACACAGACTAAGCTTACGATCCCAAATGATAAGGAGGTATCTCAATAATGTCTGGTGGCGCAATTACAATGATGGTGGTTGGGATGCTCATTATCTGGGGCGGTCTGGCAGCAAGTATAATGAATGCAGTATCTAAAGCAAAAAAAGCTAAATAATAAATAATGAAGGACTGCCTAATTAAATAGGCAGTCCTTTATTTATGTTTATTTTCTTCTTGCTTTTATCCGATCCTGTCTTTCCCATAATCTTAAATGAGGATATGGATCATAGGACCACTCAGTATAGCCATTGTCTTTGTATATGCCATAATGGAGATGGGGAGGGAATTTACCTGATGTACCCGGAGGCCCGTAGCCGGAGCTTCCTACCCCTCCTATCATCATCCCGGGCTCAACGATTTGCCCAACTTTCAGATCTTTTGCAAATCCGCTTAAATGGGCAAAGTAATGATAGTTATTATTAATATCACGGATGCCGATTCTCCATCCTCCATATTTGTTCCAGCCTTTCATTTCCACTATTCCATAAGATGTAGCCCGGACGGGCACCCCGTAATCAGCGAAAATATCTGTTCCTTCATGAATCCGCCTTCCGCCCCATCCTCTGGCGTCACCCCAGGTATTTCTGTAGCTGTAATTGCTCCTCAAAGGGACAGGGAAGGTGTGGTCATCAAGATCAAGGCGGCCGAACTGCTTATAAATTTGGGCTTTGCCGATAATGATGCCGACAGCTTTATCGCGTTTATAATAATTCCACAATCCAATTTTTAAATTATCATGGTCTGTACCATATGAGAGAAGGAATTTGGCAAAGGAATGAAGAACATCTTCATCACTTTTCAAGCTGGCTTTTCCGTCCCCGTCCCCGTCCATTCCTATTCCATTGAAAAATTGTATGGATGTAGGATTCTCATCGGATGGATCTGGGTTCAATATTCCCGCCCACTCTTCAGGTTTGAAATAGATGCCTGTAATGCCTTCTGCTTTGGGAATATCCCTTCTGGACTGCCGGACATTCCGTTCATACTGATCAATCCCCGCAAGGTAATACCAGGGGATGTTCGTAACAGCTTCAACTTTTTTATATAAGGTCATTCTTTGTTTATATACATCAGCTTGATTTTCTTGGGCGCTGACTGTGCATAAGGAAATCAGAAATAACGATAAGGCCGCAGCTGCGGTAAATAATATCCGCACGGAAATCCTCCCTTCTTTTATGGTCTGCTTATTTAGTTTGTGAGGAATGGATAATTTAATAAATATCAATTAATGGTAATACCAGAATCTTCGGCTTGTCCTCTTCAATTCATTATGATAAAGTGGCATCAGGTGAAGCCTAATCAGCTTAGTCGGAATTTGCTTATGACAGGCTTTTAATAGGCAGGAATGTATTAATTCTGAAGTCAGATAACTGTCTGGCTCCAGCGCCTACCCCCTCGAGGCCTCAAGCCAAGGGTAAGGCGCTTGCGCCTTTCTTTCCGTCTAGCTTCAGTTTAAGGAGTGGGAAAATGAGCAAAAAAGAAGAGTACTTGCGCAAGCCTGAATGGCTGAAAATAAAGTTAAACACAAATGAAAATTATACTGGCCTAAAAAAAATGATGAGGGAAAAAAATCTGCATACTGTTTGTGAAGAGGCTAAGTGCCCCAACATTCATGAATGCTGGGCAGTAAGAAGAACGGCCACGTTCATGATTCTTGGGGATGTTTGTACGCGTGCCTGCCGTTTTTGTGCTGTCAAAACGGGCCTGCCAACTGAATTGGATCTTCAGGAGCCGGAACGCGTAGCAGATTCCGTAGCGCTAATGAACTTAAAGCATGCAGTGGTAACAGCTGTAGCAAGAGATGACTTAAAGGACGGCGGTGCTGCTGTTTTCGCAGAAACGGTCCGTGCCATCAGAAGAAAAAGCCCGTTCACTACGATTGAAGTATTGCCCTCAGACATGGGCGGTGTGTATGATAATCTGAAAATGCTTATGGATGCCCGGCCTGATATTCTTAACCACAATATCGAAACAGTTGAGCGCCTGACTCCAAGAGTAAGAGCGCGTGCAAAATATAAGCGCTCTCTTGAATTTTTAAAGCGTGCAAAAGAGATGCAGCCAGATATTCCTACAAAATCCAGCTTGATGATCGGGCTTGGCGAAACAAAAGAGGAAATAATTGCGGTAATGGATGATCTGCGTGCCCATGATGTTGATATTATGACAATAGGGCAGTATCTGCAGCCATCCAAGAAACATCTTAAGGTTTTGAAATACTATTCACCTGAAGAATTCCAGGAGCTGAAGGACATTGCAATGAGCAAAGGATTCAGCCATTGTGAAGCAGGCCCGCTTGTCCGCTCTTCCTATCATGCTGATGAACAGGTAAATGCGGCATCTAAACAAAAGCAGCTTATGGGAGAAAAGGAAATCCAGGAAGCATAAGATAAAAAAAAGAGTTCAGCGCCATCGCTGGACTCTTTTTTCATACTGCTGAATGATTAACGGTTACCTGCTTTCTTGACGTTTTCCCCAAGATCATCTTTATCCATATCATCGTTTCTTTCGCCTTGCATTTCACCGTTTTCATTTTCACTTTCACTCATTCTTTCTCCTTGAGGAGAATTAAGCATTTGTTTAATTAACTGGTTAATGCCATTTTCAGCATTACGTCCATCAGAATCAACTGTTGCATAGTTTTCAACATTTTTCCTTAATGAAGTATCATCACTTACATAGACATGATACCATCTTGGGACTACAGACATGGCCATCTTCTTCACCTGATCAGCTGTCTGATTGCGATTTTTTGTGTCAGTGTTATATACGATCAGGACTTCTTCATCTGTTACAAGAGTTGAAATATCGTCCACGTTCGGAACTTCAGTGCAATATTTTCCGATAATATCTGCAACCTGCTCACGGTCAATGGCAGCATAGTGATCCGCTGAAACGTTGTCTCCCATAATTGGGCTTTTTTGATGGCGCACATATCCGAAGTCTTCACCGGTATTGTTTCGGCCGTTTCGCCCGTTGCCCATATCCCTGTTGTATAAATCAGCACGCTGGTCATTTACATTTATGGTGTGACCGGTTTCTTCATAGATATCTTCTTTTGCGGCATTGTTTTGACAGGCAGTCAGTGCAGCCATGCCGCTAATGCCAAGAATGATTAGTGATTTTTTCACTATAAACACCTCCTCATCTATAGAATTGCCACTGCTGAATTTTTTTCTCTTAGTAATTGATGGGGAATCAGTTATAATTTAATTAGGACAAATATTGGTTTGTTTTCATATCCTGTGATTTCCAATATAATACTGGTACATATGCTTTTTAAGTTGAGGTGAATAAATTGGTCTGCATTAATAATATCTGCTATGAAGTGATTCAGGAAGAACGGGATGGTTTTAATGAGGAAGCATTTCGCGGGAGATACAGCGAAATTTTATCCAGGTATGACTATATTGTTGGCGACTGGGGATATGGTCAGCTTCGTCTCCGCGGCTTTTTCGATGATCAGAACCAAAAGGCTTCATTTGATACAAAAATAAGTACTCTGACCGAGTATCTTTACGAATTCTGTAATTTCGGATGTGCCTATTTTGTTGTGAAAAAAGTGAAAAGCTAAAAAGGGCAGGGGGGTAACCCTGCCCTTTTTTGATGCTGCCTAGCCCTTTGTGGGTGTACGCTTTTTTAAGTCTCTGTATATGGCGGTTCTTCATTTTTATCAGGGTCATCATGCGGCGGATGCGCCCCTGGCATTTGCCTCGGCAAGTTCTGATGGAGGGACTTGAACTCATAATTGAAGGCACTGTAATAGCGCTGGCCCTCCTGCCATGGGGTGCTTTTGTTCTCTACCGGCTCATCCGCATTTCTAGGAGAGCCATAGGCACCTTCAGGCAAGTCCTCGGGAATAAGGAAATTCCTTTGCGTTTCCACGTTTGAGAAATCGGTGTATGTGCGTCTTTCTTTATCGTCCATGCTATCACTCCTTAGGAAGTTTATATGCAGCAGGGTCTTTAAAGAAAAGGGAGAACCCACAAAAATAGGTTCTCCCTTAGTATCTGTTTATTATCGTATATTAAACGATTTCCATGAGAAATGACTTAAGCTCCTCTGCATCTTCCTCAGAAAGCTGAAAAACATGCTCAAGATAGCCTTCTTCCTTTAAATCATCTTCTCCAATAATGGCAAATCGGCTTCCCTGGATATCAAGGACCAATTGTTTGCCGTAATAGCGATCGGAACGAACAATAGCCAAATCGAATCGCTGGTTTTCTCCCATAAAGCTGACAAATCTGGTTTTTGTTTCTTCGAGATCATCATATAAGAAAAAGCGTTCTGCCAAATATAACACTCCTCAGTTGTTTTATATACCGATTATAGCATGTCCTTGTTGGGTTTATGTTCGAAGGGGATGAATCTTTTTATTCTCTTTTCACCCTTTATTGGCTAAATATATATTTTTTCTATTAAAGGAAAAAATACTCAATTCGAAATATTGTGATACAATAGCTGGTAGGGTAGCATAGTAATAAAGGCTTATAGCCACTACAAAAATAAAGCTGGCAGCTGAGAGGAATGAAAGGTATGGTCCACCATTACATAAAAAGATTTAAGCCGGTTGGAAATTGGGGCAAACTTATGCTTCCTTTAAATAAGATAAAGTATTTCCCTCCCCAATTCATTATCCGTGACCCGATTGCAGAAGGAGTAAATCTGGCGCTGAAACAAGGGTTTGAAGTGGCCGTTGCTGTTTTTAATTTTAAAAATTGGCAAGACCTGTCCGAACAGCTGGGTGAGCTTTCTTTCAGACAGTTTATAAAAAACATTAAGATCATATTTTTGGCAGTCATTCAGCGGGAACTTGAAGATAATCAAATCATTATCGTGCATGATCATTATAGCGATGGCCTTGCCTTGATATTGAAAGTGGACCATAGCAGGGATTGTGTAACAGAAATTGATCAAACACTGAAAAAAATTGTCAAAGAAGCTGAAAAATACATACATAATGATACACCTCATATAAAGCCGGTTATTGATGCGGGATATATGTTTGTTGAAAAGAAGTATTATTCGTCTGTTCAGGAAGCAGTCTACAAAGCCCATCAGCATGCACTCGCAATGGCCGAAAAAAGGGTCAGATCCGAGTTTAATGAAATGATGTACAAAATAAATAAAATTGTAGCGAAAAAGGATATTAAAATGCTGGCGCAGCCGATTATTAATGTGGCTACAGGCGAGATAAAGGCTTGGGAAATGCTCACAAGAGGTCCGAGCGGCACTTCCCTGGAAAGCCCTCTACAGCTTTTTAGCATTGCTCGGCAGACGGGAAGCCTTTATGATCTGGAGCTAATCGTACTTGAGAAAACACTTGAACAGATAAAAAAGACAGGCTGCAATCAGGATATATTTATTAACTTCACCCCGATTACAATAGGGAATGAAAGGTTTGTGAGGGATGTAAAGAAAATGCTCACCGGCTATAAAGATATTCCCCCTGAACAGATCACACTTGAAATTACTGAACGTGATCCCATTGAAGGTATTGAAAACTTTATATACAATATAAAGGTATTAAGAACATTAGGATTTCGGGTGGCTGTGGATGACACCGGTGCAGGTTATGCCAGTTTAAATTCCATAAGTGAGATTATGCCGGATATTATAAAAATCGACCGTTCCGTCATTAAAGGCATTGATACGAACAGGGTAAAAGAATCCATGCTGAAGGGTCTCCTTTTAGTGGCGAAAGAAGCGGGTTCACTGGTGGTTGCCGAGGGAATTGAAAGTGAAGGGGAGGCATCGGTTCTCTCCAGAAACAATGTCGATTTAGCTCAGGGATATTTCTACGCTCGGCCGGATACTTTAACCAAGAGCCTGAAATCTTCATAGGAGGAAGGAAGCATTATGTATTTCGTAGACAGGGAAAAGATCGAAGACACACTTAGTTATCTGGAACAGCAAATCTCCCTTTTTGAAGAAGTGAAAGAGTGGACATCCCCTATTGAAAAGGCAGCCTTGGAACGGATTGCCCAAATTATGATCGAAGCTATCCTTGATACTGGTAATACGATGATTGACGGCTTTATCATGAGGGATCCAGGCAGCTACGATGATATCGTGGATATTCTTGACGACGAAAAGGTCATCAGCAAAGAAATGAGCAATAGCTTTAAACAGTTCATTACATATCGTAAAATGCTCGTCCAAAATTACACAGACGTCAATCATGGGGGGCTAATAACAGCTATAAGCAGTCATATGTCCATGATTAAAGAGTTTCCGGGCAGGGTCAGGGAGTATCTAACCAATGAACTGGGGCCGGTTTCTGCTTTTAAACCTCAATAAAGATCGGAGAAATCCGATCTTTTTCTCTGTATGGGAAACTATGAAATGGAACTGTATGAATAACTCTGTGGAAAGGCTGTCTGCATCTAGCTCCAGCGCCTAGCCCCTCGGGTCATAAGCCAAATCACTCAAGAAATCGGGACAAGGAACGCTTCGTCAGCGATTCATCGCCCGACCGAAGCTTGCTTTGGGAGGTTTCCTGCTTGATTCGTCTTATGCCTGCCGGACTTGCACTGGATGTGCTGGCTTCAACGTTCACCACAGGACGTGGCGGTTTTTAGTTGGAGTTCATCTGATCAAGATGCTTCCGCTTTTGTTCCTAGGGAGCATATTAGGCTTGAATAAAGAGAAGGGCGGTGAATGTCATGCATGTTGGAGAAAATTCAACAAAAGAAGAGATCTTGAGGTTAATTAAAACAACCGGGAAGCTTTCCATACTGGAAATGGCCAGAGAGCTGGGAATAACAGAAATGGCCGTCAGAAAGCATATTCAGGCTCTTGAAAAAGATGGCTTTATTAGATCTGCAATCCAGAGGCAAACAAAAGGGCGCCCTTCAAAGCTTTATCAGCTAACAGCAAAGGGCGAAGATCTGTTTCCGAAAAAATACAAGCAGTTAAGTGTTGAATTATTAACAGAACTTAAAAGCATGGGGCAGGGCCATTTAATTACAGAGTTGTTTTCAAGAAGGAAAAACCGCCTCGTACAGCAGTATGAGATTCAGACGGCCGGGAAATCTTTTTCAGAAAAGCTTCAAGTTCTTGAGGACCTTCTCCTGCTTGAAGGCTTTATGCCGGAAGTGCTAATAGAGGAAGGCCAAGTCCACCTCAAAGAGTTTAATTGCCCATATATTGAAACAGCAGAAGAATTTAAACAAATCTGCAGGTCTGAAAAAGAGTTTATCAAAGATTTTCTTTCTGCTGATCATGTTGATATCAAATCCTGTATGGCTGCAGGTGATGGGTGCTGTCATTATATAATAAAGCAAGATTAGGCGGGGGCCCCTGTTCAAGGAGTTTTTTTGCGGGAATTACTTTATTATTCATCCTTGCAATCGTGAAAAATTGCACAATTCACCACGTTCCTTTAAGATAGCTTTTATGGGCGATAGCTCAGTTGAAAAATGGGGATATTAATAAAAGCATAGATCATTTGGGAGTGATGGCTGTGAAAAAATATAAAGGATACTTAATCGATTTAGATGGCACCATGTATCGCGGGACAGAGCTGATCAGTGAGGCAGCTGATTTTGTCAATAAGCTTAGGGAACTGGATCTTCCCTATTTGTTTGTGACGAATAATTCTTCCAGAACACCAGCCCAGGTAGCAGAGAAGCTTGTGAAGTTCGGCATTCCTGCCGAAGAAGGGCAGGTCTTTACAACGAGCATGGCTACTGCCAACTACATATATGAACAGCAAACCGATGCTTCAGTTTATGTGATTGGAGAAGAAGGAATACGGGAAGCGCTGGCTGAAAAGGGGCTAAGCTTTGCTGAGGAGCATGCGGACTACGTCGTAGTGGGGATTGACCGCTCCATTAACTATGAAAAGCTATCCATCGCCTGTCTGGCTGTCCGGAATGGAGCAGCATTCATTTCCACAAACGGGGACATTGCTATTCCGACAGAAAGAGGGCTGCTTCCGGGTAATGGGTCACTAACCTCTGTCATTACTGTATCGACACAAACAGAGCCGGTGTTTATCGGAAAACCGGAATCGATCATCATGGAGCAGGCTTTAAAGGTCCTGGGAACAGCTAAGGAAGAAACCCTGATGGTTGGGGATAACTATGATACGGATATTTTAGCAGGAATGAATGCCGGTATGGATACCCTGCTTGTCCATACAGGTGTAACAACGAAAGAGCTATTGAAAGGTTATGACAAAAAGCCTGACTTTGTGCTCGATTCATTAGCGGATTGGGACTTTAAATAGAAAAGGATGGAGAAAAGCTCTCCATCCTTTTTTATTCCGCATTTTCGGCACTGTGTGCCAGCCTGCTCGAAGCGGCTGCAGCGATAGCTCCGACAATATCATCGAGGAAGGTATGGCATCTTCCTGAACTCTTATCGTTCAGATCCTTCAGGATGCCAGGCTTCAATTTATCGATATATCCAAAATTGGTAAATCCAATGGAACCATATACGTTTACAATGGATAATGCCAGTACTTCATCCGCTCCATATAAACCCTCATCTGTAGCGATAATCGACTGCAGCGGCTCTAAGAGTTTCTTTTCCTCGGCCAGCATATCAAGCTGAATGCCCGTTAAAATGGCGTTTTGAACTTCTCTTTTTGATAAAACACGCTCAACATTATGAATGCAATCTTTCATTTGTAAATTGGGGTGATATTTCTCTTGGAGGAAGAACACTAAATCAGCTATATCCTGAATTTCTACCCCTCTTTCATGGAGCCATTTACGTGCTGTCTGCTCTGTAACGTTAACTGCTTTTTTTTCTTCATTCATTGGCTTCACCTTTTCTGGTTATTAAATAATTGCGGGAATGTCCAGGCCTAGCTAAGGTCCTGTGTTATGCACTTTTAGATTCTTTTCACTATGTATATACCCTTTTTTTATCAAATATGCCCGATGCCGCTGAAACGGAAAAATTTCATTTCCTGTATTATTTCCATGGTACACAGTCTTATCCAAGAAAACAACAAGTTTTAAAGTCTTCTATCATATATATTCCATAAGGATCTCTCTAAAATGAGGTGGTATAATGTTTAGAAAACTTTTGAAAGAACAATTTGGGATAGAAGCAGAGGATACGATGAGAATCGGAAAATATGATGCATGCCGAAAGCAGGGACAGCTTTATTTGCTTGTGCCTGCGGGGCATACAGATGAAGAAGAACTCGAAGAACTGGACCAAATGGCAGAACACCTTACCAATTGCGGGGATAGGAACATAAGCACTTTTATGAAAACAAAGGAAGGTAAACAATCAATTGATTGGAACGATAGCCGCTTTTGCATTCTGGTTAACCGGCATACACTGAGCAGAAAACAAAGCCAGTTTGGACGAAAGCTGGCAAAGTTCCATTACAGAGGCAGGAGCATTTCGTTTCCCGTGAAAAAAACTAGCAGAATCGGGCAGTGGAAACAGCTCTGGGAACAGCGGCTGGATCAAATGGAAAAGGTATGGAATGAGATGCTTTTCCAAAAGCCTGAAAACGATTTTGAGAGAATGTTTTTAGAGTCGTTTCCATACTATATGGGGCTTGCTGAAAATTCAATACAATATCTTGTGGATACTGAGCTTGATGACGAACCAGAAATGGCAGACAGCGGAACCGTATGTCATATAAGACTAACATCTGCCACCTGGGGAGACAGTTATTATATGAAAAATCCATTTGACTGGGTATTTGATCATTCATCCAGAGATTTGGCGGAATGGACGAGAGAGAAATATTTCCATAATATCAAAACGTATCAGCCGGATCTGCGCCAATTTTTATCGGAATATCAAAGTGTAGGGCCATTATCCTCCTTCTCATGGCGGCTATACTATGCTCGTCTATTATTTCCTCTCCATTATTTCGAAACAATAGAAAATTATTATGGTGCAGATTCTGAACAGCAGAAGCTTGTGCTTCAGGAGCGCCTGCAGAAGTATCTTTGGCAGTCTGACGATCATGAGCGTTTTCTGGGGGGATTTTTCGAATTTGCCGAGGTCCCCATCAAAAAACTCAGGATTCCTCTGGTGAATTGGATCAAGAGCTGAAAATAGGCAGGGAAATGCCCCTTACTTGGCGAAAGGAACATAAGCTTGAGAATGTAAAGAGGGGATATTTTAATGAAACCATACGTATTTATCAGCAGGAAGCTGCCTGAAAATGTTATTGCCATTTTAAAAGAAAAGTACACAGTTGAAATGTGGGATCGGGAAGATGTGCCGGTACCTTACGATGTATTCTTACAGGAGGCGAGAAAAGCAGATGCCCTTTTAACTATGCTATCAGAGCCGGTGAATGAGGAAGTTCTGGAAGCAGGAGGGAAGCTGAAGATCATAGCCAATATGGCTGTCGGCTATGATAATGTGGATGTTGAGACAGCAAAAAGGCTCGGAATCACGGTGACCAATACACCAGAGGTATTGAATGATTCAACTGCCGACCTGACGTTTGCGCTTGTGCTCGCTGCTGCGCGCAGAATGGTGGAGGCTGCTGAGTTTGTCAAGAAAGGCAATTGGAAGAGCTGGAGTCCGCTGCTTTTAGCAGGGCAGGATGTGCATCATAAAACAATCGGGATTGTAGGGATGGGAAATATCGGAAAAACAGTTGCAAAGCGTGCAGCTGGATTTGATATGGAGATTTTATATCACAATCGTTCGAGGAAGCCGGATGCGGAACAGGAACTGGGAGCCCAATATGTCAGCTTTGATGAATTGCTCGAACGCTCAGATTTCGTTGTCTGCCTGACGCCCTTGACAGAAGAAACAAGGAATTTATTTAACCGAAATGCATTCCGGAAGATGAAATGCAAGGCCGTTTTTGTAAATGCCTCAAGAGGGCCGGTTGTAAATGAACATGATTTATATGAAGCACTGAAGGCAGGAGAGATTGCAGCGGCAGGATTGGATGTTTTTGCGGAGGAGCCAATTGGCGAAGACCATCCTCTGCTGGAGCTGAAAAATGTAGTGGCTATGCCCCATATCGGAAGTGCCAGCATAGAAACGCGCTATGCCATGATGCAGCTGTGTGTGGAAAACATTGATCTAGTCCTTTCAGGAAAGAAACCAAAAACACCAGTCGAATAAAGTGATGAAGGCACCCCAAAGCAGGGTGCCTTTATTGATTAGATAAAAAAATTTAAAAAATAAAATCGCAATAAATCAGTATGTTAAGCGCTTCCAGTCATTATTTTCGGAAAATTGCCTATTGTAAAAACGCCGCTTGACCCCTATAATGTCTACTATACAAATACAAATGTACTTGCATAGTGAACACTAAAGGGGGAGCTAGCGTGGAATCAATCTCAATCGGTTTATTAGGATTAGGAACAGTTGGATCGGGTGTGGTGCAAATCATTGAGAAACATCAGGATAAACTCATGCACCAAGTCGGCTGTCCGGTTGTTGTAAAGAGAGTTCTTGTTAAAGATGCAGATAAAGAAAGAGCAGTTAAAGTGGACAGGAATTTGCTGACGCTAAATCCTGAAGATATTTTAAATGATGCTGATATAGATGTAGTAATTGAAGTAATGGGCGGCATAGAAGAAACAAGAAATCATTTAAAGAAAGCTTTGGATAATGGCAAGCATGTGGTGACGGCAAATAAGGACCTAATGGCTGTTTATGGACCCGAATTGCTGGCTGCTGCTACGCAAAACGGGTGTGACCTCTTTTATGAGGCAAGTGTGGCCGGCGGCATTCCCATTTTAAGAGGGCTGGTAGATGGTTTGGCTTCAGACAGAATTACAAAAATGATGGGAATTGTGAATGGGACAACAAACTTTATTTTGACAAAGATGAGCAAGAATGGGAGCGCTTATGAGGAAGTTCTGAAAGAAGCGCAGGAGCTGGGATATGCGGAAAGCGATCCGACTGCAGATGTGGAGGGCCTTGATGCAGCAAGGAAAATGGCGATTCTGTCAACACTTGGTTTTTCCATGAATATTGACCTTGATGATGTAAAGGTTAAAGGCATTACAGATATTACAGAAGAGGACCTGCAGTACGGCAAGCAGCTTGGATACACCATGAAGCTGATCGGGATTGCTCATCGGGAGGGGGAGAAGGTGGAAGTAAGCGTTCAGCCGACTTTGCTGTCCGAGTCTCACCCGCTTGCATCGGTTCAGGATGAATACAATGCTGTATATGTATACGGTGAAGCGGTAGGGGAAACGATGTTCTACGGACCTGGGGCGGGCAGTCTGCCTACAGCTACAGCAGTGGTATCGGACCTCGTGGGTGTCATGAAAAATATGCGTCTTGGGGTAAATGGTAAAAGCGCGGTAGCCCCTCAATATGATAAGAAATTAAAAGGTTCAGATGAAATTTATTCGAAGTATTTCTTAAGATTGCATGTTAAAGATGAGGTAGGGACTTTTGCCAACATCACATCCATATTCTCAGAGCACCATGTCAGCTTCGAAAAAATCCTGCAGCTTCCTTTAAAAGAAAAAGGGCTTGCTGAGATTGTACTGGTTACCCACCAGGCATCTCTTAAGGATTATGAGGATATATTAGTAAGTTTAAGAGATTTGCCGGCAGTCCAAACAATTAAAAGTTCGTATCGTGTGGAAGGGAGCGCCAGAGTATGAGATGGGAAGGCCTTTTAAAAACATATAAAGATTTACTGCCTGTTAATGAAAATACACCAATGCTTACCTTAAATGAGGGCAACACTCCCCTGATCAGGCTGGATAAACTCTCAAGAGACTGGGGCATTGACCTCTATGTGAAAACGGAAGGAGCTAATCCAACCGGGTCATTTAAAGATAGAGGCATGGTTATGGCTGTTGCAAAGGCGAAAGAAGAAGGAAGTGATGCCATTATCTGTGCTTCCACCGGCAATACCTCTGCAGCAGCTGCTGCATATGCAGCCAGAGCCGGCATGAGATGTGTGGTTGTCATCCCTGAAGGAAAGATCGCCATGGGAAAGCTGGCGCAGGCTGTTATGTATGGAGCGGAAGTTGTATCTATTGAAGGCAACTTTGACCAGGCACTGGCAATGGTTCGGAAAATAAGCGAAACAGAACCTATTACTCTCGTAAACTCGGTTAATCCATATCGTCTTGAGGGCCAGAAGACAGCGGCCTTTGAGATCTGCGACCAGCTTGGAGGCGCCCCGGATATCCTTGCCCTGCCTGTGGGCAATGCAGGCAATATTTCTGCCTATTGGAAAGGGTTTAAAGAATATAGTGAAGTACGCGGCACTGGTCTTCCAAAAATGCATGGAGTACAGGCTGAAGGTGCAGCGGCCATCGTTCATAACCGTGTGTTTGAAAATCCCGAGACGATTGCTACAGCCATCCGAATCGGAAATCCTGCGAGCTGGCACTTAGCCAATGCAGCATTGTCAGAATCAAATGGGAAGATTGATGAAGTCAGCGACGAAGAGATTCTTTGCATGTATCGTAAACTTGCTTCTTCTGAAGGGATTTTTGCTGAGCCAGCTTCGTGTGCTTCGCTTGCGGGAGTATATAAACAGCTTCGCAATGGGGAGATTCCGCATAAAACAAAGGTTGTGGCCATCCTGACTGGGAACGGACTTAAGGATCCTAATACAGCCATTGATTGCAGCCCTGTGAAGCCAGTTTTGCTGCCTAATGATGAAAAAGCAGTAGCGGATCATATCAAGGGAGCCGTTCACACATGAGCGAAGGTGAAATGGTTGTCATCAAAGTACCAGCCAGCACTGCAAATCTCGGGCCAGGCTTCGACTCGATCGGCCTCGCATTAAATTTATATTTGACGCTTGAAGCCGAGAGGGCAGATAAGTTTGAAATGATTCCTTTATCAGAGCCGCTAAGCATCTACCCTTCAGATGAATCGAATTTTATTTTTCAAGTTGCAAAGGATACGGCAAAGAAGTATGGAAGAGAGCTTCCAGGATGCAAAGCCCGGATTTCAAGTGATATCCCCCTTACACGCGGACTTGGATCAAGCGCTGCAGCCATTGTAGCGGGAATTGAATTAGCTGACGCGCTTTGTGATCTTCAGCTGAGCCAGTATGAAAAGCTGGAGCTATCATCACGAATGGAGGGGCATCCGGATAACGCAGGAGCTTCCCTTCTCGGAGGCCTTGTCATTGGCTGCATGTCAGAGGAAGAGGTTTCTGTCCAAAGCATTAAAAATATAAGTTTTGATGTTATAGCAGTGGTGCCAAAAGAAGAGCTCCTTACAAAGGAATCCAGAGGCGTCCTGCCTGAAGCATGGTCTTTTAAAGAAGCCGTACAGGCTGGGGCAGTCGGCAATGTCATGGTTGCAGCACTGCTTAGCGGGAATTATTCCCTGGCAGGCAAGATGATGAGTGCTGACTTATTTCATCATCCTTACCGCAAGAAAATGGTTCCCCATTTGGAGGTTATTGAAAAGGAAGCACCTCGTCTAGGAGCATTTGGAGTTGCCTTAAGCGGTGCCGGACCGGCGGTTCTCTGCCTTGCAGAGCCAGAAAGTGCTCCTGCAGTGGCTGAAGGGCTTCAGCGGATTTCTCCGGAAATGGAAATCCTTTCCCTCAAAATTGATCAGGTAGGCGTCACTGTTTTAAAAAAAAGCCTAGCTGAACTGGAAATAGGCCATACAGTATAAATAAAAAAAGCGATGTCATGCCGACATCGCTTTTTGTAAGGTAAAATTAAAATACTTGTTCTACTTCGACTACACCAGGTACTTCTTCTAAAAGAGCGCGCTCAATACCGGCTTTTAACGTAATCGTTGAACTTGGGCAGCTGCCGCATGCACCAAGAAGGCGCAATTTAACGATGCCATCTTCAACATCCACCAATTCACAGTCCCCGCCATCGCGAAGAAGGAATGGGCGCAATTTATCTAATACTTCCTGAACTTGTTCAGTCATAGTCGTTTGTTCTGCCATGTGAAATCGACTCCTTTCCATATATTTATTATAATCAAATCAGTCTTAAAAATCTATTCCAAGAGCGTAATTTCCACTCATTAGGAGAATATTTTATTAGGTTTGCTCTTTGTTAATGTTGTAAAATGAAGGTAAGAACAAGTTTTGCATAGGGGGAGAGAAGATTGAAAAAAGAAATTGAAATCACTGTGTATGGTGCAGAACAGCTTTGTCCAAGCTGTGTGAATCTCCCATCATCCAAGGAGACATATGAATGGCTGGAAGCGGCAGTATCCCGCAAATTTGCCAACCAGCCTTTTAAAATTGTGTATGTTGACATTCATAATCCGCCCGAAGAAGAGAACAAAAAAGAGTTCGCCTTGAGAGTGATTGAGGAGGATATGTTTTACCCGGTTGTCCTGATTGAGGATGAAATTGTTGGTGAAGGCAATCCGAAATTAAAAACAATCTATGCGGAAATGGAAAAGTACGGATACCAGGCAGTTTAATAAAAAATGAGCATCGAAAGGGATGCTCATTTTTTTATTTGGTAAGAGTTTCAGCTGATTCTGCTGGATATTGAAGTTGAATTTTCATCTCTACAGTATTTATACCAGAATATCGGTCAGATTTTTACTTTATCGGTCACTTCCTTTCAAATTAATTTTTCAAAAGTAATGGCGCAAATATAAATCGATCTCTATCGTTATCCGCGCTACTTTGGTTCAAACGTAAAAAAAAGAGCCCGCAATGGGCCCTCTTATCCGTTATGGTATTTATACATCCATAAAATCCCCGATTTTAGCAGGCGGGCAACACGTCCTGTGATAGGGCGTTCTGCGACTAGACCGAATCCGTGCTTTTTGCCCAATGATCCAAGAACTCCTTTAAGTTTGATTACTGGCAATGTTTCAGGGAGTTCCTCACCTTTCCAGCGTTTCAATAGGATTTGAACGATTTGCTCTGCCTGCCCTTCAGCAAGCTGGGCACTTGGTGCATGCGGAAGGCTTGCACAATCTCCTACGACATAGACATGTTCATTTCCAGGGATATTGTGATGCTTGGTTAAAACTACCCGTCCTTGCTGATCCTTTTCCACATTCATATCGCGAACCACTTTGTTCGGCTGGATGCCGGCTGTCCATACGATGGCATCACAGTGGATGGCTTCGTCATGATTATAAAGGGTTTTTTCTTCTACTTTAGTAATATTTGATTGGTTAATAATTTCTACATTATGTTCTAGAAACCAATTTTCTACATATGTGCTTAATCTTTCAGAGAATGCAGAGAGTATATGCTTCCCTCTATCGAACAATTTGACTTTCAAATCCGGACGGCTTTCATTTAATTCTGAAGCCAGTTCTACTCCGCTTAATCCTGCACCCACAATTCCAACAACAGAGCCTGGTGATAGATTATTTAAAGCTTCATACGTTCTTCTGGATTTTTCAATTGTTTGAATGCTATATGTGTGAATGTCGGCTCCCGGAACATTATGGTACTTATCTTCACAACCAAGGCCTATTATTATATCATCATATAAAACAGGCTCCTCGCCTTGAAGATAAACCTTGTTTTCCTCTATGCTGATTTTCGTCACTTCACCGTATTTAATGGTCAATCTTTGATGTTCAGGGAATGATACACGCACATGCTGATCGGAAATGGTGCCTGCAGCAAGAGCGTAATATTCAGTTTTTAAACAATGATAAGGAACACGATCTATTAGTGTAATGGAGACATCATCAGGAAGCTGATTAGGCAAAAGGCGGGCAAGCGCCCTCATACCGCCATAACCTCCGCCAAGTATCACAAGATTTTTCATAGTATATTTCCCCTTTATGTCCGTACTGTTTACTTTCGCCGAACTCAAATAACGTTAATTAGTTATCTTAAAAAAATAAATAAATGATATTAATAACCTCAAACCCATAAAAAGTATAACGAAATTGTGTCAAAATCACAACACATATCAGCAGGAAACTTGACAATAAACGACATGAAGTGGTAAATATGTGCACTTTAAAGGAGAGAATGGAATCCATTTCTTGCAGAATTCAAGTAAAAAAGGTAGCATTAACAGGGTAGAGAGGTGAAAGATGTGATTAAGCCAATCATCGAATTTTGCATCAGCAATTTGGCCAGCGGCTCTCAAAAAGCGCTTGAAAAGCTGGAAAAGGATTATGACCTGGATGTCATAGAATATGGCTGTCTTGGGTATTGCGGCAAATGTGCAAGCACTCTTTTTGCGCTTGTGAACGGAGAAGTGGTTACTGGAGAAACGCCAGATGAACTGGTTGAAAATATATATCAATATCTGGATGAAAATCCAATGTTTTAATAAAAGGAGCGATTAAATTTCGCTCCTTTTTCTTGTGTCAAAAGTAACAAAGTAACCACTTGAATAACTGTCTGGCGCAAGCAGCCTGCCCCTTCGAGTTGCCGGGGGCGGGCAAGATTCTTCTGCTTTCCTTAGTTGCCGGCAGTTTTTTGTTCCTGTCTCATCTCATGCCAGCGTTCTCTTGCCATTTCAATTAATTTAGGCTCAGTGGAGCGGCTTTGCAGTTCAATTACTTTTGAAAAGTATTTAACAGCCTGTTCAGACTGATGTGTCCTTCTGGATAACTCTCCGATCAGATAGAAAATCCTCGTTTCAGAAATAGATGATCCTTTAAAATCATCTGACATATAAGACTCCGAATATTCTTTTAGAGCAAGTTTCAAAAATCTCTGTTCTTGATTATCATTTTTTATACTCCGGAAAAGCCAGGCCAGCCTGATATATAAACCAGCCATAATAATATGCTTCTCCCTTTTTAAAGTACCGCAATAAATAGCCAGCTTATAGGCGTTGATTGCAACAGGGATGGTACGGTCCTGGCAATAATCCTGGGGTATCCAGGCATCTACAACTTTAGAATTAATCATGTCCAGGGCTCCAGGCGGAAAATAAGGGGAAAAGTCCTCTGATTCTGAGTAGCCGCAATGTGGGCAAGTGTTAATATAATATAGAAGAGGATTCATGCTTTCATCAGAATAAATTGGGCAAAAATCACTGTCATAATTAAATACTTTTACAAATCGGGTGCGGATTTTTTTTGTGGTGAAACTCTCTCTGCAGACTCTGCATCCGCAATTTTTATCATAAGTAGGCTTTAATAGCTGCATAGAATGCCACCTCCGAATATAATGAATATGACTATTGTATCATGTATTGTTTGGTTTAGGGGTATAAAGAACTATTCGTTAAACAGTGTTCTGAAAAGGCAATAAAAAGAAAAAGCCTCTTAAGTTGAGCACATACCTTTTACTGTATATACTATATATATAGAAATATCCTTACGTGTACAGGAGGGAATAACATGGAACAAGTTGTGGATATAACAGAAGCAGCAGCTTTGCATATAAAAGAAATGATGAAACAAAATGAGGAAGAAGATGCATTCTTGCGTGTAGCCGTTAAAGGAGGCGGGTGCAGCGGACTTTCCTATGGAATGGGGTTTGCCCATGAAGTCGAGGAGGATGATATCCAGTCAGAGCATTATGGTATCCAGGTTCTTGTCAGCAAGGAAGACGCCCCTATCTTAAAAGGCACAAAAATTGATTACAAACAATCGATGATGGGCGGCGGATTCACAATCGATAATCCTAATGCAATCGCAAATTGTGGTTGTGGGTCATCTTTCCGTACCGCTTCAAATACAGGTACTCCGGAAGAGTGCTAAATACTGCCTTTAACGCTTCTAGACAGTTACTGGAATAATTTCGAACTATATCTTTGTAATCTCAAAAAAGGACGGTCCCCGAAGGGCCGTCCTTTTTTATCGAAAGAAAGCTGATAGCCTGCCTCCTCGATGTATCTGGGTAAGCAAGGAGCTTCCGCATTTCTTTATTTGCCAAACATGGAAGAGCTGTGCATTGGCTGGACTTTCGCTTTTGGATCGATGTAGGATTTTGCGTGGTTCACTGCAGTTGGCGCTTCACCGAAACCGCAGGCAATAAGCTTCACTTTTCCATCGTATGTGCAGATATCACCGGCAGCATATATGCCTTCGATATTTGTTTCCATTCTTGAGTTAACAACAATGGAGTTCTTTTCAATTTCAAGACCCCATTCTTTAATTGGGCCAAGGGAGGAAACGAATCCGTAGTTTACGATCACAGCATCAACATCGAATACCTCTTTTTCCTTTGAAGTAACACCTTCGAGGACAACCTGTTTGATTCCTTCGCTGTCACCGATAAGCTCAGCAGGCACATAAGGTGTTTTGATTTCGACCTTAGAGTTCTGCAGATTTTCTACACTATGCTCATGCGCGCGGAATTTATCGCGGCGGTGTACAATCGTTACTTTTTCAGCGATAGGCTCAAGCATTAATGCCCAGTCTACTGCAGAATCCCCGCCTCCGAATACAACTGCTTTCTTGCCGGCGAATTGACTTAAATCATCAATAAAGTAATGAAGGTTCGTGCCTTCGTATTGAGCTGCGCTTTCAAGTTCTAGACGGCGAGGCTGGAACGCGCCATTGCCGGCAGTGATAATGATGGTTTTTGAGTAATGCACTTCTTTATTGGTTGTAAGCTTAAATGTTCCATCAGCTTGTTTCTCTAATTTTTCAACAGATTGTTCAAGTGATACAGTAGGCTCGAATTTAGCCATTTGTTCCTTAAGGTTATCAATTAATTCCTGGGCGCGGACTTTCGGGAAGCCGGCAACATCATATATGTATTTTTCAGGATAAAGAGCAGATAACTGTCCCCCAAGCTGCGGCAAGCTCTCAATAATCTTTACTGATGCTTGTCTCATGCCTCCGTAGAAAGCAGTGAATAAACCAGTTGGCCCCCCGCCAATGATGGTTATGTCATACACCTTTTGATCTTCTTTCATGCAATATCCCCCCGCGTATGTATTGAAATTCCACTCTTTATTCTAACATAAATCGTTTAAAACCTCATCAATCGAGGTAAATATTATGAATAATCGGAAGATTTCAAGTGGAGATCCTGAATTAAAAACACGTATATTTCTTTAATTTTTCTTAAAATTTTTAAGTTTTTCGTCTATTTTTTTAGGCTTGAAAAACTATATGAAGTAGAATAAGATGTAATGGAGGAATAATGTTAATATTTTATGACAATTTTGTTGAGTTTTTTTGAACTAGTTCGTGAATAACATCACAAAGTTTTTTTATGTTTTTTGCTATAAAAAATATAAAGCAGTGGAAGATAAGAAAACATTAGAAAATACTTAAAAAAGGTGGAAGTGATACACTTGAGAAAGCCAAAGATTGTTATCCTCGGTGCAGGCTACGGCGGTTTGATGGTTGCAACCCGTTTGCAGAAATCTGTAGGAACAAACGAAGCAGAAATCGTTTTAGTGAACAAGAATGACTACCATTATGAAACAACATGGCTGCATGAAGCATCAGCCGGAACACTTCATCACGATCGTGTACGCTATGATATAAAAGATGTTATTGACCGCAACAAAGTTGAATTCGTTCAGGGAACTGCTCTGGAAATTAAAACAGAAGAAAAGAAAGTCATTTTGGAAAGTGGCGAAATTGACTATGATTATCTAGTTGTTTCCCTAGGAGCTGAGCCGGAAACATTCGGTATTAAAGGACTTAAGGAACATGCATTTTCTATTGTCAATGTAAATGCTGCGCGTCAGATCCGCGAGCATATTGAATATCAATTTGCTACTTACAATACAGACGCCGAGAAAAAAGACGAGCGCCTGACAATTGTTGTCGGCGGAGCAGGCTTTACCGGCATTGAATTCCTTGGAGAATTGGCAAACCGTGTTCCTGAGCTTTGCAAAGAGTACGATGTGGACTACCACAAAGTGAAAATCATTTGCGTGGAAGCAGCGCCAATGGTTCTTCCTGGCTTCGATCCTGAGCTTGTTAATTACGCTGTTTCTCACTTAGAGAAAAAAGGCGTACAATTCATGATTGGAACAGCTATTAAGGAAGCTACTCCTGAAGGCATCATTGTTGGCAAGGGCGAAGATGAAGTAGAAGAAATCAAAGCTGCAACTGTTGTCTGGGCTGCAGGTGTACGCGGAAATTCTATTATTGAGAATTCCGGTATTGAAGCAATGCGCGGACGTGTAAAAGTACAGCCTGATTTGCGTGCTCCTGGCCATGATAATTTGTTTATCATCGGAGACTGCTCATTAATCATCAATGAAGAAATTAACCGTCCATACCCTCCTACTGCGCAAATCGCTATGCAGCAGGGTGAAGTGTGTGCAAGAAACATTACTGCTTTAATCCGCAATAAAACTGAACTTGAAACATTTACTCCAGATATTAAAGGTACTGTATGTTCTCTTGGTGAACACGATGCCATCGGTGTTGCATTCGGCAAGAAAATGGTTGGTACAAAAGCTTCATTCATGAAGAAGATGATCGATAACCGTGCTCTTTACATGGTTGGCGGGCCTTCACTTGTATTGAAAAAAGGTAAATTCAACGTTCTTTAATAAATCGGCTATCATATATAGTAATGGGATGGACTATTTAGTCTGTCCCTTTTTTAATGGACAAATTTTCGTGATAGAATTAGTTAAAAAGGAGGTTATCGGATGGGAGTGGAACATAAACGGGGAAAGGTCTGGCTGGCGGTTTCAGGGCTCGTTATTTCACCTGAAGGTTATTGGCTTGTCGTTAAAAAGAAATACGGAGGCCTTAAAGGCAAATGGTCTCTGCCTGCCGGATTTGTCGAGCCGGGCGAAACAGCTGATGAAGCTGCAGTTCGTGAAGTTGAAGAAGAGACAGGAATTAAATGTTCAGTGAAAGGCTTGCTTGGATTGCGTACAGGTGTTCTCAAAGGGGAGGTCAGTGATAATATGGTTTTGTTTTTGCTGGAAGCTGAGCCTGGACAATCATTAAAAGTTCAGGAAAGTGAACTTTTTGATGTGCAGTATCGCGATCCGAAAGAGCTTGCTGAAGACCCGGATGCATCAGTTCTTTTAAAATACATATTAGATCCTTCTGATTCCTCCATAAAACCTTTAATTAACGGCATTAATCCCGGAGATACTTTTGGATACACTGCATATAAACTATTTTTATAATTTTCTGAAATTTAGAGATAGAACGAGAAATATGAAGCAAACTATGCTTGTATGCGTTTCCAACGGTAGTTTTTCATGAAATATGGTGCTTTTCATTTCTTCATATCCTTGGTATATTATCAGAAAATTCAGTTACGAAATCTAAAAGGAGATGAATGAAATGACAGCTAAGAATTATGAAAATAAAGAGTGTATGTATTGTTCTGGGAAAGGGTATTTCCAATTATTGTTAGGTGGATCTGAAACCTGCAGCTGCTGCGGTGGTACAGGAAAGAAAAAGGAATAAACCAAAAACTTCGCGGAATGCGAAGTTTTTCTTTTCAAAGGATAAGAATGTATAATTTCTGAAGTTAGATAACTGTCTAACAAAAGTAGACTACCCCCTCGAGGTTTCGGGGATGGGCAAGGCGCTTCCAGTTTTCTAAATAGCGGGTGTGCTGGCCCGCCTACTTTTCTTGTTGACTCCCTAATCTACATTAAAGTACACTAAATATTGATGTGCTAAGGGAGGAAATAAGTTCATGCAAATGACGATTTTCGTTTTGCCTATTTCAATGCTTCTATTTTTTGTGCTGTTTTTTGGGATAGGTTTTATATTAAATATGCTGTTAAGAATGTCCTGGATCATGGCCATTATTTATCCAATTATCGCTATCTTTATCATCGATAAAGTTCGTTTTATTGAGTATTTTCAGGACCCGGGAGAATCGTTTTCCAGTCTTGGCGTTGAGTTGTCCAGCCTCGCTCTGGCTGACATCCTCATATTAAGCAGCGGAATGGCAGGCGCCATCGTTGCCGGAATTACCATTAGGCTGCTCCGTAAAAAAGGATATCGGATGTTTTAAATTTGATTTGAAATCTCTGCTGACGGCAGGGATTTTTTATTTTTTTTGATTAGTGTGATCAAATCGCCCAACCCTATGCTATTACTGGCTTTAGCCTGTCTAAAAACGGATGCCCGGAGGCTTCCGCTCCCATAAGTTATGAATATTTCTCTCGAAGATGGGAAATGAATAACTTTGGGAGGAGTGTAATAGATGAGCAAATTAAAAATATGGATGAAACGTTCGGTAATGTCAGCCTTATTTATAGGCGCGTTATTGACAACATTCCATTCGATTTCCGGAGTGGAAGCCCGATCAATTGTTCAGCTGCATCAAAGTGATGCTGAACAAGCTGGCGAAGATGGAAATTCAAAGTTTGACCATACATTAAAATCGGTTGGCGTAGCATTTAAGTTTTTGAAGCAGGCAGTGAGTCTGGAACCTAAGATTTCTGCGAGTGAAGCTGTAGCAATTGAGCAGCCGCCGACACTGGAAGAATCGATTGACTGGTCGCAGTATCAGAAAAAACAAGTAATAGCTACTGGATATACGGCATTTTACGAGTCGACAGGCAAAAATCCGGATCACCCGTCCTTTGGAATTACATACTCAGGGGTTAAAGTTAAAAGAGATTTATACTCTACAGTTGCAGCAGATTTAAATGTTTTTCCGATTGGAACGATCCTGTTTGTCCCGGGTTATGGGTATGGTGTTGTAGCCGATAAAGGCGGTGCTATTAAGGGGAATAAATTGGATCTCTATTATGAAACGGTAGATGATGTTTATAATAACTGGGGAAAGAAAACACTCGATGTTTACATCGTTGAAATGGGCGATGGTACCCTGACTGAAGAAGAATTAATGTTACTGAATGAAAATGAATCCATGCAGGTTTTTAGACAGCAATATATTAAATCTGAGAAAAAATAAATACGGAATGCAGGCAAATCCGCGGGAATAATCGGATTTGCCTTTTTATTTTTATATCTTAGAAAATGCCTGCGGGTGGATTTTTTTAGCTAATTTTATGGCTCCTTCAATCAGCCGAGGTGAAGGCCTGCAAAAAAGTTCTTCTTCCAGAACCAGAATTCTGTTCTGCTTAACTGCTTCCATTTCACTCCAGCCTGGACGTTTCAGGACAATATCCGGATTTACCTTTTCTCTTCTGACACCGACCCAGGCGAGACAGATATAATCCGGCTGCCGATTCAGGACATCTTCCCAATCGGTCTGGACACTCGCAAGCTCAATATCCCTAAATAAATTCATTCCACCGGAAATTTCACTGATTTCCGTCAGCCAATTGACTTTGCCGGGTGTAAATACAGGCTTGGGCCACCATTCCCAATAGAGGCTCGGTTTATTTACAATTCTGCTTGAGATGAGCTTAAGTGCCTCAATTTGTGCCGCAAACTCTTCAGCAGCCAAAATACCTCTTTCTGGCTTTCCGATTATCTCTGCAGTCAGAATCAGGTCCTGTTCAATATCTGCCAGGCTTTGAGGATTTAAAACAATGTGGGGAATCTGCCTTTTTTCAAGCTCTGCTACATTCTTTTCCATGCCGGGTACACTAAGGGATGCCAGCACAAGATCAGGCTCTAATTTCTCCACTTTGTCCATATTAATAGACAAGTCAGGGCCCAGCCGGGGCAGCCTGGATATTCGGTCCGGCCAATCCGAATAATCGTCCACCCCCGCGAGCATATCAGTAAATCCCAAGTATTCCACTAATTCCGTGTTGCTTGGGCATAAAGAAAGGATTTTCAAATTAAATCACACCCTCACGAAAATAAATAATGAAGAGCTAAAGTCAATAGGATTCCAGTCAGGCCGCCAAATAGAACTTCTATCGGCTTATGGCCAAGCAGCTCCTTCAATTCTTTCTGTTTTTCTTGGCCTTCTTTCTTCTGCCATGTCTTTGCTTCTTCAACGAATTTATTGAAGTCGGCTACAAGCTGGTTTAGTACAATCGCCTGTTCACCAGCCTGACGCCGTACTCCGGTAGCATCAAACATTGTGATAATGGCAAAAACGGCTGAGACAGCGAAAACAGCGGATTCCATTCCGGTCTCTAGTGCAACCCCGGTTGAAAGGGCAGTTACTGCTGCTGAGTGTGAGCTGGGCATCCCTCCAGTACTTGTCAAAAGGGACCAATCCACTTTCCGGGTGGCAATGAATTGAATGGGCACTTTTACAAATTGGGCAAAGAAGATGGCTGCCAATGCAGACCATAAAGGAAAATTTGTCAATAACTCCATATGAGACCACCTCTTGAGTGTATGATACTCCCGCTGCAGCTTCGAATAGGCATTTTTTAAGGAACTGCCGAAAGCTATACTAACTAATATTCTCCAACAGATTGTTCCTTCCTGCAAGCTGATCTATTTTAAGTTTTTGTTAAACGATGCTTTTTTTGAAAATACGAAGTTGCTGTCAGGGAATACAAAAGAAGCCACTCAAAGGCATTCACTGCAGCTGCACTTTCAATTGGAATATCAATGGCGCTTCCGATAATCATCAATACAGCTCCGGCAAAAAACCAGAACCAGCCCTGTTTGCGCCAAATAACAACAGATGCCGCCAGCAGCACAGCAGATACGATCAGTACCATAACGGGAGGGCCGCCTGGTGCCTCTGTATCTGAATAGCTGAGAACACCATATTCCCGCCTTGCTTCCAGTTTAAGTCCGAATACCTCAGCAGCAAGTTCCAGAATAATTAATCCTGCAGTAAGCAAATAGGCAATCCATTTAAATGTGCCTGTTTTGGCCCATTCTAGATCTGCTTGTTTTAAAGTATTCCAGGAGTAGAGTACAAGCAGTGGCGTGAAAAAGGCGTGAATCCAAAAACGGGCATAATTCAGATATTTTAAAGTATTGCCCTCCCCGATAAAACGGCCAGCAGCCAGAATTCCGTTATCGTAAATTAACCCCAGAAGTACATGAAGCAGGAAGACAGCACTAATGAGGCCGCTGTCCTTAACAGTGCTTAGCGCCCAGAAGAACAGCAGGATATATCCTGCTGAGAAGGCGGCAAATAATAGAGGATCCATAACATTCTCCTTTCTGTCTCTATTTTCTTTACCCAATAATTAAAGAATATACTTAAGGATTGTATATATAGGATAGTCTCTATTCTTTTTGTTAAAATGATAGTGATAGGAAGTCCTGAATATGGGGTGGTTTCATGGAAGATTATCCTCTTGAATACTACGAATTCTTTGTCAGTTTCAATGAAGGTGACTATTACACATGCCATGATCTTCTTGAGGAAATGTGGATGACGGACAAAGGCAATTTATTTCTGAAAGGCCTGCTGCAAATGAGTGTCAGCATTTATCATTATGAATACGGCAATGTCAAAGGAGCAAGGCTGATGATGCAGGCGGCGCAGGAATACTTGCAGTCTTACCGGCCTAAACACTGGGGGATTAATCTTGAGCATGTGTATGGGTTTATTGAAGAATGCCTTACTATTTTTCCGGAAAATATCGATCGGCTGCCATTTGAAATGATAGAAACTCTTCCTAAGCTGCCGCAGCTGGTCCTATATTTGGAAGATTAGCAAAAATAGAAATGCCATAAAATTAGATAGTCGAAATAATTCAGTATTTTCGATATAATAAGATGATAAAGATATTATGGGGGTGCCAGAAATGTTTTCAGTAAAGAAAGAATTTGACTTCTCAGCCGAACAGGAATGCCTGATCGTTGGTGTCTTCGATAAACCAGCCAGGCTTGAAGGTGTACTGGCCCGTGCAGATGACCAATTTGACGGCCAGCTGACAGATTTGGTAAAAAGCGGAGATATTTCTGCCAAGAAAAAAGCCATTGCAAAAATACATACTTTTGGAAAAATTGGGGCCAAACGATTAATTACAGTAGGCCTTGGAAAAGAAAAAGAATTCAGCTTTGAAGGGTTGCGTGAAGCATTGGGCAGGGCATTTAAGGAAGTGAAATCGTCCAAGCTTCAAAATGCGGGTGTTTACCTTGATACATTTATTGGAGGAAATTTAGATGCGCTTGATGCAGCCCATGCAGCCAGCGAGGCGTTTGCGCTTTCCACCTATAAGTTTGAAGATTACAAACAGAAATCGAACGAACCCGAAAAAGATATTGAAAGTATTGCTGTTTATTGCGAAGCCGCAGATGAGGAAGATGTAAAGGCCTCCCTTACAGTAGGGTATGCACACGGAAAAGGAACGAACTCAGCCCGTACATTAGTCAACCTGCCAGGCAATATGCTGACCGCCACTGATCTGGCAAATTACTCTTCTGAACTGGCATGGAGATACGGATTTGAAGTGGAAATACTTGAAAAAGAGGATATGCTTAAGCTTGGCATGGGTGCTCTATTGGCAGTAAATCAGGGATCAGCAGAGCCTCCTAAGATGATTGTCATTAAATATCAGGGCAAGGAAGAATGGAAGGATGTCATCGGCCTGGTGGGCAAAGGAATTACCTTTGATACAGGAGGCTATTCCATTAAACCAAAGGACGGCATTGTCGGTATGAAAACCGATATGGGCGGAGCGGCGGCTGTGCTTGGCGCAATGGAAGTCATCGGCGAACTGAAGCCTGAACAAAATGTTGTCGCTGTTATTCCTTCTACAGATAATATGGTGAGCGGAACAGCGTTTAAGCCGGATGATGTCATCACATCCATGAGCGGGAAAACCATTGAAGTTCTTAACACGGATGCAGAAGGGCGTCTGGCTCTTGCTGATGCGGTAACATATGCAAAGCATCATGGAGCGGACTACCTGGTGGATGTTGCCACTCTGACTGGCGGTGTCATTGTTGCACTGGGGGAAGAAACAACAGGTGCATTAACCAATAATGAAGAGTGGTTTGAGCAGGTGCTGGAAGCATCCTATGAAGCTGGCGAACCAATCTGGCGCCTGCCTCTCTTTGAAAAAGATAAAGAAAGAATCAGAAGCAGCAAAGTTGCGGATCTTAACAATTCGCCAGGACGTGCCGGCCATGCCATTATGGGCGGAGGATTTGTCGGCGAATTTGCCGAGGACACACCATGGGTGCATCTTGATATTGCCGGTACAGCCACAACATCAAAAAGCCATGATCTTGGACCAGACGGCGCTACAGGCGTTATGGTGCGTACTTTAGCACTGCTTGTTGAAAGATTTGAAGTAAAATAACGATGAAACAGACTCTGGAGAGATCCGGAGTTTTTTTATGCAGTTTTTTAGCCTAAATTGACTTGGCACTTTAAAAATGAACTTTATCGGCCGGTTTACCAAAAATACGGGGCTAAAACCGTCGATTTATCGGCCAAAACAGCGTCTTGGCGTAAACTCCCATTTCTGAATCTGCCTAAAATCATTGACACAAAATGTGGAAATATGATAGTTTAATAATTGTGTTTTAGCTCTCTACCAATTTAGCATAGTAAAGTATAATGGGACATAAGTACAGAAAGAGGGTATCATCATGAATGCAGTTATACTTGCAGTTTTAATCATGCTTGTTCTCAGCCTTCTGCGTGTCAATGTGGTTCTTGCCCTTGTGGCTGGTGCATTGGCAGGCGGGCTGGCAGGCGGTTTAAGCATAGATAAAACCATTGAAGTTTTTTCAAATGGGCTCGGCGGCAGTGCAGAGGTTGCATTAAGTTATGCGTTATTGGGCGGATTTGCCTTAGCCATTTCCGCAACCGGACTTCCGAATCTATTAGTGGACTGGGTCCTGGCAAAGGTCGGAAAAGACGGGGAATCCAGAGGGAAAACCTTATCAAAAGCACTCATCATATTTTCCATTTTATTAATGTCTATTTTTTCTCAGAATCTGATTCCAATTCATATTGCGTTTATTCCGATATTAATTCCGCCTTTATTGAAGGTTATGAATGAGCTCCAAATGGACCGTCGGCTGATAGCATCTGTATTGACATTTGGTTTGACAGCTCCGTATATTTTGCTTCCTGCGGGATTTGGCCAAATTTTCCACGGGATACTCGCAGAAAATATGGAGAATAGCGGATTGGCAGTAGAGATGGCAGACATTCCGAAAGCCATGCTTATTCCTGTAGCCGGCATGGCAGCTGGTCTTTTAATTGCATTATTTGTTTACCGTAAAAAAAGGGATTATCGTCCATCAGAATTAATGGAGACGGAGAAAGGCAATTACTCAAAAAAGGGCATTATTTTTTCTCTCGTTGCGATTGCAGCAGCTCTCATTGTACAGCTGCAGCTGGATTCAATGATCTTTGGGGCGCTGACAGGTATTTTAGTTATTTATATCAGCGGTGCTATTAAATGGAACGAGGCAGATCAGCTTTTAACAGAGGGCATGAAGATGATGGCATTTATTGGATTTGTCATGCTGGCTGCATTTGGATTTGCAGATGTATTAAAAGAAACAGGCGATGTTGAAAGCCTGGTTGAACAGGCGGCAGGAATCATCGGCGATAATAAATCACTTGCTGCATTGCTTATGCTCCTTGTCGGCTTACTTGTTACAATGGGAATTGGATCTTCATTTTCAACCATCCCGATTATTGCAACCATATTTGTGCCTCTTGCACTAGAGGTTGGCTTCAGTCCGATGGCAACTATTGCTCTAGTAGGGACAGCCGCTGCTCTTGGAGATGCCGGTTCGCCTGCGTCAGACAGTACATTGGGGCCAACAGCGGGCTTGAATGCAGATGGACAGCACAATCACATCTGGGATACTTGTGTACCAACATTTCTTCACTACAACATTCCGCTCATCCTGTTTGGATGGCTGGCGGCGATTATCTTATAAAATCAGCAGCTTCCATAAAGGGGGCTGTTTTCTCATTGCTTTTATCAGTCCGAAAAGTAGGGTACGATAAAGGAAAAAGAACTGAGGTGGCTTCAGTGTATTTCGGGAAAATCAGAAAACAGACCTCAAGCCGGGTACCGCCAAATCAAAATGTGACGACTGCCTTTCCTGTACTGCACTATGGAAATGTTCCGCACTATAAGGATATGCAGGAATGGAGTCTGCAGATATTTGGGGAAGTGGAAAAGGAATTATCCTTTTCGCATGAGGAGGTAATGAACCTTCCTCAGACACAGTACAAAAATGATATCCACTGTGTTACGGGCTGGTCAAAGCTTGATAATGTTTGGGAGGGAGTCTCCGCCACGGAAATTGCCAGGCGGGCAGGCATAAAAGAAATCGCCCAATTTGTAGTTCTCCATGCGGAAGAAGGGTGGACAACGAACCTCCCCATTAAAGATTTTTTAAAAAGCACCAGTCTGCTTGCCCATACTCATAACGGTGAGCTCCTGACTCCTGAGCATGGATTTCCACTAAGAGCCGTGATTCCGCATCTTTATTTTTGGAAAAGTGCAAAGTGGATTAGAGGCATCGAGTTTTCTGAAACTGACAAACCTGGTTTTTGGGAGAAAAACGGCTATCACAACTATGGTGACCCCTTCCGTGAGCAGCGATTCAGCTGGGATGATTAATCAACATAAAAGCGTTACATGCCGTAACGCTTTTATGCCCATTAAAATCCAAATAGCATAGTAAAAATATTTTTCTTTTTTAATTTTTTTCTGGGCTTCTCCTGATCAAAAACCAAAAGGGTATCAGCGGGGAGGCTTCGGCTTTTTACAGCTGTCCTGGCTTCAAGAACCTCAATCCGTTTAAGCAGGCGTGCATTCTCTTTTTGCAGCTCTTCTATTTCGCTGCGGTGCTGCAGCAGCTGATAGGAGACAACATCATCCGCTTTTCCGTTCAGCCGCTGCTCAAGCTCGCTGATCTTCAAATAAATTTTCTCCATGGCTGGTTCAGCTGTTTCGCCCTGTACCGTACCTTTTCTGGTCTTTTTGCCATTTACCGTAACGTCCTGCAATATAATCCCCTGGTTAAGCTGGTCCTGCACCTGCTTTAGCAGGTTAATGTCTTCTTCGCTAAATAAGTAATGGCCTAGTTCATTCCGTTCCGTCCGGAGTCCCAGTTGTTTAACCCATCGCTGAATAGTGCTTGGCGAAACTCCTAACAACTTGGCTGCAGCACTTGTATTCATTCTGAATCCCCTCCCGTTTTCACAATGGATTCTATCCGGATAACGGGAAGTCCTTCCCAGCTGACAAAACAAGTTTTCATTCGGCAAAGAAAGTGAGGATTTTACATTTTTTTATCATCCTGATTTCCTTCTTTCAAATTCAAATGTAAACATTTTTCTGTCATCCAGCCTATTGTTCCGCCAATAAGGGCACCGCCTATTACATCGGAAGGGTAATGGTGGCCAGCCCAGATACGCGCGAAACCTGTAAGAGCTGATACCCACAGCAAAATACGACCTATAAATCGATTGCCGTAAAAAATGACGATAGAAGCAGTAAACGAAACCATTGTATGTTTGCTTGGAAAACTGGAATCTCTTTTGGCTGGGATCAATATGCCAACCTTGTTTTTTATGAAGGGGCGGGGCTTAAAATAACAAATTTTAATGATCTTGTTAACCAGGATAGCGATCAGGGAAGCTGCAGCAGCTTTTTTTGCGGCTGTTTTGGAGGAACCTTTTGCCAGCCACATGCATACCAGTACGAATAAAAATAAATACCTTGCCCTATTTGATATAAGAATCATTAAAAAGTCCATGAAAGCAATACGTCCGGACATTCGGTTGATTGCCTTAAAAATCTTCATGTCCATTATTAGTCTCCTTCTATTCTTGTCATTGGGCAGATTTCTCTCTCAGGCGCTCTTTATGGAGGGGACTTCTGCCTTTTGTTCATTTTTTATTATTTGCAACCCAGAACTTAAAAACACAATTTAGTAAAGATATTAAAATTAATAAAACCATGCAGCAATTGCATGGTTTTTAAAAGCTATACATAGAATAAGTCTTTAAACACATATGAAGCAAAACCCATATAGGCACTGATAGTGTGGTCGCTTATAATATAACTTGGATAATTCCATAAAATCATTAAGATACCTCCTTTAAAAGTGAATCCCCTGCAGAGACAGGGGAAATTGAATATTATATTTGTCCTGAGCGCGATGACAGCCATTTGTCCAGATAGTCAGGAACTTTTCCCTCTGAAGTCAGATTGGCATGCCCCCCTTGAAGCAGATGGAAAGTTTTATCAGTACTTGAAGTCAGGTTCATGACCGGAAAAATCTGTTCTTTTGGTACAAGGCGGTCATGATCCGAAGCAACAGCGAGTAAATTGGCTTTGATATTGCTTAGCACCGCCTTCCTTTCACCGACGGTTAAGGTGCCATTCACAAGCTTATTTTCTTTCAAAAGGTCATAATTGATTTGCTTTAGTGCTGCCCCTGCAAATGGAATATGGCCATCGGTCCAGTGGCTGAAACGTTTCCACCGGGAGGCGTATGCTTCATCGTCAGCCCTGGCCAGAAGCGACAAATAAGGGGAGTAATAAATGGGTGAAGTAAAAAGCCGCATTCCTGATTTGATGGCAAAGGGTGGTATAAGTCCCCATGCTTCAAAAATGGAGTCCAGCTTGCCTTCTCCATTCCGCAATTCTTCTGCCCATTTATCAAAGACAGGGACGATGCTGAAGTCAACCGGTGCGACAGATAATACTAAGTTTTTGACCGGCTCATCCGCAATGGCCGCATAAACGGCTGCAAAAGTGCCGCCCAGGCAAAAGCCCATAACGGTTATTTCTTCTGCTTTGGCGTGATATAAAGCTCTTTTTACCCCCTTCTGGATGTATTCAGTAATATAATCGTCCATCGTAATCTCTTTGTCCTCATAACCGGGAATCCCGAAATCCAGCAAGTAAACATCGTATCCGCTGTTGGTCAAAGCCTCAATTAAACTGTTCTGCGGACAAAGATCTAGAATAAAGGGCTGATTGACGAGCGAATATACAAGGAAAACTGGAATTTTGTATTTTTTACTGGAAGGGGCATAGTGCCAGAGAGTAGCCTTATTTCTTTTCCAAACTGCAGTCCTTGGAGTTGAATGGGTCTCCGGGGGCTGGAGAATGGTCTTAAAGAATCCATGCAGTTTTTTGGAAGCTGTATTATGATCCATTTATTTTCCCGCGCTTTCACTGCTGCTGGAAGATTGCAATTCCTGATCCAGCGACTGCTTTAAATCAGGACTGCCAAGTGCCTTTTTTATTTCCTCTAGTGATTGAGCCAAAGCTATGACTTTTTCGTCAATCAGGTCCATTTTTTCTTCCGCCTGCACAGTTAATTTTGCTGCATTTGCCACGTCAGTCTTGGTAGGGAAATTAAGAGGGATGGATAGTGTCTCAATGGCTTCCTGGAGTTTTTTCATGCTTGCTGCGGTCACCTCGGAACGGGTGATTAGATTTTTAAATATTTCTTCTTTGTTGATAGAGTTCTGAATGGATTCATTCAGTTCTCTTTCCACTTTTGTCCCTAACTTTTTTATTGCCTGTAATAGGGCTTCAGTATGGTTAATAGACATAAACATTCTCCTTTCTATGAAGTCAACCAATCAACGGACTTAGAGGGATGCTGTCATTCCTCCATCTACGACTAAAACCTGTCCAGTCATGTAATCAGATGCTTTGGAGGATAAAAAGACAGCTGCTCCTTTTAAATCATGTTCACTTCCAAACCTTCCGGCAGGAATTTTTCCAAGAATAACTGGACTCGATTTTTCCAGGACCTTTGTTATTCTTGTAGGAAAGAATCCCGGAGCAATAGCGTTTACTTGAATGCCGGCAGGTGCCAATTTTACAGCTAAATCCTTTGTAAGTGCAATAACAGCTCCTTTACTTGTATTGTAGGCAATTGCATCAAGAAATGCGGAATGTGTACCCCTCATTCCATTTACAGAAGAAATATTAATGATTTTGCCGCTGCCCTGCTTCGTCATCACTTTTGCCGCAGCCTGTGAAAATAAAAACAGCCCCTTTAGATTCACATTCATGACTTTGTCCCATTTATCAGCAGGCAGTTCAAGAAATGGCGCAACCCAGGATGTCCCGCTATTATTAATGAGAATATCGATGCTTCCAAATGTCTCTAAGGTCTTGCTGATGACGATTTGGATGTCTTCGTCATTGGTTATGTCACATTCAATCGCCAGAGATTTAATTCCCTTTGCTTCAAGGCTTTTTCTGACATGCTCACATGCTTCAATGCTGCGTGAGCAGATGACTACATTTGCTCCTGCTTCCCCAAGTGCATTTGCCATTTGCTCGCCGAGTCCTCGGCCTCCTCCTGTTACAATTGCTGTTTTATTGCCTAAATGAAATAACTCGTTCAATTCCATCGTTATCCCTCCCTTAGTCTTTTTAAAAATCAATCCTTCTGAATAAAATAGACTTCGATATAGTATAGACAAGTTAACCCCATGTGGTGCTAAAATTGTATATTTGCCTTGTCCCAAAATGCATAAAGAAGTTAAAAACAGAAAAGGATGGATAACATACGGGAAGGGAGGCTTAAAAGGTGGAAAGGGAGCAAATAGAGGAACTTTTTGAAGAAAGCGGATATCACGCTTTAAACAGCAAACTTGCCTATAAAGTCTGGTTGACCGGGGTATGGGATGAAGAGGATGAAGACAAAATAGAAGCTTTTATAGATGCTTATTCTTTTGAAGGAGAAGGAATAGTAACTGACGATTTTCTCTATCACTATCGAATATTTGCCTATATTCACGAAAAAAATGAATGTTTGGGATTCCAGCGGGAGATATTTTAGGAACACAGCTTAAAACAAAAACAAACACAGATCCAGGACCTGTGTTTGTTTTAATATATCAGCCAGCATTCTTAAGCTGCTTATTAGCCGCTTTATAGTGGTTTTCAAAGAATTCATTAGTATCTTTAACAACCACTTTGCTTAGAAGGATTAATGCAATCAAGTTAGGAATCATCATTAATGCATTTGCCATGTCAGCGAAAGCCCAAACGGTAGTTAAGTTGGCAACCGCACCGATTCCAGTCGCAAAGATGTAGATGGCACGGTATCCCATAATTCCTTTTGTGCCAACCAGGTACTCAAAGCATTTTTCGCCGTATACATACCAGCCGACGATTGTTGAGAAACCGAAGAATATAACAGAGAATGCAACGATATATTCACCCGCTGTTCCAAGTACATGGGCAAAGGCTGCACTTGTTAATGCCCCGCCGTCAAGGCTGCCGTCATGAGCCACACCAGAGATCAATCCGCCAGTTGTGTCCCAGAAACCAGTCATGATAAGCACTAATCCAGTCATCGTACAAACAACAATTGTAACAATGAATGTACCAGTCATTGCAACAAGAGCCTGTTTTACAGGGTGGTCTGTCTTTGCGTTGCCTGCGATAAGCGCTGCTGTACCAAGACCGGCTTCATTAGAGAAAATCCCCCTTGAAACACCATTCTTGATCGCTTCAGATACAACAACACCGACAAAACCGCCAGTCGCTGCAACCGGATTGAAGGCATAGTAGAAGATAGTCTGGAAACCAGGAATGATTTGATCATAATTAACTGCCAGGATAATTAAAGCACCGCCAATATAAAGCACCGCCATGACGGGTACAAAGAATCCAGCAACTGTACTTATACGCTGAATGCCGCCAAAAATGATTAAAGCAGCCAGTACAGCAAGAATAACGCCTGTAATCCAATTATTTATTCCAAATGAAGTGTCCATAACAGCTGCAATGGTATTCGATTGAACACTGTTGCCGATTCCAAGTGCTGCAAATGCTCCGAAGATTGCAAATGCAACTGCAAGCCATTTGAACTTTTTGCCAAGACCGCGTTCTACATAATACATCGGTCCGCTGGAGTACTCTCCATTTGCGTTTTTCACTCGGTATTTCATTGCCAGTAATGCCTCAGCATATTTGGTTGCCATTCCCAGCAGACCAACAATCCACATCCAGAAGATGGCCCCTGGTCCGCCAAGTGTAATCGCAGTGGCAACACCGGCGATATTACCATTGCCAATTGTTGCTGCGAGAGCTGTCATAAGCGCCTTAAAGTTACTGACATCGCCCTCATCATTAGATCCAGCCTGACCTTCTTTGGTAAACCCTAATTTAAACGCATATATCAGCCTTCTGAATTGAAGGCCTTTCAGCATGAATGTTAAAAGAACACCAGTACCAAAAAGCAAAATCAAACTTGGTGTGCCCCAGAGCACCCCGTTAATTTTATTAAGCGCCTCAAGCATAAATTTCATCGCCTCCCAGATGTTAACGCTTTCAATTGCTGTGAACAAACCTATTAAAATATGATTTTTTTGTGAACATGTCCTATTGTAAAATTATCTGAATATAACTTCAAGTCAAATAGGAGAAGTAAAACTATTGGGAATCTTTCAAAAAAAGTTTACAGGTACCGCCCGAATTTTGTCGAATGGCTTGAAGGCTTTGGTAGAGTACCGGGTGGGACCTGAGGTATAATATAATAGGATAGAAAAAGTGAATTGCCGTTCAAAGGAGTTTTACGATTGGGTGATGATAAAATGGAAAAAGATCCGTTTAAGAGGGCATTCAGTGATCTGGAGGAATTGGTAGATAAGATCCGCGATGTCCTGGAATGCCCTGTTACAATAGAAGATGTTAACCATCGCCTGCTGGCCTACAGTACACATGATGACCAGACAGATACTGCAAGAATCGCAACGATTATCAGCAGAAAGGTTCCTGAAAAAGTGATTAATCGTTTATGGAAGGAACGTGTGATTCCGCAGCTGATGCAAAGCGGAGAACCGCTTAGAATCCCTGAAATAAAGGAAATAGGACTTGGGAATCGGGTAGCCATTTCCATACGCAATCATAATGAAGTATTAGGCTACATATGGGCAGTTGAAGAAGAAACCCTCTTGACAGAAAGCAAGCTGAACCTGCTTAAGCTTGCTGCACAGTCTGCAAGGACGGAAATGCTTAGATTAAACGCCCAAAAGAAAAAAAGAGCTGAGGGATACCGGGATTTTTTCTGGGAGCTGTTAACCGGCCATTTCCAAAGCCATGATGAAATTGCAGAAAGGTTTGAGGAGTTAAGCATTAAACCGCCATCGCCGTTTGCTGTACTTGTCTTTAGGTTTAAAGAAGAAGTTACCTCTAAAATAGAACAAAATATCATTTATCTGATCACGACGAGCCAAAAGGTTCATATAACCTTTCATGCAGCGATGGGAAATGAATTTATTATTCTGGCAGCGCCTCCAGATCCTGCTTTTTCTGAAAGTGCTTTTATAGAATTTATCCATTTTTTCATCGATCAAATGAATACGCGGTTTAGCATTGGTCATATTAGCGGGGCAACTGGAACAACTTATCAACACTATGAAAAAGTTGAAAAAAGCTATCAGGAGGCACTGCAGGTCCTGCGCCTTAAAGAACAATTTCCCGAAGAGATTCATCATGTTTATAGCTATCAGCAGCTTGGCATTTTTCGCTATCTTGATGCCATACTCGAAAAGAAACGGCTGGAACCATATGAGCATCCGGCTATCGAAAAGCTTAAAAAATATGATCTTGAGCATCGGACCAATCTGCTGGCTACTCTGGAAGCCTTTATTGATCATGACAGCAATGTGAATGAAACAGCTAAAAAGCTGCATATCCATATGAATACATTGAATTATCGCTTAAAGAGGATAACCGATATCGGGGAAGTGGATCTGAAGAATACAAATACAAAACTTTCTTTATATCTTGAACTTAAAATCCGGAGAATCGAAAAGAAGGGCCCCCATTTGTAGATTTCCACAAATGGAGGCTCTTTTATTTTACCAATTCAACAATGACAGCGCTTTACTAAAATTATTATACTGACAATAGTAAATATCAATTTGATAGATTGAAAGGGGATTTTTCCATGATTATTGGAGTACCTAAAGAGATTAAAAATAACGAAAATCGTGTTGCTGCGACACCAGCAAGCGTTGATGCATTAGTAAAAGCCGGACATAAAGTACTTGTAGAAATTGACGCAGGTATTGGAAGCGGTTTCACAAATGAAGATTATACAGAAGTAGGAGCTGTTATTGTAGATACAGCTGCAGAGGCATGGAATGCTGAAATGGTTATGAAGGTTAAAGAGCCTCTAGCTTCTGAGTATGGTTATTTCCGTGAAGGTTTGGTTCTTTTCACATACCTTCACCTTGCAGCAGAGCCTGAGCTTGCAAAAGCATTAACTGAAAAAGGTGTTACAGCTATTGCGTATGAAACAGTAGAAGTGAACCGTACATTGCCTCTTCTTACTCCAATGAGTGAAGTAGCAGGACGCATGTCTGCTCAGATTGGAGCTCAATTCCTTCAGAAGACAAATGGCGGAATGGGTATTCTTCTGGCAGGTGTTCCAGGCGTTTCACGCGGGAAAGTTACCATCATTGGCGGCGGTGTAGTTGGAATCAACGCAGCGAAAATGGCAATCGGGCTTGGCGCGCAAGTTACGATCATCGACTTAAGCCCAGAGCGTCTGCGTCAGCTTGACGATATCTTCGGAAACAGCATCCAAACTTTAATGTCTAATCCTTTCAACATTGCACAAGCTGTTAAAGATGCTGACCTGGTAATTGGTGCGGTTCTAATCCCAGGAGCTAAAGCGCCTAAGCTTGTAACGGAAGAAATGATTAAAACAATGAAGCCTGGTTCAGTAGTTGTTGACGTGGCAATTGACCAAGGCGGTATTTTCGAAACAGTTGATCACATTACAACTCATGATAACCCAACTTACGATAAGCATGGCGTTGTTCACTATGCTGTTGCAAATATGCCTGGTGCCGTTCCAAGAACATCTACAATTGCTCTTACAAACGTTACAATCAATTACGCACTGCAGATTGCTAACAAAGGTGTTGTTAAAGCTATTGAAGACAATGCAGCACTTAAGCTTGGCGTTAACGTCGTAAACGGCAGCATCACATATCCAGCGGTTGCGAAAGATCTTGGCTATGAGTATGTTTCTGTCGAAGATGCATTTGCTAAAGTAAAAGCAGCTAACTAATAGATCAAATCCCCTTGGCCAAAAGGCTAAGGGGATTTTGTTTTACCAAGGCTCCTTCCGCTTTTCTAATGCTGTCCAGCTCCAGCGCCTACCCCCTCGAGGTCACAAGCTTGTCTAGTTTCGGCTCCTAGGGACTCGGGGGTATAAGCCGTTTCCTTTCAGAAGGAAAACCGCCTTCTTACAGGAACCGTCTTATGCCTGTCGTCCCTGAACAGTCGCCTCCACATTTCAGCCAGTCCTCCCAAAAAGGCAAAGGACGCCTTTCCGTGAGGCCCGTCTTGTGCTTGTCGGGGGTGGGCAAGGCGCTTCCGCATTTCTAATGTTGTCCAGCTCCAGGCGCCATCGGCTCGAGGTCATAAGCCAATCCGTCCAAAAGGATAAAGAACAACCTTTTAACCGGCTCGTCTTATGCTTGAGGCCCGCAGGATGCGGGTCATGCAGACGTTGCCACAGGACGTGGCGGTTTTAGTCTGCGTTCCTTTAAAAGCGGGCGCCTTCCGCTTTTCTGTTAGCCCACTCAAAATGCGGACATCTGCATATTAAATAGAGAAGGCATTGAAAATTAAGGAGGTTACCCTGCATGTATTATTATAGAGGCCAATATAGAAACGGGGGCGAAAGGTTCTTCTTTTTAGGAGCTCCTTTTGTCGGCGGCCTGCTCGGCGGTTTCCTGGGAGGGGGGCTGGGAGCAGCATTATTTGCTCCCCGTCCATTTTACGGCCCTCCGCCGCCATTCTATGGCCCGCCAGCTGCACCATATGCTCCTTATGGCGGAGGCGGATACCCTGGCTATGGACCATATGGAAACCCTTATTATCGCTGAACAGGTAAAAGCTCTCTTTTGAGAGCTTTTTTATTTATGTTTTCTTACATCCATCTCAGCTTTAATGTAAGATCACAGCATTTCTGGGAATCCTCTTTATCAGACTCGAAATGGAGGCTGAGCCCGTCAGGTGTATAGGACACCGCAGGAATTCGGGAAATTCCTGTTGATTTTATCATTTTTTCGACTGCATCCTTTTTTGACTGCTGAGCGGCTGACATCAGTTCATAAGAAAACTTTTTTGACTCTGCCATATTTACAAGCAATGTACTGGCGTCCCTCATGAGGACTTCCATTTTTTTAGCGGAGCTCATGAACATTTGAGGATCGACAGCTGGAAAGGTTCTGTAGAAATGGACAGGATGATAATAAGACTGATATGCATGCGGATAATTCCAGCAGTTTTGAAGCTGAGGGTTGTATCCAGGCTTTGGGTAGCGAAAATAATAATAGGGGTACATCCGGATCTGCCCCTTTCGATTAATAATTAATGCACTCATTCCCAATATATGAAACGAAGGCTTTTCCTATGAGAAAACAAAATGAAATGCTTTCTCGCAAAAATGTGGCTTGCACCCTGCATAGATAAAATGGGTTTGCATAAGGTGCATTAGAAAGGCAATTTTTATAAGGATTGATATAATTAGAAAAGGGGTAAAAGAACCGCATGAAGAATATATTAGTGTAATGAATATAAATAAGTGAGCACTGCTTACATAGATGGGAGGCCCCGGATGGAACTGGAACTGATATTGGAAATTATTGAGAATAACGGATATTTGGGGCTGTTTCTTTGGCTTTGGGTAGGGGTCTTTATTTTTCCTGTGCCAAATGAATTAATCGTGATGACTGTTGGACTTTCTTCCTCTTTAAAAACACTTCACCCTTTGCTTGCTTTCATTGTCATTTATCTTGGCATCCTGGCTGCACTGTCAACCTGTTATACAATCGGACGTTTGATCGGCAGGCCATTGCTGAAATACTTTCAAAAAAGTAAAAGAATGTCTAAAACGATTGATGCTTCTTTAAAACTAATGGAGAAGTATCATGCCTTTTCCCTCTCCTTCAGTTATTTTGTTCCGGGTATCAGAAATTTCCTCCCTTTCTTATACGGCTTCAGTAAATTGCCATTTAAAAAATTCGCTTTGTTTGCATATAGCGGCGCCCTGTTATGGCTGTCTGTGACTTTTACGATCGGCTATGTATTTGGAGATCATATTGATGCCATCATCAAACATGAAAAAGAATTACTGCTTAGCCTGGCAGGCTTGACTTTGCTCTTCCTCATTTTTCGCTTCACCAGAAGAAAGCGCGGGAAGGAGCAAGAAAAACTGCATGATCAGGGGTTGGGACTTTAAATATAAAAAGGCAGCCTGGAAAGCTGCCTTTTTTATTTAATACTGATTGCGGTGCTCTACCAGGTCGATGGCTCCCAGTACAATATGGGCGAGCCCGAAACCAACGATGGTATCTGATAACATGTTATTGGTTCTGCGGTTTTGTTTCATTGCATATCCAGCCGCAGTAACAGCGGTGCCGAGAACAGTTGGAATTAATCCTTCGCGAACGCGATTCATGACGGTCACCTCTTATTTTTTGATTGTCCTACAGGACATACATAGTTTGTTCTTATATAATGAAGTATAGTATGACAACATTTTACATATGGAAAGGGGGGATAGGGGAATGGAGTTGAAAGATACATTAATCGAAACACTCGGAATGGAAATTGTGTCACTTGAAAAGGGCCGTGTAGTTGCTACCATGCCTGTTGATGAACGCACCCGCCAGCCGTTTGGCCTGCTGCATGGAGGGGCGTCTGTCGCCCTTGCGGAAACTGTTGCAAGCATAGGAGCTTTTGAACTTTGCGATAAAGAAACGGAATCTGTTGCAGGGCTTGAAATCAATGCCAACCATATACGTGCTAAAAAGGATGGAATTGTAACGGCTGTCGCAACAGTGCTGCATCAGGGAAGAACCACAATGGTATGGGATATCAAAATAACGGATGAAAATGACAAGCTGATATGCACATCCAGATGCACAATGGCCGTAATAAAAAGAAAATAAAAAATAACAAAACCGCAAGAGGATTTCTTGCGGTTTTCCATTTATTGTTCCTTGCTGCCTGCCTTTTTCATATGTGGTGCATCTTTTAAGTCATCCTGTACACTTTTATCCCATAGCTCTACACCGGAGTTATAAGCTGCCCGGGCAATTAAATGCCCGGCTACAGGTGATGTCATGAAGATGAATATAATTCCGAGCAGCACTCTGGAATTGAAAAAGCCATCTTTAACATAAAAGAACAGCAGGGCTCCGAGCAGAATGGACATAACCCCCAGTGTAGCGGACTTTGATGCCGCATGGTTCCTGGTATAGATATCAGGAAGCCTGATAACTCCATATGCTGCGACAAGGCTTAAAAAGGCTCCCAAAATAATCAGCACAATAATGACAATATTAGCGATCTCGTTCATTTTCGATAATAACCCCCTTCTCCAGATATTTAGAGAAGGCTACGGTCCCTATAAAGGCAAGGATCCCGATCAGAAGGATAACCTCCACAAACGCACTTGTATTAAGGGCGATAGAAATCAATGCAACAATTGCAACAAGATTTATGCCAATAGCATCAAGTGCAACCACACGGTCTGGTGTGGTCGGCCCTTTTATCACTCTGTAAATCAAACCGATGGTGGCAGCCGAAATGATAAGGATGGCACTTAGAACAATAGTATTCAGCATTACCGGCTCACCTCCAAGATTGCTTTTTCAAACGAGTTCCTGATTGAATCAATGGTTTCCTCTGCATCTTCAATATCAATTGCATGAATGTAAAGAATCTTATTATCCGGGGAAACGTCTACAACCAATGTCCCCGGAGTCAGTGTGATCAAATTCGATAGCACTGTAATTTCCCAGTCCTTTTTCAGGACAGTGGGGTAGGCAAAAATGCCTGGCCGCATATCAAGCTTGGGTCTTAACAATACTTTGAGCACCCCGATGTTCGCTAAGATAAGCTCTTTGATGAAAAGAAACAAAAGATTGATTACCGCCACAACTCTTAATAGATAAAAGCGTGAATCGAAAAATCTTCTGAAAGTAAAGATGATGAGCAGGCCAAAAAGGTATCCTTTAAGGAACGCAACCGGTTCGTATGATCCTGTTAAAAACATCCACATAAACCCAAGGAACACATTTAATAATATTTGAAATGCCATACTCAATACTCCTTTAAAACTGCTTCAATATAAATTTCTGGATTTGCAAGAGTTTCAGCAGCCTGTAAGATATACGGATAAACATACTCCGAGCCGGCTCCGTAGAAAACGGCAATGACAACAAGGATAACCGGGGCAATCATCATTTTGCCGACAGGTACTTTGTCTTCCCCTTTATAGGCGCGGGGTGTACCCCAAAAGCCATTGATGAAGACTTTCATGATTGAGAACAGCACAAGAAGACTGGACATTAAAACAATCCCTGCTCCCCAGTAATGTTCTGCTTCGAAACCGCCTTTAACAATTAGAAGCTTTCCAACAAATCCGCTTAACGGCGGGATTCCCGCAAGAGCAAGCGCTGCGATGAAAAAGGTCCAGCCCAGACCAGGATAGCGCTTGATCAACCCGCTTATCTTATGCAGGTTGCTTGTACCGGCTATCGCTATAACGATGCCGGCAAGTAAAAATAGAGCCGCCTTAATAATCATATCATGAATCAAATAGAAGATGGACCCGGTAAGGGAATCAGTCGTCATCGCTGATACTCCAAACAAAATCGCCCCTACAGCAATAATGATATTGTAGATGATAATTTTCTTAATATCCCAGTAGGCAATTGCTCCAATGACTCCGGCGATGATCGACATAACCGCCAAAAAGCTCAAGAGCTGATGGGTAAAGCCAGTATCATGATAAAAGAACAACGTATAGGTTCTTGTAATGGAGTAAACTCCGACTTTTGTCAGGAGCGCTCCGAATAAAGCCAAAACAGGAGCAGGCGGTGCATAGTAAGAGCCCGGCATCCAGAAATATAAAGGAAAAATGGCTCCTTTCAATCCAAATACGATTAAAAACAGCACAGCAATCACTGTAATGATTCCAGGGGGATTCCCTTGGCTGGCTTCGCTGATGCGGACGGATATATGCGCCATATTGAGCGTTCCAACAACAGAATATAGATAGGCCACAGCAATAACAAACAAAGCGGAAGATATAACATTTACAAGGATATATTTAATGGACTCCCTAAGCTGTGCCTTCTTTCCTCCCAGTACAAGCAATACATAGGAAGCCATCAGCATAACCTCAAAAAATACGAAAAGGTTGAAGATATCTCCTGTTGTAAAAGCACCGTTCACGCCAACAATTAAAAAGTTGAAGGCAGCATAATAGTAAAACTTCTCTCTGGCTTCCCCAATGCTCCAAAATGAATAAATCAAGCACAGAAATGCTATTATACTGGTTGTCAGCACCAGCAGAGCTGACATCATGTCAGAAACAAGCGTGATCCCAAACGGAGCCTCCCAGCTTGAAACATCCAGCGTTTGTATCCCGTCAACTCGAACCTTCTGAACCAGCAAGGCAGAAAAAATGATCGCAATCACTGATGAAATGCCTGAAATCCACCTTTGCAGCATGATTCTTTTAGCGGTGAAGATGAGAAGGACACCCGTAACTAAAGGGATCAGGATGGGCAATATCAAAAAGTTAATCATTTCCTTCAGTTCCTCTCATTCGATCCATATTATCAGTGCCAAGCTCCTGGTAGGCACGGTATGCCAGTACAAGGAAAAACGCAGTGACCCCGAAGCTGATTACAATTGCCGTCAGGATAAGAGCCTGGGGAATCGGATCGGTATATGAGGGTGCGTTTTCACCCAGCAGCGGGGCAGATCCTGTTTTTAAACCGCCCATCGTTAATATCAGCATATGTGCCCCATGACTTAAAAGCCCGGTTCCGACAATAATGCGAAGCAAGCTTTTTGACAGCATGAGATAAGTAGCTGACATGAATAAAATTCCAATTACAAAAGCCATTAATATTTCCATTATTCATCCTCCCCTATCGTTTGAATAATGGTCATCGTAACGCCAACAACAACCAGAAAAACACCCAGGTCAAACAGTGTAGCTGTATGGAGGGAAGTGTCCCCCAGGACTGGCAAGTCAACATGTCCAAAAGCATGGGTAAGGAAAGGGACATTAAATAGCAATGCTCCCGCCCCTGTACCAATTGCAAATAGCAGTCCAACTGCAATCATGTGAATATAATTGACAGGAAGGATTTTTGAGACAGTTTTCATGTCAAAAGCCAGCAGCAGCAGAACGATTGCCCCCGATGTCAGCAAACCGCCGACGAATCCGCCCCCTGGTGTATAATGACCGGCAAAAAAGATATGGATAGAGAAAAGAACAATGAGAAACAAAACTACTTTCGTAGCGGTCTGCAGAATAATATCATTTGTTTTCATTTTTCTTTCCTCCTTCCAGGCGAAGTTTAATCATAGCGAAAATTCCAAGGGCTGCAATTCCGAGAACCGTAATTTCAAACATGGTATCAAAGCCCCGGAAATCAACAAGTATTACGTTTACCATGTTTTTCCCGGCTGCTTCCTTATACGTATTCTCGACGTAATATTGCGCAATGGAAGGAAACATCTTATTGCTGTGGGCAGATAGGGCAATCAGCGTGACAATCGCACCCACCCCGACAGAAATAAGGGCATTCGTCATTTTAAATCTCATCCGCTCCTCATGCCGAAGCTTAGGCAGATGGTAGAAAGCAAGCAGGAATAAAGAGACAGAAATAGTCTCGATTACAAGCTGTGTTAATGCAAGGTCAGGAGCACGGAAAATAACAAAGAACAATGAAACGGTATATCCGACTGCTCCCAGCAGAATGATGGATGTCATTCTGGATTTTACAAAAAGAATGGAAACAGATGCAGCAGCGATGACTAATGCCAGCAGAACCTCCGCATAATGGATGTCGGCCACATGCTCCGTGTCAAATTTAAACGCATCTTTCAGAACCAGTGTGGTAGCCAAAGCTACAATGAAAAATGAAAAAATATACACAAGATAGGTTCTGATGAATCCGTTCATATATAATCTTGTTAAGTTGAAGGAAGCCCTCTGTGATACTTCCAGCATAGAATCGTAAAAACGATTTAGCGCCAATTTCTCAGGGAAAAGATTATACACACTTCTCCACTTCGGCAGAGTGACAAAAAGCAGAATTCCCAATGTAATAACACCCAATGTCATAAACAATTCAGGTGTAAATCCATGCCAGAAGTATATATGAGTATCATACACATACCCTTCAACAGGCATGATGGCGGCCTGTGCAGGAGAGATGAGCGTGTTTGAAATAATATTAGGGAAGAAACCGATAATGATCACTAGTGAAGCCAGGATAATGGGTGATATTAGCATACCGATTGGAGCTTCGTGCGGTTTCTTTTCTAATTGTTCAGGCTGGAACTTGCCTGTGAACGTTTTGAATACAAGAATCATGCTGTAAATGAAGGTGAATACACTTGCCACCCAGGCAAGAACAGGGAACAAGAATCCCCATGTATCCAAATTTAATATATCCATTTCCAGAACACGGACCATTCCTGTGAAGAACATTTCTTTACTTAAGAACCCATTAAAAGGCGGAAGCCCGGCCATAGAAAATGTCCCGATGACCGCCAAAGTAAAAGTAATCGGCATAAAGTTCATCAGACCGCCAAGCTTGCGGATATCACGGGTGCCGGTTTCATGGTCTACGATTCCAGCTACCATGAATAGACTTCCTTTAAAAGTGGCATGGTTGATCAAATGAAAGACAGCAGCTGTAGTGGCAACCGTATAAATACTGTCTTCTACTGTTTCGAAGTGAAGTGCTGCAGCACCAATGCCGAGAAGGGACATGATCATCCCCAGCTGGCTGACCGTTGAGAAAGCCAGGATGGCTTTAAGGTCAGTCTGTTTGACAGCTGAGAAGGAACCCCAGAATAATGTTGTAATGCCAAATCCTGCAATGAGCCAGAGCCAGAGCGAGTGCTCCGCAAATACCGGACTCATACGTGCAACTAAATAAATGCCTGCTTTAACCATTGTTGCCGAATGAAGATATGCGCTGACAGGTGTTGGAGCTTCCATGGCATCCGGCAGCCAGATGTGAAATGGAAATTGTGCAGACTTGGTAAAGGCCCCAAGCAAAATGCAAAGCAAAGCAGGAACAAATAATGCATGTGAAAATATCTCATCTGATTGAGCAATAATTTCGGAAATGCTGAAAGTACCAGTCATCATATAAAGAAGTATGATGCCTCCAAGCATAGAAAGACCGCCGAAAACCGTGATGATCATCGACTTCTGTGCACCATATCTTGATTTCTCTCTGTGGTACCAGTACCCGATTAGCAGGAATGAAGAAAAGCTCGTAAATTCCCAGAAAGTATAAAGCACAATCAAGTTATCCGAAAGGACAACTCCCAGCATAGCCCCCATAAATAGAAGCAAGTAAACATAGAAGGTGTTCAGTTTTTCTTTGTTTTTATCCAAGTAATAGATGGAATACAGAACAACTAAGGCTCCTATTCCGGTGATCAGCAAAGCAAAAAGCAAACCAAGTCCGTCTACTTTTGCCGTGAAATCGATCCCAAGAGCGGGAATCCATGCAAAAGATTTTGTGACGGATTGCTGATTGGAGGTGATGGATAAATAAGAGATAAAATAACTGAATAAAAGGATTGGCAGAGGAAGTACGAACCAACCCGTATGTATCTGCCTAAACAGCTTGTACGCAATAGGCACAAGGATGGCAAGCAAAAATGGTGAAATTATTGCCAGGTGAAGCAGAGACAAAACATTACCCCCTTTTAAATTAATTGTTGTTACTCGAAAAAGTATCCTAGTATGCAGCTTGATGTAGCGGCTATATGGCATCTAACAGTTCAGTATATTTAGAAAACTGTATTTTTCCTCCGCAGCATGTATAAAACTTTTTTCGCAATACGTAAAGCGCTTAATAAAAGTTTTTCCACCTTCCCCCATATTATCCAGCCAAGGGAGGCAAGACAGGCGTGCCATAATCATCATTACTATCCGCTCATGCACCTCAGAACAAATTATAACCTAAAAATAAAGTCTGTGCATTCTTCAAACCCTTATCAGTAAAGGATTTATCCATTCTTATTAAATAGGTAGAAACACGAATTAATCAGGAAAAATTTTTTTGAAAAAATGTCTCCCAAAACAGCATCTTTGTATAAAAAAACATTAATTTACGCACACTACTCATAGGTGGTGTTGTGTATGATTAAGCATAAAATTTCAGCAGCCATTACAATCTTTGCCCTTCTGTTTGCAGGCGCCTGGATATTGGACCACCAAACCAAAAGGGAATTCTATATTCCGGCAGACGAAGAAGAAGTGGTCGAATTATTACCGGCAAATTACGAAATGGAAGCTGAAAAAAAGCAAAAGCTGAAGGTGTTTGAACCGAGAGAATATGTGAGGATACAGACAGCATCATAAGAAAAGCGGACTCCCCTCGAGGGGGCAGTCGCTCCTCCCAAAAGCTGCCGCTTTTAGTAGTGCGATGATAAAGCTGGCTAAGCGTTCCTTTTGAAGCCAGACAACAAGAAGAGGATGAGAAATGGCTCATCCTCTCTTACTGCTGTTTTAAAGTTTACTTTGGCCACGGTTATGAAAAATCATGATGAATAGAGGGACCGTAATGATGAAGGAAAGAAAGAATAAGAAGAGAAATTTGGAGAAGGGCGTAATATTTTTTTTAATATCGTCCGCATACATTTCAAAAAAATCCCTGATTGATTCATTGCCGAGCACATTGGATGCTGTCAGGAATTCATTTTTGTCATAATCATAGTAAAAGAAATCTTTTTTCTTAAAAATAAATAAGCCATCTCTTTTTTGTTCTAATTCCAAAAAAACAATGCCAATGTGAGATGAATATTCTTCAGTTTCCTCTTCATTTTCTGATGTTTGCGGGTCATCAGGTGTAACAATCTTTGTTACTTGCCCCTGCATCCCGTATGCATCAATGACTGAAAAGGAGTCTTCGCTGTAATAATGGATAGTGCTGCGAAGCTGTTCTTCAAGTATGTCCTCGAACTCTTTTTCAGCATCAGCAGCTTTTGCAGGCATAATGTACTGAACTGACAGCAATACGGCAAACAAAAAACAGCATATTCCTTTTTTCATTTCCTTCCCCCTTTTTCTCTATTTAATGCAAGATTTGCTAGAATATGGTTTATGTCTATGCTAGGAAACACTAAAATATACAGAAGGGATAAGCTGTTGTAAAAATTATGAAAATCACTGATAATAGATAGCTAGAGTAAAGAAAGACAAATATGGATGGGGAAAAATGAAAAATACATATCTGACGAGTTATTTTCCGCTTTTGGCGATTATTTTGTTTAGTACTTCTCTGGCATTAAAAACCCAGATGGAGTTAGTTTATTTTCTGAAAAAGACAGGAATTTTCCAGGGGATGCTAGAGTTCTTTTCAGAAGGCGGCGTAAAGATGTCACTGACGGTCCTCCTCCTGGTCCTTTTTTTTATGGTGTTTGCAGCCTTGAAATTGGTGGCAGATACGATCAATGGACTGTCACTTCTGTTCTTTTCTAAAGATCTGGAAGGGGAAAGTCTGACAAAGTCGAGGCAAGGTTCGGCCATCTATTTTATTGGAGGCGCTTTGTCGCTTCTGAGTTTGTTCAGTTATATCGGGATTGCCATCCTTTTTGCGGCCGCTACCTTTATTTATTTCAGTTACTTTGTTTATAAAGCCAGTTCTTCATTGACTGCATCCGGCATTGCTGGTGTGATTTTTTTTCAGGTTATGGTCTGGACTTCTCTTTTAACAGGGATACTCTATCTTTCTTTGAAAATACACAACAGCATCATGGCAAGTCTGCCGATATAGTAAAAGGAGGCCGCAGTAAAGGGCCTCCTTTAAAGTAAACATATCATTTTAATCAGACATTATATCCTTCCAAATCAGCAGCTGGGGAGAAGCCGATTCGATAGCAGCCAGATTTCCGGGCCGATCCTTTCCAACCCAGACACCTGCTGTATACTGGCCAGTCAAGCCCACAAACCAGAAATCATGATAGCCATTAGTGGTTCCTGTTTTGCCGCCGGCATATCCAAATGGCAGACGTGCTTTCCGTGCAGTGCCGGATTGAACGGTCCTGGCCATTAAATTCCTCATTTTTTCTATCGTTTTTTCGCTCCAAACCTGCGTTTTAGAATCATCCCAGCTATAAAGCAATTTTCCTTTCAGGTCAGTGATTTTACGGATGGCTCTTGCCGGCTGGTAATAACCATCATTTGCAAACACAGTATATGCTGATGTGAGTTCAAGCGGTGTCATTCCGTATGTAAAACCTCCTATAGCTGCAGAAAGGGCATGATCCTTATCTGTAACCTTTTTAAAACCAAACTTATCTAAATCACGAAAACCATTTTCAATTCCAATGTCGTCCAGCAGTCTTACTGCAGGTGTATTATACGAATAAATAAAGGCTTTTTCGAGTGTTGTCGATCCATAGCGGGCACCGCCATAATTCTGGGGGCAATATCCATTTTTGCAGAAAGGTCCTGCATTCACTTGATCATGAATGACTGCGCTGGTGTGCTCAAAGTATGGTGCATAAACAAGCAGCGGCTTAATAGCGGAACCGGGCTGTCTGTATGCCTGGAAAGCTCGATTAAAGTTGTATTTCTTATAATTCTTTCCGCCTGCAAGCGCTGTTATTTCATGTGATCCATTATCTATCACGGCTGCTGCACCTTCCACATCCTTGTAGGACAGGCGCTTATTTAGGGAATTTGCAGCCTTTTCCTGAAGGGCAGGGTTCAGGGCAGTTTCAATGATTATGCCTTGCTCCATTATTTGGGATATTCTCTTATCAAGCTTGGCGCTCAATGATGCTTTTTCCTGCTCTCCTGCTTTTAGGAGCTTATCCTGATAGCCTTCTTTAACAGAAATTAATTCACGCAGCTCCGCTTCTACATATGAAACATAATCCGGATATAAGTCTATTCTTTGTTTGACCTGAAGCTGAATCCGTTCACTTTTCATCTTCTCTGCTTCCTTTGGCGAAATCAGCTGTTCTTCCTTTAATTGATCAATCAGCCGCTCCTGCCTTTCTTTTGTATGGTTAAAGTGTTTCATAGGATCATATAAAGATGGGTTGTTTGGGATGGCAGCCAAAAAAGCTTCTTGAGCTTTGGTCAGGTCTTTGGCGCTTTTTTTAAAATAGAGCTGGGAAGCAGCCTCAATTCCGTAAGCTCCATTATGGAAATAAATTGCGTTAATATACAATTCCAGAATTTTTTCTTTGGATAATTTCCTCTCCAGTTCATATGCATATAGGAGTTCACTGAGCTTGCGGTTATAGGATTGTTCATGATTCAGAAAGATATTACGAGCCAGCTGCTGGGTAATGGTGCTGGCCCCCTGTTCAATATCATCCGATTGGATGTTGATGGCCAGGGCACGTCCAATGGCAGCAACATCGAATCCGGCATGGTCATAAAAGTGCTGGTCCTCCGCTGTGATAAAAACATCCTTAAGAAAAGGGGAAATGTCACCTGACGATAGGCTGATTCTGTTTACCGGATGATCCATTTCAGAGATTACCTGGCCGTTGCCTGCTTTAATATAACTTGTCTGGGGCAGGCTGACTTCTTTTATTTCAAGCTTTTCATCCAGCAGCTCATGAAATCCCTGAACCTTTTGCGATTCAGCAGAGACAGCAAATACCAGTAAAGAAAAAATAGGAAGCAAGAGAATGATGATCATAAATCCAGACCAGGAACGCAAAGGAATCCGCCTCCGTTATTTTAAACTTCTATCCTATTTTTCGGCTTTTTTTCTGAGGAGTTAAGCTTTTTTTAAGAAGGCAGACGCTGCTGAAAAATTCCGGCTTAAATGCAATTTACTCAGAAAATTGAAATATTTCATGCTATAATATAAGAAATTATGTGCGTGAATTTCTAATGGAAAGCAGGTGAAAACATGGGGGAGGAACACCAATACCTATTTATTGATTTTGAGTTTACCATGCCTGAGAAAGGCAGTGCTTTCAGAGGGTTTTTTCCGGAAATTATCGAAGCGGGAATTGTATCAGTCATCGGCAATCAAGTTTGTGAAGAGTTCTCTTCATATGTAACTCCCGTCCGGTTTCCGAAATTGTCCGAGCGCTGCAAATCCTTTCTGCATATAACACAGGAACAGGTAGACCAGGGCATCGATTTTCTTGAACTCGTGAAAAAAATGATAGATATGAACAGAAACCGTCCATGCACGATTGTTACGTGGGGAAATATGGATATGAAGGTGCTTAGAAATAATTGTACCCACGCTGGAGTTGACTTTCCGTTCAGAGGCAGGGAAGTGGATCTTTCGATGGAATATAAGCGTTTCTTCGGGGATCAAAACCAGACAGGATTATGGAAAGCCGTTCAGGAATATGGCAAGGAAGGAACAGGAAAACATCACCGGGCTTTGGATGATGCCTTAACGACTTACAATATTTTCAGATTGGTAGAAAAAGATAAGAAATATCTGCAGAAGCCGGAACCTACTACAATTGGCGATCGGGTGGACTTCTCGAAACTGTTTAATAAATTTGCCTGACAAGCCAAATCCATCAAAATGATTTGGCTTGTTTTCATTTTACTTAAAATAATCCTTTTCCAATGAGTCAAGATTCCTTATGCTTTGTTCTGCCCAGGGAGAAGAATCTCCTTCCAGCTCCGTTCTCATTTTATCCAAAGCTATTTGCAGCGAATCCTTATAATCTGGTATTTCTTCACTAAAGGGCTTTACCATCTGCTTAGGCACATTGGTCTGCTCTCTGTATGCAAGCGCGCGGCGCTCATGGAAAAGCATCACGTCCGCCTCTTTAGGATTATGCAAGTCGCCCTGCATTGGATGCTTTAAGACCGCAAGCACTCTGACCAGGTAATGCTGTGGCCGGATGTCTGTAACTTCCCCGATATACTTGCCTGTTTTATAGATGGCTGTTACTCTATCGCCGATCTTTACTTCTGCCAATCTAACCTCTCCTTTTCATTTTTCTTTAGCCCTATTATGAAGCTTGAAAAAACAAAGTGCAAATTTTCAATAAATCAGGTAAGCTAAAAAATGATTAGTTTTTTCATAGGAGGATGAGAAAATGAAATGTCGTTTTCTAGCACCGCTTCTTTTTCTGATGCTGATCCTGGCAGCATGCGGGACAAGCACTGAAAAAGAAGAGGACAAGGCAAATGGTTCTGCTGCTGAAGAAAGCCAAACAGATAACCAGGCAAGTGAAGAAGCACCGGACAGCTTTCCGCAATTAACAGAAGAAGTTGAGGGAAATGAAAGACTGGTGGAAATGCAGACGTCAAAAGGGAATATTAAAATTAAACTTTTCCCGGATCAGGCTCCCAAAGCGGTTGAAAACTTCATTAAGCATAGTGAAGATGGCTATTACGATGGGGTGACTTTCCACCGTGTCATTCAGGAATTTATGATCCAGGGAGGCGACCCTGAGGGAACCGGCAGGGGCGGAGAAAGCATTTACGGTGAAGCGTTTGAAGATGAATTCTCCAACGAGCTCTTTCACATTCGCGGTGCGCTATCAATGGCAAATGCAGGTCCGAATACAAACGGTAGCCAATTCTTTATTGTTCAGAACACGAGACTTGATCCAAGCTTGAAAGGGCAAATGGAAAAGGCCGGTTATCCGGAAGATATTATTAAAGCTTATGAAAATGGTGGTACACCAACGCTTGACCATAAGCACACCGTTTTTGGACAGGTTGTTGAGGGAATGGATGTAGTCGACAGTATCGCAGAAGTTGAAACTGCCGAAGAGGACAAGCCAGCGGAAGATGTGGTCATTGAAAAGATAGAGGTTTTAAAATAAGTGTATAAACATTGGACTGTGTAATCATTGCTGATATAATAATTCGGGTGGACACTGCTTTTAGCAGAAAGGATTGATTAGGATGTTGCAATGGTATGTACTGTCGCTGTTTCTATATTTTCCGGAAGATAAATCAGAATATGGCCCTGCAGCTGTAACGTTTGCCATCTTTTTAGTTGCGGCCATTCTTACAATGAGATTAATTATCCGTGTGTCAAAGCGCGAAGCAGCCAAGGCGAAAGAGCTTGAAGAGCGCATCGATAGGCAAAATAGACAAGGGGGGAACAGCTGAGCAGCTGTTCTTCTTTTTTTGTTAAGAAATTATAACTTTGATAACTGTCTAGCGCAAGCAGCCTACCCCCTCGAGGTCACAACCTTGTCTAGTTTCGGCTCCTAGGGACTCGGGGTCATAAGCCGTTTCCTTTCAGAAGGAAGAACGCCTTCTTACAGGAACCGTCTTATGCCTGAGGCCCGCAGGACAGGGAAGGCTTCGTCAGCATAAACATCGCATGACCGAAAGCGACAGCTTTTGGGAGGATGCGGGTCATGCAGACGTTGCCACAGGACGAGGCGATCTTAGTCTGCGTTCCTTAGGTGAGCAAGGAGCTTGCGCTTTTCTTGTTTATTGATAAAGTGATTGGGCAACACTAAAGACAAAATGTCTTGATGGAGGATTCAATCATGAAAAAAGCGCTGATGCTTGGTTTTGTTCTTCTTCTGTCCGGTTGCGGGGAAGAGAACATTACGAATACGGAAGTTGAAATGTTTAACGCTGCAGGTGATTCATTAGGGACAATTAAGGTGCAGGAACAGGCGAGCGGAGTAAAGTTGAGCGGGGGTCTGAGCGGACTTCCTCCGGGGGAACTTGCCATCCATATCCATGAAGAAGCAAAATGCGAGCCTCCTGACTTTAAATCGGCAGGGAATCATTTCAATCCTGACAATAAGGAACATGGGCTGCTTCATCCCAAAGGATCACATGCGGGTGATCTTCCCAACCTGATTGTTGAGGATGACGGCAAGGCTAAGATTGACTTTATGGCGCCCCAAGTCACGTTAAAAGAAGACAAAAATTCTTTGTTGACAAAGGAAGGGACTTCCATTGTTATCCATGATGGACCAGATGATGGCATGACTCAGCCGGCAGGAGATTCAGGAGAACGCATTGCCTGCGGCCGTATTTCAAAAGATAAAGAAGAAGAAGGACAGAAAAAAGCACAGGACGATCAATCAACAGAAGAATAAATAATTGAAGGCTTTCCTGGCAGGGGAGCCTTTATCACTGGGAATTTTTCCGAACGATCCGTATAATGGAGTTAAACCTTATCATGGAGGTTGGTTAAATGGGAATTTTCGATGGTTTTATCGGCAATGCATCTGAAGCGGACATTAATGAGGTTCAGGAGGAATTTTCAGCAGTCCTTGCCCCGAGTGAACAGGTTGAAAAAGCCTATAGGCTCGTCCGCGATTTATTCATTTTTACAAACAAGCGTCTGATTCTGGTGGATAAGCAAGGAATCACAGGGAAAAAAATCGAGTATCATTCCATCCCTTACAAAAACATCACCCATTTTAGCATTGAAACCGCAGGCAGCTTCGATCTGGAGGCCGAATTAAAAATTTGGATCTCAGGATCAGACGAACCAATTGAAAAGCATTTTAATAAAAACTTGAACATATACGAAGTGCAGAGTGTGCTTGCTGAATATGTACTATAAATCCCCTTGCTAGTATAACCAAGGGGATTTTGCTTGTAGTTCAGGTGGAATTTTCATAAAATTAAATTATCTTGATAAAGGATGTGAGTGATGATAAACAGACTCCGTTTCGAACCAAAGGAGCTGGAAATGCTCCGCTTTCTGTCCCGCCGCCTGGAACTGCCTTTGAAAAATGAAAATCAGTATCTGCATTTAGAGAAGGGCTATGCAGGCGAGCAGCATTTTGATAGGGAGCTTCAGGACTTGCCAGACTCTTGCATTATTCTAAATGATCTATTGCTGGAAAACAGCAATACCCATTTCCAAATCGATACTCTCCTTATCGCCGGCGGCACTATATTCATCTTTGAAGTAAAAAAACTATGAAGGGGACTATTACATAGAAAATGAAAGATGGTATTCCCTGCTATCCAAAACAGAAATAAAAAATCCCCTCCTCCAGCTGCAAAGAAGCGAAACCCTTTTACGGGGCCTCCTTAAAGAATTCGGCTACCATCTTCCCATCAAATCACATCTGATATTCATTAATCCCGGCTTTCAGCTTTATCAAGCTCCTATCAATATTCCTGCAGTATTTCCTTCGCAGCTTAATCGATTCCTGGAGAAATTAAAAACTATTCCTAATGCGGCGAAATCGAGAAACCTGAAGCTGGCTGAACAGTTAAATGCCCGCTGCTTGAAGGAGAATCCCTATGTTCGGATTCCAGAATACACTTATGACCTTTTGAGGAAAGGGATTATATGCAGTTCGTGTACTTCGTTTTTAGCCCCCTTTACTCAAGGTTACTTAACCTGCGGGGAATGTGGATCGAAAGAAAAGGTGGATACTGCAGTACTGAGAAGTGTAAAGGAATTTGCGGTTTTGTTTCCGGATAGGAAAATTACTACAAATACAATAGTAGATTGGTGCGGTGGTATTGGTTCCGGGAAAGTGGTGCAGAGGATACTAGGTAAGAATTATAAAATTCAGGGGCATGGAAAGTATTCTTATTATATTGATAAGTAGGCTTGAGCTGTGAGGAGATTTTGAAGCCGAAAAATGAGAACCAGAGAAGAAAAAGGTCGCCATGAAGGGTTCATGAAGCCGAAAAATGAGAACCAGAAAAGAAAATGGTCGCCATGAAGAGTTCATGAAGCCGAAAATCGAAAACCAGAGAAGAAAAAGGTCGCCATGAAGGGTTCATGAAGCCTAAAATTGAGAACCAGAGAAGAAAATGGTCGCCATGACGAGTTTTAAGCCGAAAAATGAGAACCAGAAAAGAAAAAGGTCGCCATGACGAGTTCATGAAGCCGAAAATCGAAAACCAGAGAAGAAAAAGGTCGCCAAGAAGAGGTCATGAAGCCGAAAATCGAGAACCAGGGAAGAAAGGGTCGCCATGAAGGGTTCATGAAGCCAAAAATCGAAAACCAGAAAAGAAAAAGGTCGCCATGAAGGGTTCATGAAGCCGAAAATTGATAACTTGAGTAGAAAATGGTCGCCATGAAGAGTTCATGA
>NZ_JALJRC010000049.1:0-22685 GCF_024519925.1 Cytobacillus sp. Bac17 | reverse complement strand
TGTCCTTTCTTTGCCATAGAAAAAATCCCCTCCAAGTAGCATTCTTTCCTCCATGATAACATGAAGGTTTTTTTGAATGTCTACTTAAAGGGGACATTAACAAACCGTGTCCTGACACACGGTTTTTTTATTTTGTTTTATTGTGCAAATCTACTATGGTACATTGATAGTAACGAAGCAGGAAGGCGGCGGGGAATGTGCATTTTTTATCTTATGAACTCGCTCAGGGAATAGTGGAGCGGACTATGAAAATTCTGAAAAAAAATATAAATGTTATGAATGAAGAAGGGGTTATTATCGGTTCTGGTGAAAAGGAAAGGATCAATCAGGTTCATGATGGAGCTCTGCTGGTCCTAAAAAAAGGGGAAAGTTTGGAGATTGATGAAAGAAGTGCCGCAGAGCTTAAAGGGGCCAAGCCTGGAATCAATCTGCCGATCCGTTTTCATAATCAAATTATTGGTGTTGTCGGTATAACGGGGGAACCTGAGCAAATCAGGAATTTCGCAGAGCTTGTTAAAATGGCAGCAGAACTGGTTTTGGAGCAATCGTTTCTTTTGGAGAGAGTACAATGGAAGCAGCGGCTCCAAAGTGAGATAGTGAACCTCCTTATTTCTGAAGAACCATTGAATGAAGCGTGGTTAGAAGAGAGGGCCGGCTTCCTGGGATATGACCTGAAAATCCCGAGAACCGTGATTGTGCTCAAGCTGCACGAAGACCTTGGAACCATGAATCAAAAGCTGATCAATGACATCCATTTTGAATTGGGAAAACAGGATTTAACAGGGGTTACGTTCAATAATGAAATTGTCATATTGAAAGCAGGGGAGCCCACAGAACAAATCGCTGCTTTAAAGAGGATCGCCGGCCTTTCAAAGAGGAAGGCGGCAGTTGCTATTGGAAACACATCGGAGAACATAAGCGGATTGAAGTCCTCCTATCGGCATGCGCAGCAGCTGACTGTCCTTGGTCCAAAGATTCATCGTGACGCCGATTATTACAGTTATGAAACGTACTGGCTGGATATTAAGCTATCCATGCTCGCCCAAAAGGAAGAACATACATTTTCTTTCTATGACCGGCTCCTTGCTCAGGATAAAAAAGGGGAACTGGCACATACGCTTGATGTTTTCATAAAAGAAGGAGGCGATCTTGGCAAAATAGCGGATCACTTATTTATCCACCGCAACACCCTGAGATACCGTCTGGATAAGATAACAGAACTTACGGGAAAAGACCCGCGTAATGTAAAGATGCTATTCGAACTTTATGTGGCAAAATTAGTAAACGACTTAAATTAATTGTGCGATTGCACAATTAATAGAGTGATCTATCCGTTTTTTTCATCATCATTCACGATGTAATAGAAAAGGCAAACGCTTACAATAGATTTATAAGCTAATCATCATGGGAGGGCTAAATGTGGATGTAACTGTAAGCGCTTTAGGAGCAATAACTGCCTTAGTCATTGCCATACTATTAATCTTTAAAAAAGTTCCGCCTGCTTATGGAATGGTTGCAGGTGCTTTAATAGGCGGTTTAGTCGGCGGAGCAGATATTGCAAGCACTGTTAATTTAATGATGGAAGGAGCAAAAGGCATCATACCGGCGGTGCTCAGAATCCTGGCTGCGGGTATATTGGCAGGAGTACTGATAGAATCTGGCGCAGCTTCATCGATTGCCGAAACAATAGTTAAAAAATTGGGAGAAACCCGAGCGCTGCTAGCCTTAGCAGTGGCAACAATGATCCTGACAACGGTCGGTGTATTTGTTGATGTGGCAGTCATTACCGTATCACCTATTGCCTTAGCTATCGCGAAACGGGCAAAACTTTCCAAAACAGCCATTTTGCTGGCGATGATTGGTGGAGGGAAAGCAGGGAACATCATGTCACCCAACCCAAATGCCATTGCAGCTTCAGACGCATTCGGTGTTCCGCTTACTTCGGTTATGGCTGCTGGAATCATCCCGGCCATATTCGGACTTGCTGTTACGTATTTCATTGCAAAGAAACTTGTAAATAAGGGTTCAGCTATCTCAGATGGGGAAGTGGAAGTGAACAGTAATACAAAGCTTCCATTATTTATCACTGCCATGATTGCGCCGCTGGTTACGATTGTTTTGTTGGCGCTTCGCCCATTATTTGATATCAATATTGATCCGATGGTGGCACTTCCAGCCGGGGGAATTATCGGAGCCATTGCGATGAAGAAGACAAGAAAAATCAATGAGTATGCTATTTCAGGTTTAAACAAGATGTCAGGCGTTGCCATTATGCTTCTTGGAACAGGAACCCTGGCTGGAATCATAGCAAACTCAAGCTTAAAAGATGTGATCATTAATGGATTAACCTCTTCAGGTCTTCCAGCCTATCTGCTGGCGCCTGTCTCTGGTATTTTCATGTCAGCTGCTACAGCATCCACAACTGCAGGTACAGCAGTGGCAAGCGGTGTGTTTGGCAGTACCATTTTAGGATTGGGAGTATCAGCGCTTGCAGGCGCTGCCATGATCCATGCAGGTGCAACCGTACTGGATCATTTGCCGCACGGAAGCTTTTTCCACGCAACGGCAGGAAGTGTCAATATGGATATTAAAGAACGCCTGAAGCTGATGCCATATGAATCGCTTATCGGTTTAACTCTTGCAGTCATTTCTACACTTATATTTGGAGTCTTTAAGCTTTTTGGCTAATAGAAAGGGAGAGGATCAAATATGAAAATCGTGATTGCCCCGGATTCATTTAAGGAAAGTTTATCGGCACTTGAGGCTGCGAATGCCATTGAAAGAGGTTTTAAATTCATATTTCCCGAAGCTGATTATAAAAAAATGCCGATGGCTGACGGCGGAGAAGGAACAGTCCAATCGCTTGTTGATGCAACGGAAGGTTCGATCATAGAGCGAACTGTTACAGGACCTCTCGGGGAACCTGTTAAAGCATTCTTTGGATTAATGGGGGATGGAAAGACAGCAGTCATTGAAATGGCAGCTGCGTCAGGCTTGCATTTGGTTCCTTCAGAAAAACGGAACCCCTTAATTACTTCAACCAGGGGAACAGGAGAGTTAATCACAGCTGCATTGGACTTAGGAGTTCAGCACATTATTATTGGAATTGGCGGTAGTGCTACCAATGATGCAGGAGCTGGAATGATTCAAGCCTTAGGCGGTAAACTCCTTGACAAAACCGGCAGTGAAATCGGACAAGGCGGAGGGTCGCTTGTGCAGCTGGAAGCAATAGACATGTCAGGCCTGGATTCAAGGATCCGAGATGTCCATTTCAAAGTGGCCTGTGACGTTGATAACCCTTTAACCGGTCCAAGAGGTGCCTCGGCTATCTTTGGCCCTCAAAAAGGAGCGACACCTGAGATGGTCGAGCTGCTGGATCAGAATTTAGGGCATTTCGCAGATGTGGTCGAAAACACCCTCGGCAAATCATTTCGCCATATTGAGGGAGCAGGCGCTGCCGGAGGAATAGGCGGAAGTTTGCTTGCCCTTTTAAATGCAGACTTAAAAAAAGGGATTGAAATCGTCCTTCATGCCGTAGACTTTGAAAATGAGGTAAAGGATGCGGACCTTGTCATTACTGGAGAAGGAAAAATTGACAGCCAAACCATATATGGAAAAACGCCAATCGGTGTGGCTAGAGCGGCAAAGAAACATGGGATACCGGTAATCGGTCTTGCAGGTTCTTTATCTGACGACAGCGATATTGTTCATGAACACGGAATCGATGCTCTATTCAGCATTGTTCCAGGTGTTGTAACCCTTCCTGAAGCTTTGGAAAAGGCAGCAGTATATATGGAAAGAACAGCGAGAAACATAGCTGCCAGTATGAAAATGAATGGGTCATTATAATGAGAGGCTGCGAAATGCAGCTTCTTTTTTATAGCCTTAATTCGAGTAGTCAGATTTAGCAAAAAGAGGCTTATTCTTCGCAAATATCGAATATGTTAAAGGATTACATAAATGGAGGCCAATCATATGAAAGCAATTGCAGTCACACAATACGGTAGTCCGGACGTACTAATTTACACAGAAATGGAAATTCCAAAAATAAAGCGGGATCAAGTATTGATTAAAGTGGAAAATGCAAGCGTCAATTTTGCGGATGTGAAAGCGAGAATTGGGCAGGGAGGAACTGGCCGATTTCCGTTTATTCCCGGCCTTGATGCAGCAGGGGTAGTAGTGGAAATAGGGAGTGAAATTACAAAATTCAAAATTGGAGATCGCGTCGCAGCGTTCCCTTCTGAAGGATCTTATGGTGAGTACGCTGCAGCTGAAGAAAACCTGACGTTTGCAGTGCCGGATGAAGTAGCGTTGGATAAGGCTGCAGCATCCCTGACTGTTTCTTTCTTATCTTATAAATTGCTTGCAGATATTGCAAGAATCCAAAATGGGGAAACCGTTCTGGTTCATTCAGCAGCAGGTGGGGTAGGCACTACTGCAATCCAAATGGCAAAGATATTAGGAGCAGATCTGGTTATCGGAACTGTTGGCAATGAAACGAAAGTGCCTGCTGCTGTGGAAGCAGGTTCTGATCATGTCATTGTATACGAAGAGATTGATTTTGCAGAAAGGGTAATTGAAATAACCGGTGGAAAAGGTGCGGATATTATCCTGGATTCCCTTGCCGGCAGCATAACGCAGAAAAGTTTCAGTTGTCTGGCTGAATATGGCCGACTTATCCAATTCGGCAATTCGAGCGGCAAACCAGGGATCATAAACACGAATGACCTGCATAAGAGCTGCCGTTCTGCCTTGGGCTACAGCCTCGGGACAACAAGAAAGAAGCGTCCGGAATCACTCAGGGAAACAGCACAAAAAGTCATGCAGTTTTTAAAAGAAGAGAGACTGCATATTAGAATTGGGAACAGGTTTCCTTTGGAAGAAGCAGCTGAAGCCCATAAACTGATCGAAAGCCGAATGAGTACCGGAAAAATATTGTTGGATATACAATAATAATATTATGCGAACAAGATTGAAAGGGAAATTGAAACGGGCCGCCAATCCCCTTTCAATTTCCCGTGACCAATATAAGCACAAAATAACCAATCATCGTGACCAACCCAAAAGGAACACCAAATACTGCCCACTCTTTACTCGTAATCTGCAGTTTACCCGCAGCAATAATATTGGGAATATTGCCTGGAATAAGCATTCCTCCGCTGATCAGCAGTCCAAGGAGGATGGATTGAACCGTAAAATGGTCCATTGATGGGCTAATTTCAGCAGCTGCAAGTGTTGCATTATCCAGTACGGCAGAGATCATATTGATCCAATATAATAAAAGCGGATTTAAACCTATTAAAAAGTGATTGATTAACGGTTCAAACCCGGCCCCAAGCATTGTCAGGCCCATGACAAAGAAATATATTTTCAAAGCCCTGACAAAGATTTCTTCATAGTTTTCACTAGCAGGCTTTTTAGTAAAGGACGCTTTCCCTGAAATAGGCGGCTTAACAGCAAGTGCGGCCATAATTCCGAAAAATAGGAGGGCAACGGTAATTTGCGGTCCAACCAATTCCATCAAAAAGAAGAAGTCTTCTTTCATTTTACTGATTGCAATGGTGGAAAGCGGCTCGCCAATCGGCGTCAAGGCTGCACCCAGGCCAATCGAAAAACAGGCGAGTACGGTCAGCCTGATTTCAGAGCTTCTTTCCAGCCGAAGCGCACTGACGATTAATACAAGAACTAACGCAGCGATAATAGCTGTAATAACACTTGAAATTAACCCAAGAAAAATCACAGTCAAAGCTGCAAATAATCGAAAAGGCATAATCCGGCTTACGGATAGGATGCTTCTTTCCAAATTTGCCTGAAACCATTTAAACAGCAGACCTGCAATAAAGACAGCAAGCGTAATTTTTACTGGTTCCTGTGCTGCTTTTACAAAAAGTCCGCTATTTAGAACCCCGCTAGCCAGTGCTGCTGAAAGCCCCATCACAAACAAAAACATCTCCAGATTTTTTTCCACGAACTCAGAAAGAAATGGCATGACAAGAACAATAATGAAAATAACCACTAACAAATAAATCATAAATCCTGCTCCATTTGGTTATTTTCCAAGTTAAACACAAGGAATACTACATGCATATGCTGCGAATCGGACAAACTTGCCAAAAGAAAAGCGGAAGCGCCTTGCCCACGAATGAACGCAGTCTAAGAACGCCGCGTCCTGTGGCAACGTCTGCATGACCCCCATCCTCCCAAAAGCTGCCGCTTTTGGTCGTGCGATGATTATGCTGACGAAGCCTTCCTTGTCCTGGGGGCATCACCTCGAGGGGGGTAGGCTGCTTGCGCTAGACAGTTATCAAAGTGAAAATAAATCCCTGCAGGAGACCCGCAGGGATTTTCACTTAGTTATAGTCATTTAATACTGTTCCGGAAAGATCAAATTCAGGTTCGATGCTTTTTATGGTATTTGTGTCAGCAGGAGTTGTACCGGCAGGCTGTCTTTCGTCAACAGCAGATGATACTAGAGGGGATAAACTGCGCTCTTTCTTTGCTTGATTGTCCAACAAATGAATCAACTCCTTTACAGTATTTGTTATTTACATTCCTATTTAATTGTTATATTCAAACATGTAATTTATGGAAGTTGTTTTAGTAAGGTATTTATATTTTATCCCAATAAAGAAAATATATTTACAAAGCAGCATTTATTATTTTTAGATTATTCTATCCTTTGAGCTTAATCTATTTGGTATGTTAAGATGTTATTTTATTAAAATTTTTGAACAGCTTGATACTAGAGAGGAAGTTCAGCTTGGATAAACGCATCTATTTATTAGCAATCATATCGTTTGTTGTTGGAATGGTGGAATTGATTATAGGCGGGCTGCTGGATCTTGTAGCATCAGATCTGGGTGTCAGTTTGGGGCAGGCAGGTCTGTTAATTACTGTATTCTCGCTCGCCTTTGCCATCGCTGCGCCCGTCCTGCTTACGATTACGGTTAAAATGGAACGCAGCCGTTTAATGATGATATCATTGGCTGTATTTTTGGCCGGTAATATTGTTGCCGTACTTAGCCCCCTTTACAGTGTATTATTAATTGGCCGGGTTTTAGCGGCAGCAAGCGGCTCACTGCTTATCGCATTATGTATGACAATGGCTTCCTACATCGTCACAGAAGAATATCGTGCACGTGCCATCGGCATCGTCTTTATGGGAATCAGTGCATCCCTTGTGCTGGGTGTGCCCATTGGCTTGATGCTTGGAAATGTTTTTGGCTGGCGCGCTCCGTTTGTTCTCATATCTGCACTGACAGTCATATCAATGGCAGGCGTTCATTTCTTTATGGGCAAAGTTGCTCCAAAGCCCGCTGTTCCAATAGGCATCCAGCTTAAAACCCTGAAAAGCCGCAAAATCGCTCTAACACAGATAACATCGTTCCTGTTAATGACTGGCCATTTAACTTTTTACGGTTACCTTACTCCATTCCTGAAGATGAAAATGGGGCTTGACGGCAATTGGGTCAGCATTGTTTACCTGATTTTCGGAATTGCGGCTGTCATCGGAGGAGGAATCGGCGGCCTCCTGGCAGACCGTTTTGGTGCAAAATCTGTCATTTTGACGCTTCTTGCCATGTTTGGGATTACCCTTTTCTCATTGCCGTTTGCCGCTTTTTCTCTGCCCGTTTTCCTGATTGCGGTAGTCATTTGGAGTATGCTCAGCTGGGCGGTCACACCGGCCATACACAGCTATTTAATTGAAGTGACACCCGAAACTTCTGATATCCAGCAAACATTGAACAACTCCGCAGTTCATATGGGAATGGCATTCGGAAGCATGATCGGCGGCATCATGATCGAGACAACCTCAGTAGAATATAATGCGGCTGCAGGCAGTATTTTTATTATTATTGCTCTTGGCACTGCAGTTCTTTCCATGGCTAAAAAAGAGAGAAGGACTGCTGCAGCTGAATAGATATGAGTAAAATGCCAGCTTCTTGGAAGGCTGGCATTTCTATTTGCGGAAAACTGACGAACTATTTCAATTATTTTAAAAATAATCTTTCGAAATATATTGATATATTTTCCTTTCATCCACTATAATCAAATTGTCAGATGGTAAAAGAAGATAGTTGAGGAGGAATTTGTAAATCATTTTTTTATAATAATAAATGATAGAAAAAGGGGTCCGTTTCATGAGTCAACTAAGCTATATGCTCCGTACTTTAATCGTTATTATCCCGACTGTATTGATCATAAGCGTTGCAGTATGCGTTGGTAATGGATTGAAAGGCAATGCGTTTTGGATTACCATTGCTTTTATTATGATTCTCGGTTCGCTTGCTGGAATATTATCCGCATTTATGAACTACCGAAAGTTTATTGCACCCATCAGCAAAATTAATGCCTTTATCGATGAACTTGCAGATGGAAATATGTCCACAAGACTTGACGAAAAATCAGTGGGACAGCTTGGATCGATTGCTTCAGCTTTGAATCATACTGCAGCTGCCTGGCAGGAAGTGCTGAATAAAGTGGTTATAGCTTCTAACGAAGTCACACAATATGCACAGCAGCTATCATCAGGTGCCCAGCAGACAAATATGGCAACAAGCCACATAGCTGAGGTCATTGAAGAAGTAGCAGCAGGTGCCGATAATCAGGTCAAGGGGGTCGGAACTGCTTCCCATGTCATCATGCAGATGTCCGAAAGCCTGACACAGGTTGCGGCAAATTCAGAACAGGTTACAGAGCAAATCAACGATTCACTGGAAAAGGCAAATCATGGTTCTGCATCCATTTCAACAGCAGCATGCCAAATGAACTCCATTCATGTAAATGTACAGGATTTATCCAAAGTAGTAAAAGGCCTTGGCCAGCGGTCACAGGAGATCGGAAAGATTATCGAAGTGATTACAGGCATTGCCGCTCAAACAAATCTTCTGGCTTTAAATGCTGCTATTGAAGCGGCCCGCGCAGGAGAGCAGGGAAAAGGCTTTGCCGTTGTAGCAAACGAGGTTAGAAACCTCGCTGAAAAGTCTGCAGAATCCACCCTGCAAATCAGCCAGCTGATATCAAAAATCCAGGAAGAAACCAATCAGGTTGTCCAGACAATGGACTTGGTTAATCATGAAGTAACTGAAGGAATGGAAGTCATGAAGGATGCAGGTGATTCTTTCGCACAAATCCAGCAGTCAGTCAGCACGGTGACGAATCAAATGGAGGAAGTCGCTTCAGCCATTCAGCAAATGTCTGTCGGTTCGCAGAAAATGGTTCAGTCCATGGACGAAATTTCCCATGTGGCAAATGAATCAGCCATGGCCACACAAAGTGTACTTGCTTCAACGGAAGAACAGGCTGCATCAATGGAGGAAATTTCACTCTCTGCTGACCAGCTTACGAGCATGGCGGAGGATTTGAAAGGGTTGATCAGCAGATTTAAGTTATAGAGTTTAGGTCAAAAACCTAAACTCTTTTTATTTATTATTGTTTAAAGGAGAAGTTTTATTTGATCGAAAAAGAAAGGAGGGTACCAGAAATCATTACGCAGCTTCATGCACTTTTAAGGCGTTTTCCAGAAATGGAACATGGGAGGGAGAAAGCTGCATCTGAATTAAACAAGCGCAAAGCAGGATTTATAGGTGAACAAAAGCTGGATTATTATTTAGATTTTCTGGATGAAAAGAATCATGGGCTGCGTCTTTCAAATAGAAAACAATTTTTTCATATGGATACTTTACTCCTTACAAAAAGATTTGCCATGATCCTTAAGGTAAAAAACTGGAACGGAACCTTCATCCTTGAACCCAATTTCCACCAGCTCATCCGAATCCATAACGAAAAGGAGGAAGCTTTCCACGACCCGATTTCCAAAGCTGAACACCAAAGCCGGCAATTAAAAAAGAGGCTGGCTGCAAATGGTTTCCCGGATATCCCGATAGAATTTGACGTCTTTATCAGCAGTCCTTCCACCATCAAAAAATCACCTTCTAAACAAACCTCCAGTAAAGTTCTTCATGCACACCGACTATTAAGTAAACTTACCTCTATTGAAAAATCATATTCTATTGAGAGATTAAAAGAAAAACAAATAAAAAAATTAGCCATACACTATTGAAAAAACATGTCAGAGCATGAAATGGATGTAATGAAATTTATAAAAATAAATCCAGATACAATTCTTACTGGTGTGCACTGTCCTCAATGTGGCTCACTGCCAATGATTTATCATTGGGGATTGTGGAGATGTCCAGTATGTAAAACCACTTCGGATACGGCACATCATCAAGCTGTAGAGGATTATATTTATCTGATTAAACCGTCAATTACAAATGCTGAATTTCGCAAGTTTCCCATTTAACATCTGTTTTTTCTGCCTCAAGATTACTTGGCCAGATGAATCTTCAGCATGGCGGTGAAAAGAAGAATAGGTATTATATAAAACCTTGATTGGAGACCTCTAATTGTGAACTTTGCAAATAAAAACCTTAAACTTGCAAATAAGTTTAAAAATTTGCAAATAAAAACACCAAACTAACAAACAAACCTAAAATTCAGCAAACAAATCAGTAAAACTTGAAAACAAAACTTTCAGCCGCCATCTTAGACCCAAAAAAACCACCCGCAAAGATGGCTTTTCCCGCAATTAAGCTATTCCCGCCTTCATCAACATCCCATCAAGCGGCCGTTCCATCACTGTTTCCATCCACTTTGCTGTTTCCAGTACTGAAGGAAGGTCTGTCCCTGTATTAACACCCATTCCGTGGAACATATTGATCATATCTTCTGTACAAACATTTCCGACTGCTTTTGGGGCAAATGGACATCCGCCAAGCCCGGCAATGGAGGAATCAAAGCGGCGGACACCTGCCTGATATCCCGCCAAAACATTTGCCAGTCCCAAACCGCGTGTATTATGGAAATGGAGGCCAAGCGAAAGGTCCTTTCCAAAGGCATCAAAAAATGACTCTGCTATTTTTTGGACCTGGATGGGATTAGCCATACCCGTTGTATCAGCGAGGGTGATTTCCGTACAGCCGGCTTCTATAAATCTCTCTGCCACTTTCAGCACGTTTTCCAAAGGTACATCACCTTCAAAAGGGCATCCGAATGCCGTTCCCAACACCCCTGCCACACCCTTTTCTGATGCAGTTCCTTCCTTAATCACTAAAGAGAGCTCCCCAACAGCCTGCTCTACAGTCCTTTTCACATTCCGTAAATTGAATGAATCACTTGTTGTTGTAACAACATGAAGAAAATCCACATCGGTCTTGAGTGCCCGTTCAAGCCCTGAGCGGCTTAACACCAGACCGCCGAACCGGACGCCATTTCTTTTAGGAAGCGATTTCAAAACTTCCTCTGCATCAGCCATGGGAGGAACAACCTTCGGATTGACAAAAGAAACAGCTTCTATATTGCGGATGCCGGAATCAATTAATCTTGTAATCAAATCAACTTTTGTTTCCGTTGGAACAATTTTGCACTCATTTTGCAATCCATCGCGCGGACCAACTTCACAAATTTCAATCATTTTACTTCCTCCTTTAGCAGATGAATGTTTTTAATTTGTTCCAGGTGCTTCAAAACATGATCACGGCCTTGATAAATATGCTCATGCATGGCAATGCGGGCACGCTCGGGTTCCCGATTTTTGATTGCTTCCAAAATGGTTTTATGTACCTCTAGGGATTGTTTAAGCTGAAAGCTGTTATACCAATAGAAGGATCTGAACACGATTGGAACCACGACAACCTTTGAAATATGGAAATGTATATGCTCATTTTTTGAAGCAGCCACTATCGTTTCATGAAACTTCTGGTTTACCTGAACAATATCTTTCAGGCTGTCCATATCAGATTCCACATATCGGCTAATGGCTTCTTCATATAAAATATTAGCTCTTTCCATTTCCAGCAGATCATTTTCTGTCCGGTGTATCGCCGCCTGACTGGCAGCGTACCCTTCCAGAAGAGTGCGCAGGTCATAGATTTGCCGGATATCATCTTTTGTAAAATGCCTTACGCTGACACCGCGCTTTAATGGAATGACGAGGCCTTCTGCTTCAAGCTGCTTAATAGCCTCTCTAATAGGAGTGCGGCTAAGATTCATTTCTTTAGCCAATGATTCCTCAGCAAGCCGCATGCCAGGGACAAATTTCCCTTCAATAATGGCATCTCTAATAAATTCGTATGCATCCATATCAACACCTCAATTGTATTGTATACAAACAGAAGTATTATTACAACAAATATTCTGAATATTTATTATAAAACATGATTATATAAGGCTTTTTAATGAAATTTCAGAAAAATAATAAAATTTACATTGACTTATTGTATACAAACAATTAAATTTGTATACAAGATTAAGAAAATTAAAACTTAACAGTGCATTCAAGAAATATCAGGGAGGGAAATCCATGTCAGAAAAACAGCTTCCACTGGAAGATATCAGAGTCATCGAGCTGGGCACGCTTTTAGCAGGACCATTCTCCGGACGGCTTCTAGGTGACTTCGGTGCTGAAATTATTAAAGTCGAGCCTCCGGGTAAATCAGATCCCATGAGAAATTGGGGAAAATCAAAAGATGGAATAGGGCTTTGGTGGCCTATTCAATCGCGGAATAAAAAATCGATTTCGTTAAATCTCAGGGAGGAAGAAGGACAGCAGGTTTTAAGGGAGCTTATTAAAGAAGCCGATGTTGTCATTGAGAATTTCCGCCCGGGGACAATGGAAAAATGGAATCTATCCTATGAAGCACTTTCCGAAATCAACCCTAAATTAATCATGGTACGGACTTCGGGCTATGGACAGACAGGACCCTATAAGCATCGAGCAGGATTTGGCAGCGTCGGTGAAGCAATGGGCGGGCTCAGAAATGTAACCGGTTTCCCTGACAGGCCGCCATCAAGAATTGGTGTATCAATGGGTGATACGCTGGCTGCACTTTTTGCTACAATTGGCTGTCTTGTTGCATTACACGAGAGGGAGCGCTCCGGAAAGGGACAGGTTGTCGATACGGCCCTCTATGAATCTGTATTCTCCGTAATGGAAAGCATTATTCCGGATTATCTTTTAGCAGGATACATAAGGGAAAGGATGGGCAATATCCTGCCAGGTGTAGCTCCCTCCAACATTTACTTCACGCAGGACAAAACTTACATCGTTATAGGAGCCAATGCAGATGGAGTGTTCCGCAGGTTATGCGAGGCCATGGAGCAGCCGGAATTGGCAGATGACACAAGATTCGCGACCCACCATGCAAGAGGAGAAAACATGAAGCTTCTTGATTCCATGATCGAGGAATGGACAAAGACTCTCTCTGCTAAAGAAGCGCTTAAAATTCTTGAAGATAAGGGCGTTCCATCAGGGCTCATTTATACAGCTAAAGATATTCTGGAAGATCCGCATTATAAGGAACGCGACATGATTATTAAAGTAGATCATCCGCAGCTGGGAGAATTCCCGATGCCTGGCATTGTGCCAAAATTAAGCAGGACACCAGGGGAAGTGAAGCATGCCGGCCCGGAAGAAATGGGCAAGCATAATCATGAAATATACACTGGCCTTCTTGGGTTCGATGAAGAGAGATTAGAAGAATTGAAGAAAAATAATATCATTTAGGAGGGCTTCAAAATGGGGCGGACCTTATATGAGAAAATCTGGGAAAAACATGTAGTCGTGGATGAACAGGATCAGCCTTCCCTTTTGTACATTGATCTTCATTTAGTGCATGAGGTCACATCACCACAGGCATTTGAAGGCTTAAGAATTAAGAATCGCAAAGTGAGAAGGCCGGATCTGACTGTGGCTACCATGGATCACAGCATCCCAACAACCGACCGTTCTCTTCCTTTTAAAGACCAAATCGCCAAAAAGCAAGTTGACGCTCTGGCAAACAACTGCAGGGAGTTTGGCATACAGCTTTTTGACCTGGATAGCCGAAATCAGGGTATTGTACACGTCATTGCCCCGGAGCTTGGCTTAACACAGCCCGGGATGACCATTGTCTGCGGTGACAGCCATACCTCTACACATGGAGCTTTCGGGGCACTTGCCTTTGGCATTGGCACAAGTGAAGTAGAACATGTCCTTGCCACTCAGACATTAAAGCAATTTAAATCCAAAACATTAGCAATTAATATACATGGCACTTTGCCGCAAGGAACTACTGCCAAAGATCTTATACTTTCAATCATTGGAAAGTATGGCCACGATTTTGCTACTGGCTATGTTGTGGAGTATCGCGGTGAAGCGATTCGTAATTTAACAATGGAAGAGCGAATGACCATTTGCAATATGAGCATTGAAATGGGAGCAAGGGCAGGACTGATTCAGCCTGACGAAAAAACCTTCAATTATTTGAAAGGGAAACAAGCAGTTCCTGATGGAATGGAGTGGGAAGAGGCTCTTGCAGAATGGAAGAAATATTATACTGACGAAGATGCCGAATTTGATCTGACTGCTGACTTTAATGCAGATGAAATAATCCCGCAGGTTACCTGGGGGACAAATCCAGGCCAGGTGGCAGGTATTACAGAAGTTATACCGCTAATGGAAGATCTGCCTGCAGATCAAATAGGACCAGCTAAAAAAGCATTAAAGTACATGGGCCTTCAGCCAGGAACACCCATTACAGAAATAGGAATCAATAAAGTCTTTATCGGCTCCTGTACAAACAGCCGAATAGAAGATCTTCGAAAAGCGGCAAAAATCGTAAACGGTTACAAAGTTGCTGAACAGGTGGAAGCGCTAGTTGTTCCTGGTTCACAGCTTGTAAAAATGCAGGCAGAAGCTGAAGGTCTAGATCAAATTTTTATAAGCGCCGGTTTTCAATGGAGAGAAGCAGGATGCAGCATGTGCCTCGGTATGAATGAGGATTTGGTTCTTCCGGAAGAACGCTGTGCATCGACCTCCAACCGGAATTTTGAAGGCAGGCAGGGAAGAAATGCGAGGACCCATTTGGTCAGTCCTGAAATGGCTGCTGCTGCAGCGATTGCCGGCCGGTTTATTGATGTAAGGGAGTGGCCTGTTAAATATAGCAAGGAGGTCAGTGTACAATGAAGTCTTTTACCAGATTTACAGGCATAGTTGCTCCGCTTGATACTGCAAATGTTGATACAGATGCCATCATTCCAAAACAGTTTTTAAAGAGAATTGAAAGAACTGGGTTTGGCGAATTCCTCTTCTACGAATGGCGATACGAAGATGGCAGGGAAAAACCGGATTTCATTCTAAATCGGGAACCTTACCGGAATGCACCGATTCTGCTGGCAAGGAAAAACTTTGGCTGCGGCTCATCCAGAGAGCACGCACCCTGGGCGATTGCAGAATATGGGATTAGAGTGATCCTGGCATCATCATTCGCAGATATTTTCTATAATAATTGTTTTAAAAATGGCATCCTGCCAATAGTCTTGCCTGAAAAGGATATTGAAGTTTTGTTTCAAAAAAGCAATGAATCACCTGGTTATCAGCTGAGCGTAGATTTAGAGAATCAAAGAATTGAGGACTCCTTCGGGTACATGGTCGAATTCGATATCGTTTCTTATCGAAAAGATCAGCTGTTAAAGGGGCTGGACGAAATCGGGGCAACGCTTCAATCAGCTGAATTAATTGACTCCTATGAATCGGCACATAAGATTTTCTATAAGCTGGAGGTTTAAAATTTCAGCAAAAGGGAGGAAGCCATATGGAAAACAGAACGATAAAAGAACCTATTCGAAAAAAATGGATTTGGATAGTCCTCGCCATCATTACACTTGGAGTAGTACCCTGGTATTTTCCGGATGCAGCAGCTGAGCCCTATATTCTAGGGTTTCCGTTATGGGCATTTATTTCGACAGCTTTTTCCATTATCATGTGCGGATATTTAAGCTGGCTTTGTGTGAATGAGTGGAATATCGTAGAGGAACAGGAAGAAGCCGAAAAAGCAAAGGGGGATAAATCATGAATGATTTAGCTTTTGCAGGCACAGATGGGATCATTATTTTATCAGCCTTTGCCATAATCATGCTGTTAATTGGATACTTATCGGGCAGAGGTGAGAAGAACCTTCATCACAGTCTTTCAGGGTACTATCTTGCCGGAAGGAATCTCGGTTTTATCGCACTCTTTTTCACCTTATATGCGACGCAATATAGCGGGAATACCATTGTCGGATATGCCCCAACAGCATATAGGACAGGTTTCTCGTGGATTCAGTCCATTTCATTTATGACAATCATTATCGGAATCTATTTACTGTTTGCACCAAGATTATATGTCATTGCAAAGAAAAGAAACTTTGTTACACCTACTGACTGGATCGATCACCGCTTCAAATCGAAAGCAGTCACATTGCTTAGTATTTTTCTTATGCTTTGGGGGCTTGGAAACTATCTTTTAGAACAGCTTGTAGCAATCGGCCAGGCTGTATCAGGGATGACAGGCGGAACAATCCCATACCAAATAGCTGTTATCGTCTTTGTAGCTGTTATGCTTGCCTATGAGTGGATGGGCGGAATGAAGGCAGTTGCTTTTACGGATGTTATGCAAGGTATTGTTCTTATGATCGGAATCATTGTCTTCCTCATCGGCGGCTTGTATCTCGTCGGAGGCAATTTTTCTGATGTTACAAGGTATGTAGCAGATCTGGAGCCTGCAAAAACGGCAGTCCCTCCAATGGAAGTGAATATCAACTGGCTGAGTATGCTCCTGCTTGTTGGACTGGGAGCAAGTATTTATCCGCATGCTGTTCAAAGAATATATTCTGCGCAAAGCGAGAAAACCCTGAAGAAATCATTTGCCCGCATGGCATGGATGCCGCCAATTACAACTGGGCTTGTATTTATGGTAGGCATTATTGGAATTATGCTTTTTCCTGGACTGGATAAGACTGGGTCTGAACAGCTCGTAGGACTGATGGCCAATGAGATCGCTGCCATTAATCCATTTTATTACTGGATTATGATCATCTTCTTTGGCGGGATTGTTGCTGCCATTATTTCTACAGCCGACTCAGTCTTGCTCAGCTTTTCATCCATGCTCTCAAATGACGTATATGGAAAATTCATCAATCCTAAAGCAACTGAACATAAGAAGGTCATGGTCGGAAAAGTGTGCGGAATCATTGCCATCATCTTTCTTCTGTGGATTGCCTGGAATCCACCGGGAACGCTATATGAAATTTTCGTCCTAAAATTCGAATTGCTTGTTCAGGTTTTCCCGGCTTTTGTACTGGGCTTATATTGGCAGCGTTTATCAGGAAAGGCTGTCTTCTGGGGGATGCTGGCAGGCGCTATATTAGCAGGATTGCTTACTCTTACAGGCTATAAAACCATCTATGGAATTCACGGCGGCGTCATTGGATTAGGATTGAACTTCTTTATCTGTATTGCAGGTTCTCTATTAGGTCCTGCTGTTTCAAAGAGCAAAGTTCTGGAGGAAGATTTGTCTTCACTCAATTTAAAGGCATAAAAGCCAAAAAAGAGATGATAAATTATGAGTAATTCACTGGCAGAAAAGCAATTTGCCATCAATGAAAATCCATGGAAAATGCTATTATTTCTTCTGCTGGCACAGCTGATGGTAGCATTTGTTGGCAGAAGCATTGGACCCTTGGGAGTTTTAATCGGGGAGGATCTTTCCCTGACCAAGTCGCAAATCGGCATGCTCCCGGCGGCTCTCTTTTTGGGCCAGGCGATCATTTCAGTTCCAGCCGGCTTTCTGACTGACCTTGCAGGATCCCGTAAATTATTGGTCCTGGCGTCGGCCTTAATGGGGTTAGGCTTTCTGTTCATGACATTGCTTCATGATTTCTGGCTTGTCCTGTTATTAATTGTTATCGGCGGAATTGGGTATGGATCCATGCACCCGATCACAAATAGAGGCATCATTTATTGGTTCCCGCTCAAACAGCGGGGCACAGCAATGGGAATAAAACAAACTGGCATCACAGCAGGATCAGCTCTGGCCAGTTTGATACTGCTTCCGCTTAGTGTAACTTTTGGCTGGAGATTTGTACTTCTTACGGCTTGCCTTCTATTATTGGCGGGCGGCTTCGTCTCCTATCATTTTTACCGGGATCCGCCTGAATTGGAGCAAGCGAAAGGCAGCAGCATGAGTTTGCTCCAATTTTACAAATCAATGTTTAAAATGTTTAAAAATAAAGCTTTGATGCTGATAAGCTTTAGTGCTCTCGGTTTGAATGGCACACAAATGTGCTTAAATACGTATATTGTTTTATTTGCCTATGAACAGCTGAATATTTCCATCTTTTTATCAGGTATTCTCCTGGTTATATCTGAAATATCCGGAACTATTGGCAGGGTTGCCTGGGGAATCATTAGCGACAGGCTATTTGAAGGAAAGCGTGTTGTGATCCTAATGATCATTACCATAATGACCGCTTTGGCCAGTACGTCAGCTGCGGTCATTACTTCAGCCCCTTTTTGGGTAATGGCTCCCATTACAGCTCTCTTTGGATTTGCAGCTTCAGGCTTCAATGGAATCTGGATGAATCTTGCAAGTGAATTGGTGCCGAAAGAACAAGCTGGCATCTCAAGCGGGATCAGTATCACTCTAGGGTCAGCCGGGGCCATTATCATTCCGCCATTATTTGGTTTAATCGTGGATCAGACGGGGCAATTTTCTTCCGGGTGGTTTTTAATCACAGGTATGATGTTTATAGTTTTTACTTTACTGACAACATTAATGATTATGAATAAAAAGAATAACTTTGTTATTTAAAAATGGAAGGAGTGATCCGAATGGAATTTAATCCCTCGGAACTTGGAGAAAAAGAAGTGTACAAATTATTAACCGGATCTGTCGTCCCAAGGCCGATTGCCTGGGTTTCCACAGTATCTGAGGATGGCAGCCAGAATCTCGCACCTTTCAGTTTTTTCAGTGTTGCTTCAAGAAATCCTCCTATGCTCTGTTTTTCTATTGGTCCCGGGGTTGGCAAGAGGGAAGGTACAGAAAAAGATACATTGGTCAATATCCGGGCGACAAAAGAGTTTGTCATCAATGTAGTTCCCGCGCCATTAGGAAACCAAATGCAAAAAAGTGCAGAGAATCTCCCGAGTAATGCTGATGAGTTTGAAACAGCAGGGCTTTCCGCTGCTGAAAGTCATTTAGTCGCCCCTAAGAGGGTAAAAGAAGCACCAATCCATATGGAATGCAAACTCGAACAAATTATTAAGCTGGGAAGCGATCACCTTATTATTGGGAGAATGGTACATTATCATATTGACGATGATTACTACCTCGGTAATTATAAAGTGAATTTAGAAAAACTGCAGCCTCTTGGAAGGCTGGCAGGAAACTATAGTGAAAGCAGTGAATTCTTCAAGCTGCCGAGATAAATTTTCAAAAGCCGGACCTTATGGCCGGCATTTTTTTTGCAATGGGAGTATACCTATTTATGTATTTCCTCCAGCCAAGATGATAATATAACCTTAAAACATAGCCCCATCTGGAGGTATTCCATGGAAAACTACGCGGATCTCATTCAAAAACAAAGAAATTTCTTCACCCAGGGTAAAACAAAGGATGTCACATTCCGAATGGAAGCGCTCGGCAAGCTTCGTTCGGTCATTAAACAGCATGAGCAGGAATTGATGGATGCGTTAAAGGCGGATCTCAATAAAAGTGAGTTCGATGCGTACTTGACTGAGATTGGAATCCTCCTGGAGGAAATCCGTTTTACCTTGAAACATTTAAAAAAATGGGCCAAACCCAGAAAAGTGAAGTCATCGATTGCACAATTCGGTTCGAAAAGCTACATATATCCTGAACCATATGGAGTTGCGCTAATCATAGCTCCTTGGAATTATCCTTTCCAGCTGGCGATTGCACCCCTGATCGGAGCGATAGCCGCAGGGAATTGCGCCATCCTGAAGCCATCGGAATTGACCCCGCAGACTTCGGCATTGCTTTCAAAAATGATCAGCAATCATTTCCCTCAAGAATTTATTTCAGTTGTTGAAGGCGGCGCAGCAACAAGCACAGCCCTATTAAATGAAAAGGTCGATTATATTTTCTTCACAGGCAGTGTCCCTGTCGGAAAAATCATCATGGAAGCAGCATCCAGGCACCTTACTCCTGTTACCCTTGAATTGGGAGGGAAGAGCCCGTGCATCGTGCATGAAGATGCCAACTTGAAACTTGCTGCGAAGAGAATTGCCTGGGGAAAATATATTAATGCCGGCCAAACTTGTGTGGCTCCGGATTATATTTATGTTCACAGCAGAATTAAAGATGAATTCCTGAAAGAATTAAAACAATCTATTCAGGAGCTTTATGGAAAGAACCCGATTGCATCCGGCCAATTCACGAGAATCGTCAGTGAGAAGCACTTCAGCCGTCTCACCAAATTTTTAACCGATGGCACCACTGTTCACGGGGGAAGGCATGATTGGAGCTCTCTCACCATAGAACCAACTGTACTTGGGGATATTACATGGGCTGATGAGGTCATGCAGGATGAAATATTTGGACCAATTCTGCCGGTGCTGGAATATGATGACTTGTCCGGAATGATTTCAGAGGTTACAGCACGCCCGAAACCTTTAGCGCTATATATCTTCACTGAAAGTGAGGATGTCCAAAACCAGATTCTAAGCAGCATTTCCTTTGGAGGGGGATGCATTAATGATACCGTTTATCATCTTAGTTCACCGTATCTGCCTTTCGGGGGAGTAGGGGAGAGCGGGATTGGAGCTTATCATGGCAAGGGAAGCTTTGATGTGTTCTCACATGAAAAAAGCATACTGAAGCAAACCACCAAATTCGATTTGCCATTCCGATATCCGACTACAAAAGATGCATTGAAAAAAGTGAAGCTTTTTATAAAATAACCGTCTTATTTTGCAAGGCGGTTTTTTTATGCATTATTTTTCGGAGGTTTGAGCCCCTTGTTTAAATCCTGTATGGCGGCCTCTGTTTTTTTTGAGAGGTTTTTGGTATATGGTGAAACCGAGAATGTAGGGAAGTTAATATTTTTCACTTTCTTGGTCAGTTTTTTCATTGGAATCAGCCCTTTTTATCTTTATTATATGTCCCCTTCAATTGAACATGAATAGGGCGCGGAAGAAATTTCCTTCCACGCCATATAGTATGCTCAAGCCTTTGTTTTGGTATAAACGCTTATTAATCTTTTGTTCTTTTTTAATATCCGTTCGGTGTGGGGACTTACTTCAAATCCCGGAAGGCTGATCCGGGATTTTTTTTTGAGCGTTTTCATAGTGTTTTTAGAATGTATCTCATGATTCTCCGTTTTTTTATCCGCTGGATCCTTCATGGTCTTCGTCCTCCTGTTCGGCAGGGAGCATTAGATCGTATATTGAAATGAGTGAAGTGAAAAGCAAGTAGTCGAATTCTGTAACAAATTGATCGGAGGTAAGTTTAATTACATAGTCATCTTCAAGAATGGAAAAAGGAATCAGCGCCAGCTTTTCTTCAGCATCATAATACACTTCTCTGCGGTCCAGACGGCTATGAATCAAAGCTTTATCAGTGTAGTGCTCAAGCAGATAGTCCTTTTCTTCCTCTGTTGTGTATTTGCATAAGGATATCTTCATATCCACTTTTTCCGCAAAGTCCGCCAGAAGTTTTTCAATGCCGGCGAGATATGCTTCCTTGTTTCCATAATAAATCTCAATGGGCTCATTTTTCAATAAATACTGAAACGATTTTAGCTTATTCATGTGTGAATTCAGCAAATCACTGTTTTCTTCGAGCAATTCCCTTGTGTCAGTAGCCAACTCGTTATTTCCAACTCTTTTCAGATAGGAACCCAGAAAAACAAAGGCATCAACCAGAGCAAATATAACCGCGACAATGAGGTAGTTCTGCCAATCAGTAAAAATGGAATCTGGTTTGTTCGTCCAATAAACTACTGCACCAAGTACATAAATGATATACCAGGTTTTCCGAATGACGGGCATTCTTTCTTTTACTTTCTTTTCCCACAACCAGACAGAAATAACATAAAAACCGAGACAAGCGACAATAATCCAAACTGCAACCTTGAAGAATATCAGCAAAAAAATCGCCTCGTCCACTCAATATTTAGTTAGAATATTCGCATATTTATTCTTGAATCCATTATACCAGAAAATATGCCAATAATTTGAATTTAAAAAAAGGAATAAGAAAAAACATGATAAAATACCTAACTGGCGTCAGGCGAGATTGCATTAGTGCAGGTATAACTTCTTTTATTTGGAGAATATGATCTTTAATTACGAAAAGTAATCTTCTCCGCATTTGCTTATATTTTTATAGAACGACAAATTGATTAATTATCCTACTATACTTGTCCATTCCAAGTCATCACTCATACATATATATATAGTAAGTCAAATGAAAGCAGACTTATGGAATCATTTAAAGCTTGTTTGTATTTGGCTGAATAATCTTTATAAGGAGTGTAAAATATGAGAAAAAACCATGGTTGTAGCAGTGGCAAAGGCCATTCTTCAAGAAAATGTCCACCAATGCCAGCATGCGATACAGCTAAATCACATGATCATTTTTGCGAAGTTTCAGGTGACGTAGTAGCAGGTACAGAAGTGGATGTTGTTATCGGACAAGTCCCTATTCAAGCTCTTACTGAATCCGAAATTCATCTTCCTGATTATGCCTCAGATATTAAAGTAATCAGAAAAAACATCTTTCTTACTCAATGCGAAGCGATTCCTTTTCGCCCTGCAGAGGGTACAACAACAACTGACGTAAAATTGTTTGTAGAAGGATA
>NZ_JALJRC010000048.1:0-26317 GCF_024519925.1 Cytobacillus sp. Bac17 | reverse complement strand
CGCGGTTTGCCTTTGAAACACGGCCAACTACTTCTTCTTTATTAGAAGGATTGATTGATACAATTTTATCTTCAGTAGAAATGCGCTCTCCGCCAATTAAAAGATCATAATCCTGGCCCAAATAGCTTTCTACAGTTTGTAAACCCTTTAAATATGCTTCACGATTTTCTTCTTCTTTAAAATTCGTGAATGGCTCATGCTTATAAGGTTGTACCATTTTTACCGCCTCCTGTGTGTACAAATATCAAACGCCAGATCGTAGCGCCCCGCCCCGTTTTAAAAACATGCTGGAGAAAGGTCTGCTATTCTCTTAAAACGTTTTCATCCAATCACTATATTAACACGAAAATAACATTATCTTCAAACATTCTCCGCTGATGTTATATATTAACATCCATCGAGAGAAATTGCAGTTTTACTTAGAAGGATAAGGGGTTGAAGATTCTTGTGGCAGGTTTTGGATAAAACTGTTATATAAAAAATTTTAGTGCTGTTATTTTTTAGCAGTGAATATCATTTTTGTTTACTTCTTATCATTTTTACAGCTATGAACTTTTATGGGGACCCTTATCCTTGCATCTCTCTATTGTGTCGCCATTGCCTTCTATGGCGACCATTTTCCTCGTTCCTCTTTCTTTTTCGTCGTCATGAACCCCTCTATGACTACCATTTTCCTCGTTCCTCTTTCTTTTTCGTCGTCATGAACCCTCTATGACTACCATTTTCCTGTTCCTCTTTCTTTTTCGTCGTCATGAACCCTCTATGACTACCATTTTCCTCGAGCATCTTCCTTTTTCGTCTTCATGAATACTCTATGACGACCATTTTCCTCGTTCCACTTCCTTTTTCGTCTTCATGAAGCCTCTATGACACCAGATTTTCTCAAACTGCTTCCAATTTTCCACAATGCCCGTAACCCTCTTTCCTGAAATTAAAAAACCCAGAAGATGCATCTTCTGCACTTCTGGGTACCCTGGTTCTATTGATAGATGTGGACAAAAGGTTCGCTTTGGTCTGCTTTCCGGACTACTAGCGCTTCCGGTCCGTTGACAGATGAGATATTCACCTGGACTGAGATGTATTCAGGGAAGTGTTTGACGACAAGCCCTGTTACATACTGGGTAAATCCAATCGCTTCTGCTTTTCCATAGAATTGGATTGGGATATCAATATTAACTTCCTGCAATTGGTCCTGAGCGTAGAAGGCTTTCCCGATAACTCCATTGAAGTTTGGGAAATAGGTTTCTACATCCTGTTTAAAGTTAAGAAAAGCCGTTAAATCATCTCGATGATTTTTTTCAGCCGTGTTTGAAGGGAAAAGGACATATTTCTCGTTGACGTCTTCCCATCCGCCAAGCTTAGTGCTTCCTTTATCCGCCGTAGCGTATGTAAAGAAGCTGCCTGGCACCACCGAAGTTCTTGATTGCTGTTCAAACAAAGCAATGGTTACCGGCACATCTTTCAGGCCTTTGATTTGCCGTACTCTCTGCAGTACTTCTTCAGCCAGCTTTTTACCTTCCCGTTCGATGACATCTTGGTCAATCTTTGTTTCGAAAGTGGCACCATATTGTTCCTTTTGATAATAATGGACAGAGTTCATGGCAAGGCCAATTACAACACCGCCGAGCCCCACTTTTCCATCATCATTTTTCAGCAAATAGTTGTGTTCAAGAATATGGGCAAGGTAGATCGGGCTTTTTTCATTGTTTTTATCAATATCTCCGCCATCTGCGATCATTGGATTTAAGCCGATATTGTCTTCTGCCTTCATTTCGCGTTCCTTCAGCTGAGCATCAGTGAATTTACGGTTTAGCCAAGCCTGGACTGTGCCTCTCTTTAGATACTGTCCTTCCTGGAATAAGTATTTATCAGGATCAAACGTGTTTTGCGCAACTCTCATAAGTCCTGTCTCAAATTCATTGATATCATATTTGGTGTTTACATTATTGACCACGAGACCTCTGGATTCACTTGGTTCAAAAGGCAGCAGTGTTCGATAATACTTTTCAGAAATTTTATAGTTCGGAATGATTGCCTTATCCTTTTCGTTCTTGTCTTCCTGAACAACTTCCTCCTGCTTATTAAAATTAGGCGCACAGCCTGCTAGCAGAAGGGTTAGAGATAAAGCAAGCATCATCAGTTTTTTCACGGAGCTTACACCCTCTTACTTATTTAATTCTTCAACCAGTCTCTCCTCGTTCCAAACCTCTACTCCAAGCTCCTGGGCCTTCGTCAGTTTGGATCCAGCCTCTTCTCCGGCGATTACAACATCTGTTTTCTTGCTGACGCTTCCGGATACTTTACCGCCTAGCGCCTCTATTTTTTCTTTTGCTTCATTCCGGCTCATTATTTCAAGCTTTCCTGTCAGAACCACTGTTTTTCCTGCAAAAAAACTATCCGAGTTTTCGGCCGAAACAGGCTTTGGCCCATTATAAGCCATGTTGACCCCAGCTGCTTTCAGCTCCGCAATCAGTTCATGGGCTTCTTCCTGATCAAAGAAGGAAACGATGGAATCAGCCATTTTTTCACCAATTTCATTGATAGCTGTTAAATTGTCCCGGGATGCTTTTTCAAGTGCTTCCATATGGCCAAACTCCTGGGCCAGCGTCTTGGCTGCCTTTGCGCCAACATGGCGGATCCCCAGCCCAAATAAAAGCTTTTCCAATGAGTTGCCCTTGGAGTTTTCAATTGCCTGAATGAGGTTATTTACTGACTTTTCACCCATCCTCTCGAGCTGGATGAGCTGTTCATACGTTAATTTATAGATATCTGCCACATCTTTAATCAGATTTTCGGCAAATAATTGGCTGATCACCTTTTCACCAAGGCCATCAATGTTCATGGCGTTGCGGGATACAAAGTGAATTAGGCCTTCCCTGATCTGGGCCGGGCACTTTGGATTAATGCAGCGCAATGCCACTTCACCATCAAGGCGGACCAGTTCGCTTTCACACTCAGGGCAATGTGTCGGCATGTTAAAATCCTGCTCCTCACCCGTTCTCCTGTCAGCCAGTACATTTACAACTTCAGGGATAATATCTCCTGCTTTTTTCACAACGACCTGATCGCCAATCTTAATATCTTTTTCGCGAATTAAATCTTCGTTGTGCAGTGACGCCCTTTGAACAGTCGTTCCGGCAACACGGACAGGCTCCAGAAGTGCAGTTGGCGTAACTACTCCAGTTCGCCCAACGCTTAATTCAATATCCCTTAATGTGGTAACAACCTCTTCTGCAGGGAATTTATAAGCAATGGCCCAGCGTGGGCTTTTTGCCGTAGTGCCAAGCTGCTCCTGTGATTCAAGTGAATCGACTTTAATAACGATGCCATCAATATCATAAGACAGGTTTGGACGTTTGTCAGTCCATCCCTGTACATATTCAATGACTTCCTCGATGCTTTCACATCTTTTGCGTTCTTTATTCGTTTTAAATCCAAGGCTATCCAGATAATCCAGACCTTCGCTATGGGATACAACGCCTGTATCCCCTACATTCGCTATGCCGTAGACAAAAATATCGAGATTTCGCTTTGCCGCCAGACGCGGATCAAGCTGCCTTAATGAACCTGCTGCGGCATTCCTTGGGTTTGCGAAAGGCTCTTCCCCATTCTCCTCTTTCGCTTTATTCAATTTTTCAAAAGAACGCCTTGGCATGAATGCCTCACCGCGCACTTCCATCGTGACACTCTCTTTCAGCCGGAGAGGGATAGAGCGAATGGTCTTTAAATTTGCTGTGATATTTTCACCGATGGATCCGTCCCCGCGTGTGGCACCGAGAGTAAAAAGCCCATCCTCATAACGGAGGGAGACAGCCAGCCCATCGATTTTCAATTCGCATACATAAGAAACATTTTCACCTGCACCCTGGCGGACACGGCGGTCAAAGTCTCTTAGGTCCTGCTCACTGAAGGCATTGCCCAAACTGAGCATTTGTGACTGATGCTCCACCTTTTCAAACATATCAAGGATTTCCCCTCCAACCCGCTGTGTTGGAGAGTCTTCTGTTTTCAGCTCGGGAAATTGCTCTTCAAGCTCAATGAGGTCCCTCATCAGTCTATCGTATTCAGCATCTGGAACAGACGGCTGATCAAGAACATGGTATTCATAATTATACTGATTCAAAAGGTTGTGCAGATCTTTCACCTTTTTTTCTGCCAATTGAAGGTCCATACATTCAACCCTTTCTATAATCCTTTAAAAAATGCCTGGCAGGCTGCTCTAAATTTACGCCTTTGTAATCGGTGCAAATTTGGCCAGCAGACGTTTAATGCCAACTGGTTTTGGGAACGCAATATCCAGTTCTGTTCCTTCGCCGGAACCTTTTACACTGACAACTGTACCTGTACCCCATTTTCCGTGCTGGGCTTTGTCGCCGACTTTCCAGTCAATTTCATCTCCGCCTGTATTCGATGCAGATGGACGAACCACCGCTTTCCGCTGAGGCTGTGCTCCTCTTGAAGCTGAAGGAGATCCAAACGGGGATGATCCAAATGGAGACGGCTTTTTAGCAGGTTCAAGCCCATCCAGCAAATCAGCAGGAATTTCTTTGATAAATCGGGATGGCGGATTCATATTCGTGCGTCCAAATAAAGTACGCATTTGTGCATTCGTAATGTAAAGCTCCTCTTCTGCCCGCGTGATTCCCACATAAGCAAGACGGCGCTCCTCTTCCATTTCCGATTCTTCCATTAGAGAACGGCTGTGCGGGAATACACCTTCTTCAAGACCTAGTAAAAAGACAACAGGGAACTCTAGCCCTTTTGCTGAGTGAAGTGTCATAAGCACAACTGATTCAGCTTTTTCCCCATCATCATCCAATTTATCAATGTCAGCCACAAGAGCCAGATCAGTCAAAAATGCGATAAGCGATTTATCTTCGCTGGCTTCTTCAAAGTTTTTTGTAACAGATAGGAATTCATCAATGTTTTCCAGACGGCTCTGGGCTTCAATGGACTTCTCGGCAATGAGCATATCCCGGTAGCCTGATTTCTCCAGCAGCTCTTCCACAAGTTCTGTCACAGATAAGTATTCCTGCATTTGTGTATAGTTTTTAACCAAATCCCTGAATTCAATAGCCCCTTTTGTAATTTTCGGGCTCAGGCCAATCAGTTCAATGGACTCAAGAGCTTCAAACATGCTCATCTCGTGAAGCTGTGCAAAGTTGGCGATTTTATCAACGGAACCGGAGCCGATTCCGCGTTTTGGCACATTGATGACACGCTGAAGGCTGATATCATCATCCGGATTTGCAATCAGACGCAGGTAAGCAAGGATGTCCTTAATTTCTTTGCGGTCGTAGAACTTGATACCGCCGACAATGGAATATTCAATGTTCGACTTTAACAGTACTTCCTCCATTACACGGGACTGTGCGTTTGTGCGGTACAAGATAGCAATATCCGAAAAGCTTCGCTTGCCGCTGCTGATGTATTCTTTAATTTTCCCTGCAACAAACTGCGCTTCTCCCTGCTCGCTGTCGGCACGATAGTAGAAGATCTTATTGCCTTCTGCGTTTTCAGTCCAAAGGTTTTTTGGCTTTCTGTTGAGGTTCTTGCTGATGACTTCGTTCGCAGCCAGCAGAATCCTTTTAGTTGATCGGTAATTTTGTTCGAGCATAATAGTCTGTGCATTTGGATAATCCTTTTCAAAAGAAAGGATGTTGGCTATGTCCGCACCGCGCCATTTATAGATGGACTGATCGGAATCACCGACCACACACAGATTCTTGAAACGGCTTGCCAAAAGCTTGACCAGCATATACTGAGCTCTGTTAGTATCTTGGTACTCATCCACATGAATATACTGGAATTTGCGCTGATAATATTCAAGCACTTCCGGCACTCTCTGGAACAGCTGAATCGTGATCATAATAAGATCATCAAAATCAAGCGCCTGGTTGCGTCTTAGTCTCTTTTGGTACTCTGTATATACATCACTTGCAACCTGCTGAATATAATCTCCTGCTGTTTTCGCATACTCTTCAGGGGTAATCAATTCATTTTTTGCCGAGCTGATAGACCCCAGGATAGCACGCGGATCAAATTTCTTTGGATCCAGGTTTTTATCCTTGAGGATTGATTTAATCACCGATTGCTGATCTGTTGAATCAAGAATCGTGAAATTGCGGTTATAGCCAATACGGTCAATATCTCTTCTTAAGATTCGAACGCACATGGAGTGGAACGTCGAAATCCAGATTTCATCTGCAGCTCCGCCCATCATGTTATGAATACGGTCACGCATTTCACGGGCTGCTTTGTTTGTAAAAGTGATTGCCAGAATATTGTAGGGGTTCACACCCTTTTCTACCATCAAGTAAGCAATCCTGTGGGTAAGCACTCTTGTCTTTCCGCTTCCTGCTCCTGCCATTATAAGAAGTGGTCCGTCAGTTGTTTTTACCGCATTTTGCTGCTGCGGATTCAGTCCGTTCAATAATTTATCCGTTAAAAATTGCATTTCTTCTCTTCACCACCATAGAAACATATGTTCTTATATCTATTTTATCTTTTTTTATAATCATCAGCAACTGAATTAGGCACGAACAGCTTCGACAGTGGCCAATGCAGCCTGCAGATCATCGTAAATAATATTTCCGACCACAATTACGTCCGCATGCTCAGCCATTTGACTTGCCTGCTCGGCATTCATGATGCCGCCGCCGTAAAATAATACGGTTTCTTCAAGCGTATTTTTCACCTCTGCGACCACTTCAGCGTCTCCGTACTTTCCGCTGTATTCCAGATAGAAGATTGGCAGGCTGAACATCTTCTCAGCCATCATGGCATATGCCCTTACCTCATCCAATGATAAATCTGTCCTTGAATTGGTAACGTGTGCCGCTTTGCAATCTTCATTCAGGATGCAATAACCCTGAACCAGAATTTCTTCCCAATTCATGATATCCCCATATTCTTTTACAGCCTCCTGGTGAAGGCCTGTAATCCACTTCACGTCCCGGCTGTTAAGGACTGTCGGGATAAAGTATAAGTCAAAGCCCGGGGTAATTGAATCAATGGTTGAAACCTCCAGCACACAAGGGACTGTGTATCGGCGGATGCGTGCCATTAAATCCAGCACCTTTTCCAGCGTTACTCCGTCCGTCCCGCCCACAATAATCGCGTCTGTTCCAGACTCACAAATCATTTCCAGGTTTTCATCTGATATATTTTTATCCGGATCGAGCTTAAAAACGTGGCTCCATTCGCGAACATCATACATGCAAAATTGCCTCCATTCTATCATTCCATTTCATCATTATATCATTTAAGATTGTGAATAAAAAAGAAAAGCAGGAAGTCTTTATGAGGTGGAAAAAATTATTAGGGGAAACAAAGAAAAAAACCGCGGGAACAGCCCCATCGGTTTAAGTAATACGAATATTTACGCTTTTTCAGGTTCTTCTTCTTTGATTCTTTCCAGTGCCATTTCATAGGCATCATTTCCATAGTTGAGGCATCGCTTCACGCGGGAAATGGTTGCCGTGCTTGCGCCCGTATCTGTTTCAATTTTATGATAGGTTTTGCCTTCACGAAGCATGCGTGCCACTTCCAGACGCTGAGCCAGGGACTGTATTTCATTAACTGTGCATAAGTCATCAAAAAAGCGATAGCACTCTTCCAGGTCATTTAAAGATAAAACAGATTTAAATAACTGATCCAGTTCTTTGCCTCTTAGCTTATCAATTTGCATATATTTGCATACCCCTTTATTGTAATAGTTTTTGACATAATTATTGTTTAGCTTCAAAGGAAACCGTTTGCTCATTGCCCATGCTTGATGGAACGATGTTGATCCAGGTCTTTCCTGGCACCAGGCCAGCCTGTTTCCCATTTAATACAGGAAGAATTCGCCCGTCAATATTTTCCCATTTTACTTCTGTCACTTTCCCTTTTTGCAGGAGGTATCCTTTTCCCCCAGAAGTTAAGTTAATATCACGGCGGCCCGCGCTGTCAACCACTTTATGGTCTGCTTCTGCAATGAAGATGTTATCAAGCAATACAGGTTCGCCGGATTTGTAATCAGCTGTAAGTTCGCCATTGGAATATCTTTTGTATTTCTCCAGTGCCGCATCATACTCATAGATGACATTGAATAATTCATTGTCCAAATAGGAGATCATGGCAGAGTCAGCATCCTCTCCCTGAATAGCCTTTGCATCTTCCTTCGACAGAAACGCCAGAGATTCCGGTTCGTTTTCCATCACATAATTTCTTTCCTTTGCACCCTTCAGCACATTTTCGAATGAAATATAGGAATTATGAGGAGCCTGGCGGAAGCTTTCCCGTTTAAACAGTGTACCGTCATACTGCATTCCATTCAGATTATCAATATAGCCCTGATCCAGCAATTCTTTGGCTTCCGGACTATAGCCGTGGGCAATGTAGAGGCTGTCATAGCCTTTCGCCAGCTCAATATAATAATCTCTTGAACTTCTTACCGGCCCTATCATTTCGGGCTGCTCACTTTGAAAAATAGCAAGAAAACGCGTCACGTCCCCTTCTGCCAGCAATTCGTAGACGATATCAGCCTGGTTAAGCCCGGATTGCGGACGGGCTTTCGGATGATTATTGATCATCACCGCTACAGCCCTTCCATCCACCTCAGCCTCCGACCCGAAGCCTGTGAGAGGATAGTGAAATGGAAGTTCTTTTTCAGAGCTTACCCCTTTTGCAGCCTCTTCCGCTTTTTCCGTATCTTGTTTTTCAGGCTCTTCAGTTTTTTCTTTGCTGCAGCCAGAGACTAAAAGCATTGCCGCTGCTGATACAGCTATCCATCTTTTTAGCATTTAGCACCCCTGTGTTTTTTGCTTTGATGCAGGTTCTATGTTAGCTCCACCACTGAGCAGTCTTTATCTCTATTATATAGTATACTTTTATATTTTAACGCATTATCGTTGGAAAGAGTACCGTTTTATTCATTACATCATACATCCCCTGCTGAGTAATCCTGATATAAGGCAGATGCGTTGAAGAGAAAAAGAGCAGCGTATACATTGGATCTTCATGTCTATAGCCTTGATCACGCAAATAATGAACAAGCTGTTTTTCTTCCTCCATTAATTCCTCCACATTTTTATGGGACATCACACCCTTTAAGCGGAGTTCCATCTCCTGGACAATTCTTCCACCTTCTGATATGACAATGCCTCCGCCAATTTCTTTCAGCCGGTTAAAAGCATTCAGCATTTCCTGTTTTCTTTTTCCAATTAAGATAATGTCACCGGTATTGGAAAAAGAACTTGCCATTCCATCCAGGCTTTTCGAGAACCCTTTTAGTATCGTATTTATGCGCCAGTGTCCATTCCGGTCAACAAGCATGAAGAAACATTCATCATGGTCTTTCTCCAGTTCTTCGGATGAAACGTCAATCGTGATGGAGTAGGGCTTCGTAATAACTGCATTCTCCAGTTTTATCCCGAAAGGCATGGAGAATTGCATATCATCAGCAGTTAGCTCCCAATCAATATCCAGCGGTTCGAAGCCGTATTCTCCCCATTCTACAGGCTTATAGGCGTGCAGGTTTTCACCATCTCTTTTCACCCACTCCCCTTTGGCAATAACAGATAATGGAGTTGGTTCTTTTTCATCTGACAGAAAATTAATATTGGCCACCCTTCCTGTCGCAATGGAGCCATGTAAATAATCGATTCCATAATGACGGGCCACATTAATGGTAGCCATGTTATAAGCATCAATTACCGGCACTCCTTTATCTATGGCAATGCGGATCATATGGTCAATAATTCCCTGTTCATAGAAGGAGGAAAAGGAACCGTCTGTTGTGAAGATCATCCGATCATATTGATCAATGCCGATTTCATGCATCTCGTCCAATAAAACCGGCAAATCGGGACGGATGGAAGAATATCTGAGAGATACGGTATATCCCTGTAAAAGACGATTGTAAATATCCTTTCCCGTCATCGACTCATGGTCGCAATCAGCACCAAGCAGCATGAGCTTTGCCAGCGTTTTTTCGGATGCCCCAGGAAAATGGCCTTCAATCTTTTTCCTCATCCGCTTAGTCTCCTGAATCCAATGAAGCATCATATCATCGCCATCCAAAAGCTTCGGCCAGCCTGTAAGCTCTCCTCCCTGAAGCACGGCATCATGCTCAAGCCATGATTTAACGTTCCCATGCGAAAAAACGGATTCTTCATGCTGGATTTCCGTTTGTGCATCAAATCGGCACCACCAATAAGTTGTTGCAGGCATGTTTCTCATTTCCTTCAGGAAAGAAAACGCTTTCTTTTTATCCTGCTGTAAAGCAAGGACCATATTGTCATTAATCAGGGTTGTTGTACCAAACTGCGATGCATAGCTCGCCAGGGAATGGGGATTATATAATTGAAATGGATGGGCATGCGGTTCAATATATCCAGGAACCAGCGTGAGTCCCGTACAATCAACGACCTCACACTGTTCTATTTTTTCCGGCAGCTTTTCGCCCACATAAACAATACGGTCGCCATAAATCCATATATTTGCTGTTATCCATTTGCGAAGTGCCTGATTAAGATAACGGGCGTTCTTTAGTAATATCGTCGGTGACAGTTTTCCGTCCAATACGGAAACATGTTCACGCAAGTGTCTGTTTTTCCAACGGTAACGCTGTTCCAGCACCATACTCCCTCCCTTGTTGATATCTATATATAAAAGACTCTGTTTTTAGAATAAAATCAATGAGTGAAATGGCTATAAATCAATAAAGAAAGCCCTTTCATTTCTCTTGTTTTTTATAGTAACATATTTCACTGTTTAACGCATTAAAGAATCAGTAAAAGATTGTAAAATTTTTGTGAAAGTGGTGACACAACCATGAATGTAAAACCAAATATCGGCATAGTAAATGCCTTAATACGCATAACAGTCGGATTAACTGTCTTAGCCTGGAGCACTTCAAAGCTTGTGAAAAGACCTTGGCGGGACTCTTACCTCATGATGGCCATGCTGGGCGGCATGAAGGTGGCAGAGGGAATTGTCCGCTTTTGCCCTTTGACAGCTCTTTTTGAAAGAGGCCAGGACATGGTTCAGGAAAAGCGAAAGCAGGATGGCAATCACAATAATGATGATGCTGTTGAGGAAATTCTCCCGTATAATCCATCTTAAATTTCTTAAAAAATCCAGCTCCCTATATGGGGGCTGGAAAATTGAAAGGAGCTGACAATATGTTTTGGGAATACGTAATGGATATGACGTTCGTCCTGGCAGCAATAATTGGAAGCATTGTAGCACTCCTGTTTGTGTATATCCGGAAGACTAAGAAAGGACGTGCGCGATAGCTTTATCGGCAATATCTTTGCGGTAGAATACACCTTCACACTGAAGATTTTCGAGTTCGGAATATACCTTTTGCTGTGCTTCTTTCAGAGTAGGAGCTTTAGCGCCTGCCAGCAGCACGCGGCCTCCATTTGTCACATACTCACCTGAGCTGTTTCGATCAGTGCCGGCATGGAAGACGGAGACATTTGTAAGTGATTGAAGCCCATTCAGAACGGCTCCTTTTTCATAAGCTTCAGGGTAGCCTTTAGAAGCAGCAACCACTCCGACGATTGCTTCCTTATCCCACTCGACTTCAGGCTGTTCCCCTTTTAGGACTGCCAGCATTACTCCCGCCAGATCCGACTTCATGCGGGGTAAAATCACCTGTGTTTCAGGATCTCCAAAACGGGCATTAAATTCAATTACCTTCGGGCCTGCTGTTGTTTTGATCAGACCTGCATACAGGATACCGGTAAAACTTCGGCCTTCCTGAATCATTGCTTTTGCTGCCGGCTTCAAAACATGTTCAACAGCCGCTGCAACTGTTTCATCACCAATATGCGGTACCGGTGAATAAGCCCCCATTCCGCCAGTATTCGGTCCCTGGTCTCCATCATAGGCACGCTTGTGGTCCTGTGCAATTTCTAGCGGAATCACCGTTTCACCGTTCACAAAGGCCATTAAGGAAAATTCTTCGCCTTCAAGGAATTCTTCAATTACAACCGTTGAAGAAGCTTGGCCAAACTTTTCATTCAATAAAAGTTCCTCAATCCCAGACAATGCTTCCTGCATAGTCATGGCCACTATTACGCCTTTTCCGGCTGCAAGGCCATCTGCTTTAAGAACAATGGGAGCGCCTTTTGCTTCAATATAGGCTTTCGCTTCTTCATAGTTGCTGAATACCCCATATTCGGCAGTGGGGATAGCATATTTCTTCATTAGCTCCTTGGCAAAGGACTTGCTGCCTTCAATTTCGGCTGCTGCTTTTCTCGGCCCAAATACCTTTAACCCGGCTTCTTCAAATCGGTCAGCCAGCCCCTCAAGCAGCGGCACTTCCGGCCCGATTACAGTCAATTCGATTTCATTATCCTGAGCAAACTGCACAAGTTTTTCCTGTTCATGTTCCTGGATGGCAACCGCTTGAGCTGAATCTTCCATTCCCGGATTTCCTGGAGCCGCAAAAACCTGTTTCACTGAAGGGCTTTGATTCATCTTCCAGCAAATTGCATGCTCTCGGCCGCCTCTTCCTATAACCAATACCTTCATTACGCCCACCTCCGTAAAAATGTCAGCTATAATAGCAAGGCCCCTGATCGAGGCGCTTCCGCTTTTCGTATTGTCCAGCTCCAGCGCCTAGGGGCTCGAGGTCATAAGCCAACCTGTCAAAAAGGTAAAGGGCCACCTTTCCGACAGCTCGTCTTATGCTTGTCGCCCCTGATCGAGGCGCTTCCGCTTTTCGATTAATGTTTAAAATGACGTACGCCTGTAAAGACCATTGCAATTCCGTACTCATCAGCCTTTTTGATGGAATCCTCATCACGGATTGAGCCTCCCGGCTGGATGATGGCTGTGATGCCTGCTTTGGCTGCCGTTTCAACTGTATCGTTCATTGGGAAAAAGGCATCGGATGCCAGTACAGCTCCGTTCGCTTTTTCACCGGCCTGCTCAAGCGCAATTTTGGCAGAGCCTACGCGGTTCATCTGCCCGGCACCGACCCCAAGTGTCATATTTGCATCATTTACGACAATGGCATTGGATTTTACATGCTTCACAACTTTCCAGCCCAGCTTCAATGCTTTCCACTCTTCTTCTGTTGGCTCTCTCTTGGTCGGAACTTTTACTTCTGCATTATCAAGGGTGAATAGATCATATTCCTGCGTCAGCAAGCCGCCTTCAATGGCGGACAATCTCATCTCCGCTTTCTTTTTGCCTTCAAAAGGAATAGTCAGCAGGCGCAGATTCTTTTTCCCTTTTAAAATCTCAAGCGCTTCATTTGAGAAGGAAGGTGCAATGATGATTTCAAGGAAGATTTCATATAGCTTTTTCGCTGTCTCAGCGTCTACTTCCCTGTTCAGGGCAATAATGCCGCCAAAGATTGATACAGGGTCCGCCTCGAAAGCTTTTGAAAAAGCTTCGAATACATTTTCCCCAGTCCCCACTCCGCAAGGATTCATATGCTTAACTGCAACCGCTGCAGGCTCTGAGAATTCCTTTACTATTTGGAGAGCTGCATCTGCATCATTGATATTGTTGTAGGATAATTCCTTGCCGTGAAGCTGTTCAGCGTTAGCAATCGAAAATTCAGAACCAAGCGGCTTGCGGTAAAAGGCAGCCTTTTGATGCGGATTTTCCCCGTATCTCAATGTTTGCTTCAGTTCATACGTAACCGTTAATTTTTCAGGTGTTTCTTCATTTGCCAAATCTGTCATATATTCAGCGATCATCGCATCATAGGAAGCAGTATGGCGGAAAACCTTTGCAGCGAGTCTGCGGCGGGTTTCCTTTTGAACCTCTCCGGTTTCTTTTAGCTGTGAAAGAACTGTTTCATAATCGGCCGGATCCACCACAACCGTTACATAGTCATGGTTTTTGGCGGAGGCACGCAGCATGGCCGGGCCGCCGATATCAATATTCTCTATCGCATCCTCTACTGTCACATCTGGCTTAGCGATAGTTTGCTGGAACGGATACAAATTCACGCACACAACCTGGATAGGCTGGATTCCATGCTCCTCAAGCTGCTGTTTGTGGCCTGGTTCGCCATGCTTTGCCAGCAGCCCGCCATGAATCATTGGATTTAATGTTTTCACACGCCCTTCCAAAATTTCCGGAAAGCCTGTCACATCACTTACTCCGATAACGGGGACTCCACTCTCTTCCAGCGCTTTTTTTGTACCGCCTGTTGAGATAATTTCAAAACCCAGTTCGCTTAACTGCTCGGCAAATTCTGTTATGCCATTTTTATCGGAAACACTGATTAATGCACGTTTCTTCATGTTCGCTCCCCCTGTCTCTGTTGAATGATACACTTTAGTTCTCTACCATTTTAGCATAGAAAAGATTTTGCAAAACCTGCGGATAAAGTTTGTGCTCGACTTCATGTATCTTCTTTTGAAGGCTATCCAGCGTTTCACCCGCACTTATATCAACTACCGCTTGAGCAATAATCGGCCCAGTATCCATACCTTCATCGACAAAATGAACCGTTACACCGCTTACCTTCACATTGGCAGATAACGCTTGGCCAATTGCATCCTTACCAGGAAAAGCAGGAAGAAGAGAAGGATGGATATTAATAATCCTGCCTTCAAACTCTTTCAAAAGCGTCGGGCCGATCAGTCTCATGTAGCCTGCGAGAATAATATACTCGGCGCCGCTCTCCTTCAGCCTTTGCAAAATCGCTCTTTCATACTCTGCTTTGCCAGCATAGTCTTTAGCTGAAAAAACAAACTGCGGAACCTGTTCGTTTTGTGCACGCTGTGTGCTGTATGCACCTGGCCGATCACAGACAAACAAGACGATCTCAGCCTGCAAATCACCTTTTTTTACAGCATCGGCAATGGCCTGAAAGTTCGTTCCGCTTCCGGAAGCAAACACTGCGATTTTTTTCATGACTTCCTCCAAGTTACAGAATTTCAATTCCTTCCTGATCCGTCACTGTCCCCATTAGATAGGATTTTTCTCCGATATCATTAAAATAGGTGATTAGTTTATCAGCATTTTCTTTATCCGCTGCAATCACCATGCCTGTTCCCATATTAAAAATGTTGTACATTTCTTTGCGTTCCAGTCCGCCGATCTTCTCCATAAGCGTGAACACAGGCGGCACTTCCCAATTGCTTTCACTAAGCTGGGCGCCAAGACCTTCAGGCAGCATGCGGGGGATATTTTCAATAAATCCGCCTCCGGTAATATGCGCCATGCCCTTCAGCTTGAATTGCTTCATAGCTGATAGAAGCGGCTTTACATAAATTTTTGTAGGGCGAAGCAGCTCTTCCCCTAAAGTGCAGCCTAATTCTTCTACATGATCTGTCAAGGACAGATTCGCTTTTTCAAAAAACAGCTTTCTGACAAGTGAGTAGCCATTGCTGTGAATTCCGCTGGATGCAAGCCCAATCAGTACATCTCCAGCTTTAATATCGGAACCATTAATCAGGCTGGATTTTTCACAGGCACCGACCGCAAAGCCGGCAAGGTCATATTCTTCCTCACTGTACATGCCAGGCATCTCAGCTGTTTCACCGCCTACGAGTGCGCATCCTGCCTGTTCGCAGCCATCCGCAATTCCTTTCACAATCGCTTCAATCCGTTCAGGCGCCGCTTTTCCGCAGGCGATATAATCCAAGAAATAAAGAGGTTCCGCTCCCTGTACAACAATATCATTTACACACATTGCGACCGCATCAATCCCAATCGTGTCATGCTTATCCATCATAAAAGCGAGCATCAGCTTCGTGCCGACACCATCTGTACCTGATACTAAAACCGGTTCCTTCAGGTTAAGTTCAGATAGATCGAACATGCCGCCAAATCCGCCCAAACCGCCAAGCACACCAGGACGAATCGTCTTCTGTACGTGCTTTTTCATGCGGGAAACTGCTTCATAGCCAGCTTCAATATCTACTCCGGCCTGTTTATATGCATTTGCCATTCCTTTTCACCTCTTGGTTGGAAAAATAAAGGCCGATTTTGTATTTTATCGGCCAACATTGTGCTTTTACCGGTCAAAAATGATGATTTACCGGTTAATTCTTTATATTTACCGGCCAAAAAGAGCAAAATACCGGCCAAGTTTCATATTTATACCTTTTCATAAGGATGCAAAGTGCTTGGATAAATCTCCGTCGGATACTGGCCTGTAAAGCATGCCAGGCATTGTCCGTCTTTTCGGCCGATTGCTTTGACCATGCCCTCTGTACTTAAAAAGGTAAGTGTGTCCGCACCAATGATTTCTCTTATTTCCTCAACTGAATGATTGCCGGCAATCAATTCTTCCTTTGTTGATGTGTCGATTCCATAGAAACATGGATTTTTAATTGGCGGTGAACTGATAAGCACATGCACTTCTGTAGCTCCTGCTTCTTTCAGCATTGTGACGATCCGTCTGCTTGTTGTTCCTCGAACGATCGAGTCGTCCACCATGATGACTCTCTTGCCCTCTACAACTCCGCGTACCGGAGACAGCTTCATTTTTACACCCTGCTCACGCAGCGATTGGGATGGCTGGATAAAAGTCCGGCCAACATAGCGGTTTTTTATCAAGCCCATCTCATATGGAATGCCTGTAGCTTCAGCATAGCCAATCGCGACAGAGATGCTTGAGTCAGGTACGCCCGTAACGACGTCCCCTTCAACTGGCGCCTCAAAGGCAAGCTGCTTTCCAAGGTTTTTCCGGGCTGTATGAACGTTGATCCCGTTGATATTACTGTCCGGACGGGAAAAATAAACATATTCCATTGTGCACATTGCAATATTAGAGGCCATTGCAAACATTTCAGAACGGAATCCATTGTCGTCAATAATCAGCAGTTCTCCTGGCAGGATATCGCGGATATACTCTGCACCGACAACATCAAAAGCACATGTTTCAGATGCAACCGCATAAGCATCGCCGATTTTGCCAAGCGAGAGCGGCCTCATGCCGTTCGGATCCAGCGCAACCATCAGTTCTGTTTCGGTCATAATCAGAAAAGCATAAGCTCCTTTAATCATGGATAAAGCATTTTTGACACGGTCCTTAAGTGAAGAGAAGCCTGCACGCTTAATTAAGTGAGCCAGCACCTCTGTATCCGAGCTCGTTTGAAAAATGCTTCCCTGTCCTTCAAGCTGATGCTTCAATGCAGTCGCATTCACCAGGTTTCCATTATGGCAAAGTGCAAGACTTCCGCTTTGTGAGTTGAATAGCAGAGGCTGGACATTTTCATATCCGCCCCCGCCGGCAGTCGCATAGCGTACATGTCCGATTGCTGCTTTTCCTTCCAGTTCCTTCATGGCATCTGCAGTGAAAATTTCCGTTACTAGCCCCTCACCTTTTATGCCTTTCAGCTTTTTGCCATCGGTAACAACCATTCCCGTGCCTTCCTGGCCGCGGTGCTGCAGACTATGAAGCCCGTAATACGTGATCTGGGAAGCATCCTGATGCCCCCAGATTCCAAAAACACCGCACTCTTCATTCAGTCCTCTTATTTCAGCAAGCATGGGATAGCCCCTTTCCAGGCCTGCTTTAGAACGTCAACCTGTTCAGCAAGCAATAGGCCCTCTTCATTGGAGATATAAAGTATAGGTGCTTCTGTTACTTCACCGATTAATGTCGCGTCTACTAAACTTTCAAATACTTCCTGGTTTTCTTTTTTGACAGATAGCAAGAAACGGGATTGTGATTCACTGAATAAAGCTGAAGTCGCATTTCCTTTTACCTTGATATCCGCTCCCAGACCTGTTGAACCAATCAGGCTTTCCGCAGCTGCTACCGCTAAACCGCCTTCTGCCACATCATGGGCAGATGCAACAAGTCCCGAACGAATAGCTTTTAAAATTTGTTCCTGTGCCTTTTCTTCTTTTTCGAGATCAAGTTCAGGCGCTTTTCCAAAAATCTTGCCGTATGTCATCTTCTGCAGCTCACTGCCGCCGAACTCATCCTTTGTTTCGCCTACCAGATAAATAAGATCACCAGCTGCTTTAAATGATTGTGTTGTAACATGATCAATGTCATCAACAAGCCCGACCATTCCAATGACAGGTGTTGGGTAGATAGCTGTTCCATTTGTTTCGTTATATAAAGAGACGTTTCCGCCGATAACTGGCGTATTCAATGTGCGGCATGCTTCACTGATTCCATCTGCCGCTTTTTCGATTTGCCAGAAGATTTCAGGCTTCTCCGGGTTTCCGAAGTTAAGATTATCTGTTATCGCCAATGGCTGACCGCCGGAGCAAATGATATTTCTTGCTGCTTCAGCCACAGCAATTTTTCCGCCTGTTTCAGGATCAAGATACATATAACGTGAATTACAGTCTGTCGTCATGGCCAATCCTTTGCGGGTGCCGCGGATGCGAATGACTGCAGCATCTGATCCAGGTGCCACTACTGTATTCGTGCGGACCATATAGTCATACTGGTCATAAACCCATTCCTTGCTGGCGATTGTCGGCTGCTGAAGGAGCTTTACCAATGTTTCTTTATAATCTTCAACCGCAGGAACTTCATTTTCCATTGCCTGAAATTCGCGGAAATATTCCGGCTCGCTTGATGGCTTATGATAAACCGGCGCATCCTCTGCAAGCGCATCTACCGGCAGCTCTGCTACCACTTCTCCCTGATGAGTCAGGCGGAGCATTTTATCATCGGTTACCTTGCCGATAGATACTGCTTCAAGGCCATACTTGGAAAATAAATCAACGATCTCCTGCTCGCGTCCTTTTTTCACGACAATCAGCATTCTCTCCTGAGACTCGGAAAGCATCATTTCATATGCAGTCATGCCTGTTTCCCTTTGAGGAACAAGGTCAAGATTCATTTCAATTCCGGATCCCGCTTTGCTGGCCATCTCAGCAGAAGAGCTTGTCAGACCGGCAGCTCCCATATCCTGAATGCCGACAAGTGCGTCAGACTGGACCAGTTCAAGGCATGCCTCTAGCAGAAGCTTTTCCATGAATGGATCGCCAACCTGGACAGCCGGGCGTTTTGATTCTGATTGGTCTGTTAATTCTTCAGATGCAAAAGTAGCACCATGGATACCGTCACGGCCGGTTTTTGCTCCAACATACATGACTGTGTTGCCTACTCCATGGGCCTGGCCTTTTTTAATATCCTTATGGTCGATTAAGCCGACACACATAGCGTTTACAAGCGGATTTCCTTCATAGGAAGAATCAAACTGCACTTCTCCCCCAACTGTTGGAATGCCGATGCAGTTTCCGTAACCTGCAATGCCTGCGACTACTTCTTTAAAAAGGTACCGTACACGAGGAGTATCCAATTCTCCAAAGCGTAAAGAGTTGAGGAGCGCGACCGGTCTTGCTCCCATTGAAAATACATCGCGGATAATCCCGCCGACACCTGTTGCTGCCCCCTGGTAAGGCTCGATTGCAGACGGATGGTTGTGGCTTTCAATTTTAAAAACAACTGCTTGCCCATCGCCGATATCAACAATTCCAGCTCCTTCCCCTGGTCCCTGAAGTACTTTCTCTCCTGTTGTCGGAAATTTGCTTAAAACGGGCTTTGAGTTTTTATAGCTGCAATGCTCTGACCACATAACCGAAAACAAACCGATTTCTGTGTAATTTGGCAAACGCCCGATAATCTTTTCAATCATCGCAAATTCGTCATCAGACAAACCCATTTCTTTGTATACCTTCTGTGCCTTTAACTGTTCCGGACTTGGCTCAAGCATTAACGACATGTGCTTCCCTCCATTGTTTTACGATTGATTGAAAAAGTTTCAGGCCATCTGCTCCCCCTAAAAGCTCATCAACAGCTCTTTCAGGGTGCGGCATCATGCCGAGTACATTTCCTTTTTCATTGACAATGCCTGCGATGTTTTCCAGGCTGCCATTTGGATTCGTTCCATTGTAAGTAAAAACGATTTGGTTATTTTTCTTCAATTCAGCTAGAACAGCTTCATCACAATAATAGTTTCCTTCACCATGGGCGATCGGAATATTGATTACTTCATCCTTCTCATATGCAGATGAAAACATGGTCTCATTGTTTTCAACCCGTAACTCCACGGTGCGGCAGATGAATTTCAGGCTATCGTTTCTTCTCATTGCCCCAGGCAAAAGACCAGCTTCAAGAAGGATTTGAAATCCATTGCAGACGCCCAGGATCGGCTTTCCTGCTTCAGCCGCTTTAACAACTTCTTTCATGACATTACTGAAGCGTGCGACAGCACCCGAACGGAGATAATCTCCGTAAGAGAAACCGCCGGGAAGAAGAATCCCGTCATATTCGTCTAAACTTTCCGCGTCATGCCAGACATATTCGGCTTCCGCTCCAAGCTCATCCTTTACTGCATGGTACATGTCGATGTCACAATTAGACCCTGGAAATACGATCACAGCAAACTTCACTGAGCAACAGCCTCCTCAATTTCAAAGCGGTAATCTTCAATCACTACATTAGCTAATAAGCGCTCACACATTTCCTTCACAGCTTCTTCAACAGGACGGTCGCTTTTATCCACTGTCAGTTCCATGTATTTTCCAATGCGCACATCAGACACTTCGCTGTAATTCATGGAATGCAGAGAATTTTTTACAACTGTTCCTTGAGGATCTAGAACACTTTCTCTTAATGTGACGAAAACTTTTACTTTGTACATACTGTTTGGCCTCCCAGTCGAGCTAAAATATTTTCATAAGCATCTGTTAAATTTCCAAGGTCTCTGCGGAAAACATCTTTATCCAGCTTTTCATTTGTTTCAATATCCCAAAGCCTGCAAGTATCTGGCGAAATCTCATCAGCCAGCAGAATTTGTCCTGATTCATCTTTACCAAACTCCAGCTTAAAATCTACTAATTTAATGCCGAGGTCTTTGAAAAAGTCTCTTAAAATGGCATTAACCTGAAGTGCCTTTTCCTGTAAAAGGGCTGCTTCCTTTTTATCAGCCAGCTGAAGAACTTCAATATGATCTTCTGTCAGCAGCGGATCACCGAGCTCGTCATCTTTGTAGTAGAATTCAACAATCGGCCTCGGTAACTCTTTCCCTTCTACAACTCCCAATCTCTTAGAAAAGCTCCCCGCTGCAACATTGCGGACCACTGTTTCGAGCGGAATGATATCCACCTTTTTAACAAGCTGCTCAGTCTCTGAAAGTCTTTCAATAAAGTGAGATTCAATTCCCAGGTCATGAAGCTTTGAAAAAAGCAAACTCGTAATCTCGTTATTCAAACGGCCCTTGCCGCTGATGCTTGCTTTTTTCTCACCATTAAAGGCTGTTGCAGAATCTTTGTATTCAATCCAGACGATATTTTCATCGTTTGTTTGATAAACCTTTTTGGCTTTGCCTTCGTATAACAATTCTCCTTTTTCCATAGCGGAGAGCCTCCCTTATTTGAATAGCACATGTCTGCTAGACATTATTATTAAGAAGATTGGGAATTTTCCCGATAATAAAGAGGTAAAGACTGCTCTTTACCTCTTTATTTTTTTATAAACCTAGACGGTCAAAAATGGTGTCCACATGCTTGATGTGGTAGTTATAGTCAAAGCAGTCATCTATTTCTGCTTCGGTTAGCTTTGATGTAATCGTCTCGTCCTGCTCGATCAGGCTGCGGAATTGCACCTGTTTTTCCCACGCTTCCATAGCCCGCGGCTGAACAGTATCATATGCCTCTTCACGAGTCATGCCTTTGTCAATTAAGGCCAGAAGAACACGCTGAGAGTAAATCAGCCCTAACGTACGGTCCATATTGCGCTTCATGTTTTCAGGGAAGACTGTTAAATTTTTCACGATATTTCCAAAGCGGTTCAGCATATAGTTCAGCGCAATCGTTGCGTCAGGCAGTATGATTCTTTCAGCTGATGAGTGGGAAATATCCCGCTCATGCCATAATGCCACATTTTCATACGCAGTCATCATATAGCCGCGGATCACTCTTGCCATTCCCGTCATATTTTCTGAACCAATCGGGTTGCGTTTGTGCGGCATTGCTGAAGATCCCTTTTGACCTTTCGCGAAGAACTCTTCCACTTCACGCGTTTCGCTTTTTTGCAGGCCGCGGATCTCTGTCGCAAATTTTTCAATTGAAGTGGCTACAAGCGCAAGCGCCCCCATATAATGTGCATGACGGTCACGCTGAAGTGTTTGCGTTGAAATGGGCGCTGGCTGGATGCCCAGCTTTTCACACACATATTTTTCAACAAACGGATCGATGTTTGCATATGTTCCAACTGCACCTGAGATTTTACCGAATTCCACTCCAGCAGCTGCTTCTTTAAAGCGGTCAAGATTACGCTTCATTTCTTCATACCATAGTGCAAGCTTTAATCCGAATGTAGTCGGCTCAGCATGTACCCCGTGCGTACGGCCCATCATTACTGTATGCTTGTGTTCCTGTGCTTTGTTTTTCAGGATTTCCACAAAGCGTTCGATATCTTTTAGAAGAATATCATTCGCCTGTTTGATTAAGTATGAAAGCGCCGTATCAACCACATCTGTGGAAGTAAGCCCGTAATGAACCCATTTGCGTTCCTCGCCAAGCGTTTCAGATACCGCACGAGTAAAAGCGACCACATCATGCCGTGTTTCCTCTTCGATTTCTTTAATACGGTCAATATTAAAAGAAGCATTCTCACGGATTTTCTGAACATCTTCTTTCGGAATATCCCCTAATTCAGCCCAAGCTTCACAAGCAAGAATTTCTACCTCAAGCCAAGCCTGAAAGCGGTTCTCTTCTGTCCAGATAGCTCCCATTTCCGGTCTCGTATAGCGTTCAATCATGTTTTATCCTCCGATCTTTTCCTTCACAGGGGTCCAAATGCCGCTTCTTTCTGCTTCTTCAAGTGCCTCTTCGGCTGATTTCCGCAAAAGCGTGACATGGCCCATCTTGCGTTTATATTTGGCATCCTTTTTTCCGTACAAGTGAATCTTCCAGTCATCCAATTCAGGTATTTTCTTAATTAAAGGCTCCTGATGCTCTCCTAGTATGTTTACCATAACAGCCGGTTTTAATAGCTCCGTGCTGCCAAGCGGCCAATTGCAAACTGCACGGATGTGCTGTTCAAACTGGGAGGTTTCGCAAGCTTCTATCGAATAATGGCCTGAGTTATGCGGACGAGGCGCAAGCTCGTTAATGTAAATCTGTCCGTCTTTTGTCAGAAACATTTCGACTGCCAATGTACCGACAAGGCTTAAAGCTTCTGCCAGCTGGTTTGCTGCATTTATTGCCCTTTCCTCAGCATCGGCTGTGATCATGGCCGGCACAATTGTCTGGTGCAGAATGTTTTCTTTATGGACATTTTCCCCGACTGGAAATACCGCTTTTTCTCCCGAGATATTCCGGCAGATAATAACCGATATTTCCTTTTCGAATGGAATCCATTTTTCAAGGACGCACACGCCATTCTCAAGAAGCTGTGCAGCTTTCTTAATATCCTGCCCGCTCTTTATTACAACTTGCCCTTTTCCGTCATATCCGCCTCTGGATGTCTTTAATACTGCTGGATAGCCAAGCTTTTCTATATTATCATAAATATCTTTTTCAGTAGTAATGACCGCATATGGCGCTACCTCGCAGCCGGCTTTTTGGATGGCTGCTTTTTCCTTTGTCCGGTCCTGGGTGATTTCCAGCACCTCGCTCCCCTGTGGGACGTACGCATTTGCACATAGCCACTCAAGAGCTTCCGCACTGATATTTTCAAATTCATATGTCACAACGTCACTGACGTCAGCTAACTCTTTTATAGAATCTAAATGGCCATATTCTCCAATGATTTTAATATCCGCAACCTGGCCGCAAGGAGAGTCTTCTGCCGGATCTAAAACGGCAATCCTGAAGCCATTTGCTTTTGCTGCAAGTGCCATCATTCTCCCAAGCTGTCCCCCGCCAATAATTCCAATTGTTTGTCCAGGTAAAATTGTTTTATTAGACAAGTTCATCACTGCTTTCTAGTACTTCCTGTTTTGTTTTATCTCTTTTTGACTGAAGACGTTCTGCAATGGCTGTATCAAAAGCGCCAAGTATTTGTGCTGCCAGCAATCCGGCGTTAGTGGCTCCTGCTTTTCCAATCGCAACCGTTGCAACCGGGACGCCGCCGGGCATCTGAACAATGGACAGCAATGAATCCAGTCCGTTTAGAGCTTTTGATTGGACTGGCACTCCAATGACAGGAAGTGTCGTTTTCGCTGCAACCATTCCTGGAAGGTGTGCCGCTCCTCCTGCACCCGCAATAATTACCTTTATTCCTCTGTCTCTTGCCTGCTCAGCATATTCAAACATAAGATCTGGAGTCCGATGGGCTGAAACAACCTTTTTTTCATAAGGGATTTCAAGCTCTTCCAGAATTCCGCAAGCGTGCTTCATTGTCTCCCAATCTGATTTGCTTCCCATAATGACTGCTGCTTGTGCGCTCATTCTTTCTCCTCCAAATCTTCCAATATAAAAAACCCGCACAGACCCTTCTCTTAATATGAGAGAAAGTAATCTGTCCGGGCTAAAAAGAACCATAAGGAAGACACCTGCAAACGGCAGGAACCATTCCTTCTACATGCCGGGCATATCAGCTTTCCCTCATAGTCCAGCAATTTACGGTTGCCGGGTAGAAACTTATGGGCCCTATTCCCATTATTATACGAGGGGTTTATTCACGTTTTATTAACTACCATCATATTAACAACATACCTGATACTCTGTCAATCGAAAAATCGAACAATACTAAAAGTCAGACAATTAATGTTCGTGTTTTAATCTTCTAATCGTTTTGCTTCAAAAACTATCTGCCTTCCAGCCGGTTCATAATCGACTTTACCACCCGTCTTAACTTCTTTAAATATAGGCTTCTCAGTCCTTCTAACAGGTATATATCCTGCCTTTTGTATCCTGTCCAGGCACTGGTCAATCGTTTCGTTTTCCTGGACCTCAAACACCATTTTGTTTTTGGCTTTGCTCATTGGGATAACTTTCCTCTCTTAACAGATTTCACCCAGAAACCGCCATGAATCGTTTTTGGCTCATAAGCGATGATGAAGGCCTTAGGATCCAGCTCTTTAATCGTCTGATAAAGCTTTAATTCATATTTTCTTGGTGTCAGGATCTGAAGGGCCATCCTATCGCCTTCAAGTCCATTGGCAGCCCAGTTTGTGACACCATAGCCTTTATCCCTTAAAGCTTTTGGAAGATCCCTGTCATATTCCTTTGTAATTACATTTACCGTAATATAGCCAAGAGCAAGCTTCTCTTCAATTTTCATGCCGGCAATAACGCCAATTCCATAACCGACTGCATAAGCAATCAGATTTTGTATTTCATTTAGGTTATCCAGAACCAGCCCTAAACCTATGACATAGATAACAACTTCGATGGTGCTTATAAAAGCTGCAAGGTACCGCTGCCCCTTAAGCGTAAGAATCATCCTGATGGTAAAAAATGATACATATACAATATTAATGATCAAAATAATAGCGACCATAATAAAACTGTTTTCCAGCAAAGCAAGCGTCCTCCTTTATGGGGGATTTAAAGGCATATGGGCGCCCCTTCCCCATTAAGTCCCTATTGTACAAAAGAAATTGGCGTTTGATAACCTTTTTTTTGCAAATTGGATTCTTTATGAATAGGTTATCCTTTTTTGAGTGGGATGAAACGGCTGAATTATGCCTTCATTAGTTGAGGCTATATAAAGGAGAGAGTATCTAAAGGTTTTTATCTAATAGGTTTTGGAGATTATCCAGCATGTTTCTATCTCGATTAGAAGTTTATTTCACATTTGGCATAATATATCTTGGTAAAGAACAGATTTAACACATAAAACAGGCAGTGAAGTAAGGAGTGGCGAATATAAATGAATTCTGACACATATACGAGTAAAAGGGACGCATATAAATTCCAAAGTGAAGCATAACATGAAAAAGTGACGCATATATGTATTTTCCACCAAAAAGAAGAGTTCAAATATAATATTTGGATAAAGTAATACATCCAAACACACAAAAAAGAGCACCCATCAGGTGCTCTTTCATATGCCCGGCAGCGTCCTACTCTCACAAGGGGACAGCCCCTAACTACCATCGGCGCTGAGAAGCTTAACTTCCGTGTTCGGTATGGAAACGGGTGTGACCTTCTCGCTATCGCCACCGGACTATTTGGTTGAAGAAACTTCGTTCCCTCAAAACTAGATAATGCATGAAGAAGCATTTGCCGAGTATTCACCAATGACTTGTCTAGCTTCGGCTCCTAACTTCTCGGCCGTTTCGATCCGTCCCTCCAAATCCCAAAACCAGGATTTGAATGGCCGGCTCTCCAACGTCTCTCAAAGTTGAACAGTCGCCTCCGCTTTTCGTTTTGGTTAAGTCCTCGATCGATTAGTATCAGTCAGCTCCACATGTCGCCACGCTTC
>NZ_JALJRC010000047.1:0-29010 GCF_024519925.1 Cytobacillus sp. Bac17 | reverse complement strand
CTCTCCTGTCCGAAGTTACACCAAGTTCGGACTCTATCTCCCGGTTTTCCGGCTCTCCTGTCCGAAGTTGCGCCCGGTTCGGACTCTATCTCCCGGTTTTTCGCCTCTCCTGTCCGAAGTTACACCAAGTTCGGACTCTCTCTCTCGGTTTTCCGGCTCTCCTGTCCGAAGTTACACCAAGTTCGGACTCTATCTCCCGGTTTTCCGGCTCTCCTGTCCGAAGTTACACCAAGTTCAGACTCTCTCTCTCGGTTTTCCCACTCTCCTGTCCGAAGTTGCGTCTGGTTCAGACTTATTCCTTTTAATGTAAGTCATTTTTCAGCACATCAGCAAGCCGGTGCAGTTCATCTGACCGCCGAATGAGGTATTGCCGCCCTTCCTTCTGCAGGTATCCTTTATCGCAAAACTGTACAAGAACATGCAATAGGTGGCGATAAGATACCCCTAAAAAATCACAGACGGTTACATGTTTTTCCTTATAGACCTCCCCATCAGCGGTTTGCAGAATGAAATCCGCCAGTCGGTTTTCTAGCGGAAAGGAAAGGCTCTGGGAGTACTTTTCAGCCATTTTCGTTGCTTTCATACTTAAAAACTTGGTGAGTTCACGAAGAAAGGTCGTATCTTCAAGGAGCCTGTTGCGGTATTTATGCAAAGGCATCGCAAAACAGATTGTCTTCGTGGAGGCTTGAATCCCCTTTGTATAGTACACTTCATGTAATAGCTCCATTTCGCCGATATAATCGTGGGCATTAATAAAATTGATCAAAGAAACCTTGCCATTTTGATACGTTACATAGATTTTGGCTTTTCCCTTGATAACATAATACAAATAATCCGGCCTCATGCCTTCGCGAATAATCCATTCATCCCGCTTATATTCGCGTACTTCCATAAACTCCTCAATCGGAAAAGAAAATAAATGCGAAATGGAGTACTGCTCCAGGTAATGCTGCCTTTTTTCCTGATTATAAATTTCCATTCTCCACCCCGAAATATGAGATATCTCATATTATTGTACGAATCTTCCTGATATCATGCAAATATCGGAGGGATATTTAATGAATACACAGAGCTGGATGGGCAGACAGTTTTTCAGTTTCTTTATGACCTGGGGTGTTTTTCTGCCCTATTGGACAGGGTGGCTGATCCATATAAAAGGAATGACCGTTTCACAGGCGAGTTTGATCATGAGTCTAGGTTTGGCTGTACGGGGCCTTTCCACACTCTTTGCCTTTCCCTATTTATCAGGAAAATTCAGCAGTAGAACCTTGCTTAACGGGATGGGAATCGGCACACTGATTGCCATTCTCTGCTATATCCCGGCCAATTCTTTTACAAGCCTGCTGGTGGTTACGCTGTTTTTACACTTCTTTTACCCTGCTCTGATGCCAGCATTGGATAGTGCTGCAGGCATTCTTGTACAGAGTAAGCAATTAAGAGATTACGGAAAAAGCCGCTCATGGGGGTCAATTGGATTCGTTGTATCCGGCATGCTCCTGACTTTCTTCACAGGGGCATTTGGGGATGATGCCATATTCTGGGCTCTGCTGCTCGGCATGATCGTATTTCTGTGCCTCGGTTTAATGAATACGCCGGACGTTTTATCGGAAAAACCCAAAAGCGTCCAGACAAAAGGCGCCATAAAGAAATTATTCAGCATCCAGCACTTCGGCCTGGTGCTCGTCATAGTCATTTTACTGCAGGCAGCACATGCTTCTTATTACAACTATGGCTATATTTATTTGCAGGAAATTCAGGCTCCCCAATATTTAATCGGCCTGATCATTAACATTGCCGTGATTGCAGAAATCCTATTCTTTTTCATTGCCGACCGGACTTTCCGCAAATTTTCAATCGGCTCTTTACTGGCATTGGCAGCATTGGGCTCAACCGCACGCTGGATACTCGTATTTGCTTTTCCGCATGTGATTATGTTTACGGTTGCCCAAACACTTCATGCCTTTTCATTTGCCATGGCACACTATGCCTTTATGAAATACTTAATCAAATACGTTCCCCATGAACAGGTGCCGATTACACAAGGAATATACTCTGCACTCGCTCTTAGCTGGAGCACAGCCATCTTCACGATTTTTGGCGGGTATTTATATGAAATGGAACCAAGATACGCGTTTATCGGGATGGTGGTTTGCACGATACCAGCATTGATCCTGGCGGTTATTTATAGGAAACTTGTTCATGCGAAGGAAATTACTGAAGGGAGTTTGGCAGGTTAGCGGAGCATGCCCTTTTCGGGAATGCTCTTTTTCAGTGTTATCCAAGTAAAAAACAGCAAGCTCAAAAGAAGCTTGCCGTCTATTTTGCTTCGAACATATATTTCCGGTACGGCTTTCGTATCGATAATAGGATACCCATGAATATCATATTGGACAGCAATGAGCTTCCCCCATATGACAATAAGGGCAGTGAAATCCCTTTGACTGGCATGACCCCGATTGTCATCCCGATGTTTTGGAAGATTTGCAGGGTATACATCGCTATCGCCCCCGAGCAAATATACAAACCAAAGGGCGATTCCGCATGATCGCCGATTACAGCCATCCGGTACAATAGGACGAAGAATAAACTGAGAACAACAGCAGCAGCTATAAACCCGCCTTCTTCCGCAATGGTGGCAAAGATGAAATCTGTATGCTTTTCAGGAATATAGACTGTTCCGCCGCCAAATCCATTTCCCTTTAATTCCCCGCTTCCCACCGCCAGTATGGCTTTATTCGTCTGATATGCATGATCTGCATATTCACTTGGCGAAAGCCATCCCAGGATTCTCTCCTGCTGGTGGGGCTTTAATAACGGAAGCAGCTGATCATAGAAGACGGATGGATACTGAAAGTAGACATACATGAGGATGGCTGTGCCTGCCGCCGGAAAAAAGCACGCGGCTGCTAGAATCTTCTTTTGAATGCCGGACAGAAAGAGGACGGTGGCGCTGCCGGCCAAGTAAAGAACAACCATGCCGGTATCAGGCTGCTGATAGACAAAGATGGATGGAATGATTGTCGCCAGAAGGATTTTGCCAATCAGCAGGAGGTCAGTCCAAACCGTCCTCACCTGGTAAAGCAAATTGTGTTTGTAAGCTAATCTGGATGTTAACAGAAGCAAAGCGATTTTAAAAAACTCAGATGGCTGTATAGAGCCAAGCAGGGGGAGGCTATACCATCTTTTCGCCCCTAAAATAGACGGCGCCACTGCAGGAGGCATAAGCGGCAAAAGAACGATGGACGCAAAACAAACAAGATAGAGGGGCCATGCAATTCTCTCCAGCTGGTCTGCATCCAGATAAGCAACAGCCATCAGCAGGACGAACCCAATCATATAGCTGACTCCCTGCTTAAGCGCAAAGTTCTGGTCTCCGTACTGACCGGTCCCCTGGCTGCTGTAAATAAAAAGGATACTCATGATGCTAAATGTACAAATAATGAACAAGACCGATTTATCCAGCCGTTTCAAATATGTATTTCCCATGTTGAAGTTCTCCTCAATCTCTTTGCCCGCTGGATGCGTCTATCCCTGATTTCCTGGAGTCCCCCTCCAAAAAGGATCGGATTGCCTCTTTATTTGTCTCAAAATCAATATCCAGTGCCAGCCCTACCCCCTCATACCTTACATCTGTATAAGAATTCTGGATGGGAATGGTCAGTGTTTCCACCTTATCAGGCCTGTGCATAGCGACGTCCTTCATGATAGCGAGAAGTTCTGCGCCTTGAAGATTCGTCTGAATATAGGGCTGAGCAGTTCCTATCAGCTTCGGCAGCTTTATCACACCACTAACACTTAAAAACTCGTCCTTTAGTGCATTGATGACCTGCTGCTGGCGCCTTACCCGTCCGAAATCGGCCTCTGCATCCTTGCGAAAACGGGCATATCCCAATAATTCCTTCCCGTTCAGCCTTTGCAATCCGGGCTCAAGGGACACGCCGATATTAGCTGACATCTTTTTTTCAACATCCATTTCAATGCCATCAGGGGCAAGAGCATCCACCATTTTCTCGAAGCCTGTAAAATCGATCAGGGCGTAATACTCAATATCCAAGTCAAAGTCATCTTTCAAGGTTTCCCGCAGCAATTCCGGTCCGCCCAGATAAAAGGCAGTGTTAATTTTGTAGTTCTTATATCCGGGAATTTCTGTGTAAATATCCCGCATGATCGAGATGACCTTGGCTGTCCCTTCCTTCGGATCGTATTGGGCGACCATGATGGAGTCAGTGCGGGATTTTCCCTCATCCGGCCGTGCATCGACTCCCAATAGAAGTACATTGATTTTATCGTCGAGGCTTTTCTCCCCATGGAACTCATATTCCTGCTGTTCAACCGGTTCTGCCATGCTTATTCCCGCCTGGTATTGATAGACAAAGTATCCGATCACAGCCGCACTCACTGCCAGCAATGCTGCAGTCAGTTTAAGCACTCTGCTTTTTCTTTTATAGCGATTTTGTCTGCTCATTTTTTCTCCCATCCTACTTATTTTCCGCAATTTATTTTTTCAGCGACAGTCCATTCATCACCCAATTGATGACCAGTGCATCGTCTATATAACCGACCGGAAAGACATAATCCGGGATACAGTCAACGGCCGTGATAAAATAGAGGAGTGCCCCGCCCATCATAGCAAGCTCCAGCTTATTCCCGCTCCGCATAGAGAATTTCCCGTACATGTCCTTTAAATAATGAATAAAGGGACCGATGCTCCCCACTTTCTCCACCTTCTCCTCAAACTTGGACTGAATGGTTTTGGCCCCTTCCTTGGTTTGAGAGAACTGCTGGTATTTTTCAAGTTCCTGCTTCACATCTTCCAGCCGAAACTCTTTATCTACTAAACTTGTGGATTCAAGAACAGCCTGAATATAGCCAATCGACTCATTCAGTTCCGTCTGCTTTGGATCTATAGGGTACCCTGCGCTCTCATAAAACCGGGAGATTGATACTCCAAAATAATCCGCAAACCGCTCCAAATGCTCGGGGGTCGCTTTTCGTTTTCCATTAATAATTTTTGATATGACCGCCGTATCGACTCCAGTCATCTGACTGAATTTCCTCATGGATAAAGACCGCTCCTTCAGTAAGCTCTTAAGCAGCTGGCCTATTTCATTGCTTTTATCTGCCATACTCATTTTCCTTTCCAACATGTTCAGCTTCTATCAATATACAAATAGTGTTGACATTTTGTCAACACTACTTTCTTTAACCTATTAAAGGCCGACTTTTCTATTTGCTTAATAAATATCAGCTATCTTTGATTGAATAGATTCTGGCAATAGCTGAAAGAATAGTCCTTGATACTTAATATCGAGCAGTCCAGCAATTAACAAGCCGACCGAAATGATCAATACCATCCATTTTTTCTTTTTTTTAAACTCCCCTGTCAATTGATTCACCTCCATGAAAATAACGGCAAGCCATGAATTAATAAAAGCCCCTCAGAAGGAGCTCTTTTGATTAATACGTTATCTTATAAACGATTTCCCCATCAATTATCCGGCCATCGGCTTCAAAGCCCAATTTTTCATACAACCCCTTCGCCAGATTGTTTTCTGGCTCAAAGCTTAAATATATCACCTTATGCTCTTGATCCTGTTTAATCCGCTCGATCAGCTTCTCCATGGCCTCTTTTCCATACCCTTTTGACTGGTGCTTCGCGTCAATCATCAGGCGGTATATCCAATATTCCTTATCGTCAGAATCTATGCAATACATCGTAAAGCCCACTAACACATCATCCTGATAGATCGCTAAACAAATACACTCCGGAAATGCCTTTGCCTGTGCAAGCGAAAACACATTCGGCGCTACAAACGATTTCTGCTCTTCTGCTACACGCAAATCAATTACATCGAAAAAATTATGCCGGTCTATTTCTTTGAATTCGATCATGTGATCCCCCTGAAATAAATTTTCTCCGTTACCTGTGTGCCTCCCCGGATGTTTGTGGGGGAGAAACCTGAAATTTGGCTTTCTGAATTCAGAATTCCACAGATCCAAATGAAAATCCTTCAATGTGAACACCTTTAGGATATTGCGGGATAAGAGTTCTTATTTTAGAGGGAGGCACTGCCTTCCATTAGACACATAGATTATCCGCGAGCGCCAATAGGAGCAGATAAAAAAGACCACCTTAAGAGACATTTAGTCTATCAAGGTGGTAATAATTATAATGCTTTTATCAATTTATCTGCAGAATTGCAGGTTGAATCATCTTTGGTTTAATGTTCTTTCAATGAGCATATCAGCTCAATATGCTGAAGGAATTCTTCTCTATTAAGCTGCTTCTTTATCTTCTCCAGAATCTCGTGGTACACGCTTTCCTATTCCAAAAGCGAAATAACTTAAAGTTACAATTCCCAGAAAAACAATACCTGCGATCAGCGAGATCCGGGTATCATCATTCAGCCACATTCCCACTAATACCATCAATAAAAATGCGATGGTTACATAATTGGTCACAGGAGCAAAAGGCATTTTGAATGGATGCTTGTCCATTTCAGCTCCTTTTGCTTTTCTAAACTTAATTTGGCTGATTAAGATGACAAACCATGGAACCATACCTGGAAGAACACTTGCACTGTATACATAGACAAATAAATTTTCTGGTGCAATATAGCTTAAAACAACACCAACCGCTAAACCAATCAGTACACCCATAGTACCGACAATCGGTACACCTTGAGAAGATATTTTCGTAAAGAATTTAGGTGCCTGCCCATTTACTCCTAACGTATAAAGCATACGACCTGCACTATAAATACCGCTGTTGCAGCCGGACATCGCCGCTGTAATAACAACAAAGTTAATAATTCCTGCAGCCGCAGTAATTCCTACTTTTGCAAAAGTAGCCACAAATGGGCTTCCGACCGATTGAAGCTGATCCCAAGGATATACAGTTACAATCACCAAAATAGCCCCTATATAGAAAATCAAAATCCGCCAAATGATACTTTGAATTGCACTCGTAAGCGTTTTCCTGGGGTCTTTTGCTTCCCCTGCTGTAATTCCAATTAGTTCAACGCCTTGATACGCTCCAATTACAAGGGATAGGGCAAAGAAAAAGCCTGTCCATCCGCCTGTAAAGAATCCGCCATGCTCCCAAAGATTAGAAAAACCAATTGCCTCACCTCCATTGCCAATTCCGAAGAAAATAAGCCCAAAACCGGCAATGATCATTAAGATGATCGTTACAACTTTAATCAAGGAAAACCAAAATTCAAATTCACCAAATGATTTAACGGATATTAAATTCGCGGCTCCCAGCATCACCATGGCAATGATACCCGGTATCCACGCAGGCAAGTCAGGAAACCAGTATTGCATGTAGGCACCGACGGCAATAATTTCAGCCATCCCGACTATTACCCATTGAAACCAGTTGCTCCAGGCAGTCAAATACCCAGCCAATGGATGAATATACTTATAGCCAAATGTGGCAAAGGACCCCGTGTTAGGCTCTAAATACAACATTTCCCCCATGGCACGCATGATGAAGTAGATAAAAATCCCTGCAGTTATATAAGCAAGAAGCACAGACGGTCCTGTCCATTGAATGGTGCTTGCTGATCCCATAAATAAGCCGACACCAATCGTACCACCCAGAGCAATCATCTGAATGTGACGTGATTCTAAGCCTCTCTTCAATTCTTTGTTTGCCACTCCATATCCTCCTTTGTTGAAAATATTGAAATATCAAGAAATATTGGTTAAAAAGATTCTTAATCTTGTACTAAAATACTCATTTATAATAATAAATACCACTAATAATTACAATGGAATATTTTAATAAATGGCTGTATATCAATGTTAACAACAGGAAAGAGTCACAAATAAATACTATAGTAAAATACAAAAATACTTCTGACCTAATCAAAGGAGAGAAGTAATTGCTCCTTTCTATTTATACTTAAAACACCTTGCTTAATAACGCTGCATTTAGGATGAAATAGTGTAAGAAGCCACTTAAACTTATCAAAGACTATTTAACAATTAAATCAGGAGAATCTCACACCGTTTATCGGAAGGATAATGATAAACGATTAGCAAATTAATAATATGGCGGCTGAACAGCTAATGGGCAAGAGGGATTAGTGATATGGTTTTAATCAAATTTAACTTGGAGGGATCGACATGAACCAAAACAACTCAACAAACAAAATGACAACACAAATAGGGGACCGTGAAATTACAGTGACCCGCGTATTTGATGCGCCTGTTGATCTTGTGTTTGATTCTTGGACGAAAGAAGAGCATCTGTCAAAGTGGTGGGGACCTCAAGGTTTTACGTTGACTTCTCAAACATTCGATATGAAACCGGGCGGTACATGGCAGTTTATCATGCACGGTCCTGATGGCGTTGATTTTCCTAATACCAACGTCTTTGTTGAGGTCGTTAAACCCGAGCGAATCGTCTTCAAACATGATGTATTTCCCTATTTTCTCGCCACAGCAGCCTTTGAGGATCTGGATGGCAAAACGAAGCTCACTTATACCACAATTTTTGAAGAAACTGCCGCTGTATTTGAAAAGGTGAAAACATATGCCGCCCCAGGTGCCGAACAGACAATGGAGCGCCTTGAGGAGCATCTGGCTTGTATGTAAAATTAAAGAGCTATTAGGGGCTCTGCAAACCTGGCAAAATGCCGGTTTTAACTAGCTCTGCTTATGGGCAGAATAAGCCTAATCTCTCTTGTAAACCTTTTAAGATTTCTTCCGGCATCTCCCTGACCTTGATATCCCCTCCGAGGAAAAGCAGCCAATTGGTCATTTCGGTCAGTTCTTCTGAATTATTGACATTGATAAAAGTCTTTAGAACGGCTGTCGTTTGGTAAGGATTTGTATAAGAAATGGATACTTTTAAAGGATGGTATTTTTTGAACTGGGCAATCGCCTGTGGACCGAGTTCAAGGACAAGATTGATTACTTCCTCCTGCTTGCTTATTTTTTCTATAATATTTTTTCTGCTTACTCTTTTGTTCACAGGATATGGTTCGACGCTGGTGAGATTGTCCACGGGGAAAATTTGTTTCTTTCCTTCCTTTAAGTCAAAGCCTTCAATCAGCCAGATGCTTTTTTCACGATAAAGGTGCAAGAGATAAATGGGATAAGACCTGATTTCCTTCTCTTCGTTAATGGTAATCAATAAATATCTATCCAAAAGAAGGGTTTGGATGAGTTTCTCCAGCATCGGATGAGGGAGGTCCGACAGTTCAAGCAGGTCGGGATTATTGGGGTTGGTCCCTTCAAACAGCAGGATTTGATTTAATAGAACAATGTCTTCCTGCTGGGCTTCTGAGATGAGGCCGATTAATTTTTCAGCTAAAGACTGACGGCTCTTTAGATAAGGGAGCTGAAGGTTTCTTGTAGCCATAAAGGCAATAAACAGTGCTTTGATTTCATTATCAGTAAAGCGGACAGTGGGCAGGACAGAATTGTTCATGACAAAATAACCCCCATCCCTGCCAACTTCAGCGACAAGCGGCATCCCCATGGCTTCAATTTCCCGAATATCTCTAATAGCCGTTGAACGGGAGATGTTAAATTCCCGCATGATTTCAGAAATAGTAAAGTGGGCGCGGTTATTGATATACCGCATCATCACATTAATCCGTTCAACTTTTTTCATGGGGACCTCCTAAACAGTATCATTTTTTGACATGATTTAAAGTTATTATAAACTCATCAAGTGAAAAGATAAATCATTTGATCAATTTTTAGAGAAGGAAGGTTTTGATTATGGCAGATTATACTCTGGAAGAAAAAGAAGGCTTTACGGTTTTAGGCATCGGAACTGAACTGAAGAGCGATTACACAGACTATGCCGGCATCAATAAGGAAAAGGCGGATTTTTGGCAGGCAGTTAAACAGGATGGCAGGCTTGATAAATTAAAAGCTATTGCCGCAAATGATTACATTTTTACCGTGAACGAAGCGGTGAATAACAAGATGATGCATTATGCGGGTTCATGACAGAGGAGTCGCTCCCAGAAGCATCCAGACTGATCCAATTCCCTAAAGGAGAATACATCGTTGTTAAAGGGGAAGCCGAGACAGCTGAAATGTTGAGCAATATGCTTACCGGCATGGCCTTTGGTCAAGTCTTGCCGGAAGCAACAAATGTTGCCTATGTTGGCGGGCCCAATGCAGCGGTTGAAATGGGCCAGCGAAATGGCTTAGTATTTGGTGAAATGTGGATTCCTGTTGTTAGGAAATAGGAAATAAAAGGCGGGATGAAAATGTCCTATATTGTTGATTTCAAAAATGTGTCTGCAGCTGGTCTAGAGTCTTCACCGGCAGCGGAAGCCCTTGCTGGTTTGCGTGCAAATGAGGCCCGTTACTTCATGACTAAATATAAGCATGAATTTACCGTTGTACCTGCCAGCGAAAGCCAGGAAACCCTTGATTATGTAAACCATATCTTGAAAAAAGAACGGGATATAGAGTTTGCAGCCAAACCTTTAGAAACTTCCCAATTTCAAGTCGAAAATATTAAATGGACCTACGTCTTTTATGAGGATGGCCTTAGTGTCAACGTCATGTATACGGTTGATGACCCCAAGAAACGTGCTGTTGGTTTTAAACTTTCTGAGGGAATGGAAATACCAAAGGAATTAGAAGGGAAGTTTAAGTTTGCCAGGCGGAAGTCTAAATTGGCGGGGGTTATTCGGGGGTCGTTTTTTGTAATTAGAGGGGAGTATTAGGGTTAGAAATAAATTCCTCTCTAAAGTAAAAACTATCAATGATACACACTAATACATGTATGCATTCACAAACAGCACCTCTCCATCCTATTAGGGGGGTGCTGTTGTATTTATCCATAAATCTCTTAAAGGAAAAAACCTTGAAAGGCATCAAGGTTTTAATACCAATGAATTATCGTGTTTAAAAACACACTGATACCAAATAGCTTATCAATTATTATTATGGTGTCTTAAAAAAATCGATACTGATTCTGTCAACTCTCATCTCAACATTTTTCTCTTTGAATTCAGGATAATCAGAAAAATATTCATCTTCGTCAGTAAAAACTATACCTGCGTCAATTTTATCCTCATGTAACAAACCTCTTATATAATATTCATAGCCCAAACCAATACGTTCAATTTCTTTCTTCTCTCCCTGGATTTCACGAATCATTAACTCATCTAAAATAGTAAACCCTATTGATACAGGATAACTTTTTCCTACTTCAATTTTATAAGGACAAATAAAAGCAAATCCTGTAAATTCAAAGCCCTCGATTTCAATGGTCACTTCTTCTTCAATTTGTTGATCTAGCCTTTTAACAAGAGCTGTATATACCATATTTAAATCCTCTCTTCCTACTCTGCCGGATTAATTACTGGGATATTTTCACCATTAAAATGGAAACCTTGAAAGGCACTTTGCCAATCTAGGTTCGGGGCCGGTGTCTGAAAGTAAAAGAAGGACAAAAAATATAACACTCTATTAGTGATTTAATTACAAATGTTTAGAGCGTTAAAAACCTTGAGAGGCTAAAGCCAATCAAGGTTTAATAATTGTACATATTTTTTAGATTTATCTAAACCTTGAACTATTTCTTAAAAGAAACTCGTTATTTTAGCTATTTTTATTATTCCATATCAATATAATATTTGTCGTCGTCCATTACTTTCCTTAAAAATTCTTCTAAAGAATCAGCTATTTTTATCTCGTCGTAATAAATAGAATTATTTTTTTCTTCACTCAAGTCAATTAGTAACAATGCACTTTCATTTGCTTCAAAAAAAATTAATTTACCCTCTTCCAGTTCTTCATATACTTCTATATCGGGATAAAATTCAAAATCATTAACTTTTAATCTGGCATCTCTTATAGAAGCGGGTCCCATAATCCGATTAATATTATATTCAGATCTTCTAAGAAAACCATAACCAACTTCTATAAGGAATTCTCTTAAATCATAAGGGAATTTTAATCCCAAGGTTGATTCAACTTCTTCAATTTCTTTTTCACTTACATGGAAAAACTGATTACCAACTTGATTTTTAATAAAATCAAATCTCATAAGTTACTTTCCTCCTTTAAATAATTCATTGGCTGGCGAGCCGGTACCATGGATGCCTGATTGATGTTCATTCGGAAACTTTGCAGGATGTATATTCCACCATTCATGTTCTCCTTGGAAACTATTCTCAATTATATGATGAGCATCGTATTTATCTCCTTTTCTTCGAACTGGTTCACCGGTCTTCTCTGAAATAACGGCTTCAGCATAAGTAGGCCATTTTTGATCAGTGTTTATCTCCCACTCCTCAATCAGCTTATCTTTAACTTTATTAAATGCTCGTCGATGTTTTCTTGTTTCGGTAGGTGATAACTTGTTATATTCTCTATTTCTTAACGCTTCCTTCAACTTCTCTATTTGGCTTTTAGGTAACTCTCTTCCTGTTCGTCCTTCTACATCTCTAATATATTTTTTTATTAAATCAGAATCTATTTTATTACCCGTGCCCTTAACTCCAAACACATTATCAGTCACCGTCTTAATCTTCGTCAACGGATCATTAATAACATTATAAGGCACAGGTCCCCCGGTCAGTCCAATACCTGCCATGGCCGGTGTCTGATCCGGCGTGTAAATAGAAAGTGCTTTCTCTCCTTTACCAGCTTGGCCAACTGTCTTAGCAATGGTTCCAGCTTCCCCAATCCCCTTATCCCCAAGAATGCCAATTCCCAGGGAAGTCAGGCCATAGGTAAAGAAGGCTGTCCGGCTCTTGGCATCCCCATTTACGACATCCCGCTCCCAGGCGCTGGTGACAGCGGACCATATGTATTTTGGCATATCGAGGGCCTGGCGTACTTTTCCTATGGGGTCATTAAAAATGCCTAAATAAAATTCCTGGTGCTTCCTTTGGTTTTCAAGAAGCTGGTCACGGTTAAACAACAATTCATTGCCCAAAAACAGCGGACTGAACGGCCCCATGATGGTCCGTCCCAGCTCATAGGTTGACTTCAGTCCTTCCCATGAATCTTCTACAGCTTTGGATGCACCCTCGATGACTCCTTCAGCCATATCTTGAAGAATACTTTCCTCGCTTTCTGGATTGGGATTCGATATTTCCTCATGGAAATCCTTCCAGGAAAGAGTTTTTGGCTGATAATGGGTTAGAGATAAGTTGCCGCTTTGGAATATGACCGCCATTTTTTGGAGGTACTGGTTCATGAGGGATAAATCATGCAGGAGAGGGTCCAGTGCAGCCGTTTTCCGATGGTCAAAATCCTCCAATTTTTGAACTGTTTCGCGGCTTGAATCCTCGGCGTGCTTTGATGCCTGGATAAAATGGCCATCCTCCAGCCGCGGAAGCGCAACAATATCGCTTACGGACTTCATGATGTTATTCGCTTCCTGTGTCAGCTCAGCAGTAATCTGCAGAGTGGTTCTCAGCCCCTGTTTGAGTTCATGCTCCAGAAATTCCTGGCGGATAAAGCCTGAAGGGGAGGGTTCAAGACTACTCAATGAACCTATGAAACTCTTTAAATAGGATCGATACTCCTCAATCCAGGATTCAAGGAATTGCAAGAATGGCTGGTGGCATTCCTGATAAAAAGCGCGTATGGCCTGGCCGCCCTGTCCTTTGAACGCATCTTCAAGAGACACCAGCTCCTGGATGGACAACTGAACTTGATTTACCTGCTCCTTAAGAATCGATAATTGATTGCTGGTTTCACGGATTCCTGCAAGCAAGGAATCTACTTCAAGAATTTTCAACAGAATCAGCTCCGTCTTATAAATTCCATTTTCTTCTATTTCCATCTTAAAGGACTCTGGTATTTAGTTGAATAGGAATTTTGGCATGAAATAGTGTAAAAAGTTCCTTTAGAATTGTTTAAATATGCTGTGTCATCATTGATTCCGACTTAACAAATGAGAGTGGCAAGGTAATCCACATGCCAAGACAGATCAATCTTTAAGTGGCATTAAAACTCTAGCAAAAATGGACTCTGAGAAAGCGCAAGCAGTAGCTGATCAAATTATACGCAATACGTACCGGACTCTTATGACCAGAGGACAAAAATTTGTACTGACCCTTAGTTGAATGCTTACATTGAAGAACGGTTGCAGCGAACAAGAACTAATAATGATCTTTCTCCTGGAAGAGTATTGAAAGTGGCTGAGGATCGGGAGGTTTATTAGAAAGAGAAATAAAAAAGTAGGAAAAGTGCCTTTTCCCTTTATAACATCTGGGTTGGGCACTTTTTTATTGTTATTTCTTGTGTATGGTTCACCGGACTTTTTTTAATTCTTCTGCCTTTTATTATTTATTCCCACATTATGGTGTCGCCGCAGAAGAAGCAGCTGCCTGGTCGGCCCTCACACAATCAATTGCAACAACGAGTGCAACCATGATGGCTTCCATCTCTTCATCTAAAATTTGAACCTTGTAGCTGTCGCCCCAAGTAAACCACTCCTTGCTCACTTTCCCTGCAACTTCGCCATGCTGTAATACCTGAAAATCCATATCCCACCAATTACCTTGTACTTCAATGCCTGCCGAATCAATCGTATAGCGTGCTTTAAAGAAGGATAACTCCTTCTTAATCGTCAGCACCTCTCGACCATTTACCTCAACAAAAAATTTCGGTAAAAAGCTGAACACCTTTTTCGTAATGAGGGCTATTTCATCTCTTTCTGTATTCATAATGGAGAATGTTTTTGGAATTTGCATAAAACTTCCCTCTACATAATATACATCGTTCTCCTGCTCATCCTTTACTGTAAATTTGCCACTAAGACTAAACACCTTCTGCTTTATATAAAGTTGCCTCACTTTATGACCCCCTTTTTATATAGCATATTACAAATTAGTATAATCTTGTTCTAACTGTTATGAAACATCAAGGAAGACCACCATGTAACTAATCGGATTTAAAAGCTGCTTATAATACGGTTCACTTTGCATTTATGGTAAAGCTTCCTAAAGTTCATGCTAACTTAATAATGAGTACAGTTGATATCCCATATAAATAGCCATAGCCCATATAATAAGAGCGGAAACTTGATTCATATATTTTAAGAACTTACCATTTTTATCAAATTGACCAATTTTCCTTCCAGAAATCGCTAAGAAAAAGAACCAGATCCAGGAAATCATTATACAAGCCACGGTAAACACCCATTTCTCATATCCTGTATAAGCCAATGAACTAGTTCCTATAACTCCAATAGTATCCATAATAGCATGAGGATTAAGTAATGAGACAGAAGCGGCAAAAGTAACCTGACGACGTGCAGAAAAACGGTTTTGTTCTTGATTAGCGTTTATTTCGGGTGTGTTTTTCCACATAATCCAACCCATATAAACTAAGAAAAGGAATCCCACAAAAAATAACAAAACCTTTAACCATTCAAAACTAAAAACAATAATGGATACCCCGGCAACAGCCAAATAAATCAGTATTGTATCACAAACCCCTGCTGTAATAATTGCAGGTAAAGCATAGGTGAATTTGTTGTGTGTCGCTCCTTGATTAAATACAAATACATTTTGAACTCCTAAAGGTAAGATTAATCCAAATGCCAATATCATCCCATGAAATAATGGTTCCATTTTGATTCCCCCTATTCTTATCTAGAATAGCTAAGGACGAGTCATATGTCTCCAACCATTTGGATGGGAGTCTAACCAACCATTTGGTATAATTTTAAAAAATGATTGGAGATAGCCTATGTCTGAATTAGATTGGAAGCCAGAAAAAAATTCTGTTGTTCCTTTACATCAGCAAATATATGATTTTATGAAAAACAAAATAATGAACGGTGAATGGACATTAGGCACTAAAATACCACCACAAAGAAATTTAGCAAAACGATTTCAAGTAAATCGCAGTACCATTGTAACTGCACTTGAAGAACTGGCTGCCGATGGACTAATTGAATCTAAGGTTGGGAGCGGTACTAGGGTGATTAACAATACATGGAGCCTGCTTGCTTCCACTCCTCCTCCAGATTGGATTAGTTATGTAAAATCCGGTATTCATAAACCAAATATAAATATCATCCAAGAAATTAATAAAGCAGAAGCAGACCCTGCTATGATTAGGCTTGGGACAGGAGAACTTTCACCAGACTTGTTACCCAGCAAAAAAATGGGGCAAATACTGCAAATAGATACTGAGCAGTCTTTATCGCTTGGATACATGGAGTCTAAAGGGAGCCTATCTTTACGTAAAACCGTTAGTGCATATTTAAGAACAAAGGGAATTGAAGCTTCCCCCGAATCGATTTTAATTGTTTCTGGAGGACTACAAGCGCTTCAATTGATTTCTATTGGAGTTTTAAAAAGAGGCTCAACAATACTTCATGAATCACCATCCTATTTAAACTCCGTACACGTTTTCCAATCGGCTGGAATGAATTTATTGGGTATTCCACTTGACAAAGAAGGAATTAAAAGTGACTCAATTGGGCGTATGAAGCGGCAGCATCATGCGGCTATACTCTATACGATACCCACTTTTCACAATCCAACCGGCACATTAATGTCTGAAAAAAGGCGGCTTGAATTAATAAAGGTTTGTCAAAGGGAGTCTTTACCTATCATCGAGGATGATGTTTATGGCGATTTATGGTTTGAAAACCCTCCGCCAAATCCTTTGAAAGCTAATGATACACAAGGAAATGTCCTGTATATAGGAAGCATGTCCAAAACATTGAGCCCCGGTTTACGAATCGGTTGGATTGTAGGACCCGAACCTGTTATTGAACGTTTGGCAGATATAAAGATGCAAACAGATTATGGCTCAAGTTCCTTATCACAATATGCTGTAGACAAATGGCTTCGTAGTGGTATGTATGAGGGCTTCTTAAAGGAAACGAAAGAGGAATTAAGATTCAGAAGGGATTTCACCATTCAAATTTTAGAGAAATATTTTTCCGAGATAGCAACATGGAAGACCCCAAAAGGTGGATTTTATATCTGGCTTAAATTACTAACAGGTGTTTCCACCCGAAAGCTATTTAACGCAGCCCTTCGAGAAGGAATTTTATTAAATCCAGGTAGTGTGTATGATAATAATGATGATCAGCACCTTCGCATTTCCTATTCATATGCTTCAATGGATCAACTAGAAGAAGGGCTGGTTTATTTAGCACAACTTATTAAAAATTCTTCTATGAATTGAATTTATGAGGATACCGTAATAACGGTATCCTTATTTTTATAAACTTCTATATAATAAGGGTTTATCCAGGACAAGTTTAACTTTTTGTTTTAACACTATTGGTGATAAGGTTCTCCGTAATATATCTAAAGAGGTTTTTGGGCTTACCTAAAAGAACAGAGTTATTTTTTATTACTATTGTAAAAAGAAGCATTGTATTGTTCATTATCTTTTTCCCTCAAGTTATCTGAGGTCAATAACGCATCCTTATCTGTTACTTTTTAAAATTTAAAATAAAAGCCGTTTTGTCCGCACTTTTCAAGTATAATGAACCATATTCAGAAAATGCATATAATAATTCTTGGAGAGAATTCTATACATATGATGAAAAAACAAAAAACGAGGTTTAAAAATGAATAAAAGAAGTTTTGCGGATTTTCATGTAAGCGAAGAAATAAAAAGAGCACTAGCTGTGTTAAAATACGAAACCCCAACAGAAGTTCAAAGTGAAGTCATTCCATTAGCAATGAAAAATCAAGATCTTGTCGTAAAAGCTCAAACAGGAAGTGGAAAGACTGCCTCCTTTGGTATTCCTGTTTCCGATATGGTTGAATGGGAAGAAAAAAAACCACAGGCCATAATTCTTACGCCAACTAGGGAGCTTGCGGTTCAAGTCTGCGAAGATATTACGAATATCGGAAGGTTTAAACGCATTAAAGCTGTAGCCGTTTATGGAAAAGAACCTTTTTCGAAACAAAAGGATGAATTGAAACAAAAAACTCATGTAGTCGTTGGCACCCCTGGACGAGTCATGGACCATATTGAACGAGAAACCTTGATTTTGGATCAAATAAAGTATCTTATCATAGATGAAGCTGATGAGATGCTTAATAGAGGTTTCATCGATGAAGTGGAAGCGATCATCAAAGAGCTGCCTTCAAACCGAGTAACAATGGTTTTTTCTGCAACTCTGCCTAAAGATGTTGAAAATCTTTGCCATAAATATATGAAAGATCCTATTCAGATTAAGATTGAATCGACCAAGGTGACGGCCGATACCATTGAACATTCTTTAATTGAAGTGAGAGATGAAGAAAAGATCTCACTCCTTAAAGACGTCACGGTTGTAGAAAATCCAGACAGCTGCCTGATTTTCTGCCGAACCAAAGAACACGTTGATACTGTGTATAGCGAACTAGATAGAGCTGGATATCCTTGTGAGAGACTCCATGGGGGGCTGGAGCAAGAAGACCGATTCTCTGTTATGGAAGGTTTCAAACTGGGGAACTTCCGCTATCTCGTGGCCACTGATGTAGCTGCCAGAGGTATTGATATTGATAATGTGACACTTGTCATCAACTATGACGTTCCTATGGAAAAAGAGAGCTATGTACACCGAACTGGAAGAACAGGCCGTGCTGGAAATAAAGGAAAGGCCATTACGTTTTCGACACCTTTTGAAGGAAAATTCATTAAAGCCATTGAAAGATACATCGGCTTTGATCTACCTGCTAGAGAAGCACCCAGCCATCTTGAAGTTGCTGGTGGAAAAGCTGCTTTCGAAGAAAAACTTAACAACAGGCGTATTGTAAGAAATAATAAAACAGCCCGAATCAATCAAGGTATTATGAAACTCCATTTTACCGGCGGGAAAAAGAAGAAAATCCGCGCTGTTGACTTTGTCGGAACGATCGCAAAAATCCCTGGAGTCACAGCAGATGATATCGGCATTATCACCATCCATGATCAAATGTCTTATGTTGATATTCTGAATGGAAAAGGCTCATTAGTTTTACAAGCCATGGAAAATGCGACCATCAAAGGGAAGAAGTTAAAAGTAAGCAAAGCGATTAAATAAGTAGAAAAAACTTAAATCCCCCTCACTTTATTAGATGAGGGGGATTTTCATTGGCCGGCTTAAACTTCTAATAAACCTTGCTTACTTATGGTACGGTTCCCCCCGATTAATCCGAAACGCCCGATAAACCTGCTCCAGCAAGATAAGCTTCATCAACTGATGCGGAAACGTCATCTTCGAAAAAGAAAGCTTATCATCCGCCCGCTGCAAAACCTCCTGGCTCAATCCAAGAGACCCGCCAATGACAAATGCAATTTTGCTTTTCCCATACGTAGCTAATTTATCAAGATTGTCAGCCAACTCTTCCGATGATTTCATTTTCCCTTCGATAGCTAGTGCTATAACATGAGCATCCGGATGGATCTTCGCCAGGATCCTCTCACCCTCTTTTTGCTTTACCTGAATCATTTCCGTTTCACTTAGTTCTTCAGGGGCTTTTTCGTCAGGAACCTCGATGATATCCATTTTGGCATAGGCTGACAGTCTTTTTAGATATTCGTCAATTCCTTGCTTCAGGTATTTTTCTTTTAGTTTTCCGACCGTAATAATTGAGATATTCACAGCATGTCCTCACTTTACAAACAAGATATCCACAGAAGTTATCCACATGTCCACATTTTTCATCCACATCTTGTATGGGATCATTCGTTCGCTACAACATATATTGCGTTATTTTGACAATATTCACAGGTTGTTGATAACTTTTTATCCTCTTCAAGTTTTGTTAATTGCGGGAATGTTTCGTACTCATCAACCACTATATCTATTGCCAGATCAACGTGTTCGTCACAGCAGTAAATCATTTTCAGCATGCTCCTTTTTAGGCTGGAAGCCTGTTTTTTTATCCGATCTGTGGATAATTTTTATTTTCTCGTATACATATAAGTTATCCACATCTCATCTTAACAAAACAATAAAAAACAGGAAAGCGATTTCCGCTTTCCCATTTAGTCGTTCCATTATAATGTCTCGCCGCTCAGCTTCATGGTTACTTCCTGAGTTTTCCCGTCGCGGTAAAACTTAATTTTCATCTGGTCGCCTACCGATTTCTTCGTATACAAATGCTGGCGCAATTCGATGATGTCATTGATTTCTTGTCCATCCATCTCGACGATGACATCCATTTCCTTCAGTCCTGCCTGTGCAGCTGGAGAGTTCGGTTCAACTGAAGTGATGGCCACACCAGATTTAACATCCTTAGGCAGTTTTAGCGCTTCCTGCTGGTAGTAGCCAGGAATCTCATTGACCGATGCCAGTTGTACGCCCATATACGGACGTTTTACCTCTCCGAACTTTTCGAGGTCATCAATGACTGGGCGTGCGTAGTTAATCGGAATCGCCAATCCAATTCCTTCTACCGCACTCTCAGCGATTTTCATGGAGTTGATGCCAATCAGCTGTCCGCTGATATTAACTAAAGCTCCGCCGCTGTTACCCGGGTTGATGGCGGCGTCTGTCTGCAGTACCTCAGCCTGCCAGTCAACTGTTCCATTCTGATCGATATCAACCGGTATGGCACGCTCCAGGCCAGAAATAATTCCCTGTGTGACAGAGCCTGAGAACTGTCCAAGAGGATTCCCGATTGCAATGACTGGTTCGCCTGGCTTCAGTTTTTCAGAATCGCCGAATTCGGCAACCGTCTTAATTTCCTTTGCTTCTACCTCAAGCACAGCAAGATCCGTCCAAATGTCGCTGCCAACCAGTCTTGCCGGGAGCTTGGTGCCATCCTGCAGACTTACCTCCAGCTCCTGAGCTCCTTCTACCACATGGTGGTTTGTAACGATGAAGGCTGTATTTCCTTCCTTCTTATAAATAACTCCGGAACCTGTTCCGGCTGGCTGTCCGGCACTGCCATTTCCCTCATTCGACCAAAAGCCGGCTGTCTGGATGTTCGTAATGCTTACGACCGCATCCCCGGCTTTGTCGACCGCCTTGGTTACATCTGTGGTCACATCAAGTGAGACATTCTGAACATTGGCGTTATTGTTATTCCCGGCTGCTTCATCCTGCAGCTCTTCATCCGGTTCAACCGTATAAGGGAGCACGTTGTAATCAGATAGCTTTGGCACCGCAACCACGACCAGGATGGCTCCTAATATGACTCCAACAAGGCTGGCCAGAAAATATCCGCCCTTGTTGCCTTTTTGCCCTTTATAACGGTTCTGATGATCTTGATCATAATAGCCCAAACTGCACCCATCCTTTCTTTCATCTGCAAAAACACTGGCTTTTAAAATATAAATGCTAAAATTTAGTCTTCCTTTATACCCAATATTATACTCTCCTGTTTTCAAAAATCTAATAAAAACGCACCTGCTTCAGCAATCTTACGACTTTGTTCATACTTTTTTAAGATTTTTTCAAAAAAGAAAAAGAGGAATACATGGAAACGGCTGTCTCTCTGTGTATTCCTCTTTATATTTTTATTAAACTGCCGTTAGGATTGTCGGAACCTTTGGATCTGTATCATAAAGGTCGAATTGTTCGCCGACAAGGATCCCGCGGCTTTCAAGTGTCTGGGATACTGACATTCTCGCCAGATCCTTGATATTATTATCCTGGCTTAAATGAGCCAGATAAAAGCTCTTCGTCCGGTCGCCCGCCACTTCACTCATCGCAAGGGCGGCATCCTCATTGGATACATGGCCGACATCGCTTAAGATCCTTCTCTTAATATTCCACGGGTAGCGGCCCATACGAAGCATCTGGACATCATGATTGCTTTCAAATACATAAGCCTCCGCATTGGAAATCAGACCTTTCATGCGGTCGCTGACATAGCCTGTATCGGTGATCAGCACAAGCTTTTTCCCATTATGATGGAACACATAAAACATCGGGTCGGCTGCATCATGGGAAACCCCGAAGGATTCAATATCAAGGGATCCGAATGTTTTCACCGTTTCCATATCAAAATGGAACTTCTGGTCAACCGGGACTTGTCCAATCAGTCCGTCCATGGCCAGCCATGTTTTTTCATTCGCATAGATCGGCAGGTTATACTTCCTGGCAAGAATCCCGACACCCTTAATATGGTCACTATGCTCATGGGTCACCAGTATCCCTGATAGCTTGCCGATGTCCCGGCCAATATGCTGAAATAAACCTTCCATTTGCTTTCCGCTTAATCCGGCATCAACCAGAAAGGAATGTTCCTCCGTCTCGACAAAGATTGCATTCCCAGTACTGCCGCTCGCGAGAACGCTGAATTGTAAAGACATGTTCTCCTCACTCCACTATTTTTTTCTCTTCGTTGTTCAGCTTAATGATTTTCCCCTCAAAGGCATCAACAAATAAATTCTCCTCGTCATTAATGACAAATCGCCAGGCAGGCGTTAACAATTGCGAAGAGCTCAAATGCACAAAGGTAAAATAACCAAGCTCTACATTTGTAACTTTTGACTTCGGCTGCAGTGAGCCGTTCTTGTAAAGTGTTTCAACGGCCTTTATCGGCTGAATAACTTTTTCACTTTCTTCCTTCGACTCAATCTTTGTCAGGAGCGTCTGCTTATAAGAGACAATTTCATTTTCATCATTCAAATAAAATGTAAGCTCGCCATTTAAATTCATATAAAACATCTTGCCTTCAAATTCCTGATAATACGTGATTCTATTACTGTTTTCTGGTTTTTCCCAGAAGCGGTATTGGTCACCGAATAACACCCTGTTTTTGATAAAGGCAGATAATTCGGAAGGACTGAATTTATCACTGATCTTGATCGATTCGTCCAGGACTGAATTCAGAGTAGTCCCCTCTGTAATCGTAATTTCCTGGCCCTCCAGCCTTGTATCTCCTTCAAGATCTTCAATATCAAATTCAACCGGCTTAGCCCTCAAATACCGGTCTTTCGGGTTGCTTTTCGGCAGGGGCTCATCAAAGGTGATATCAGCATCCTTAAGCTGTTTTTCCAGGGTGGCCTGTGCAATCGGTTCAAATTCACTGGCCTCCTTCAATTTGAAAAACTCATACATCAAATAAATATCCAGGACCAGGAAGGTTAAAATAAAGATTGTTTTGATCTTACTCCAATCCATTATTCATGCCCCCTGTCTCATCAAGCGAAATGCTTTTCCAAGTTCCTTCATACCGGTAATACCAGGAAGGCTCCAGACGGATGAAGGTGGTCTGAGCTTCCTTGACCAGCATCATTTTATATCCCAGCTTTACATTCTCCAGTAATTCCGGCTCAAACCCTTCCAGACCTAACAAGTATTCCAAAACGCGGGTTCCGGAACTTAGAGATACTTCTGAGGGGGGTTCAGCACTCAGACCAAGCTGAAAATTGCTCCGATAATATTCATAAATCTCATTTTGCCCCCAAGTCTGGCGGATTTCGGATATTTTCGGATCATCACTGAAAATTGGATAACCTGAAGAATCATACATCCTGAATACCACTCTATGATTCAGCTCGTCAATTTCGGCAAATTGGTAATTGTCTGTCCACCCCGAATGTCCGTTAATGTAATCAATGCTCCTTTTTAGCAGGTCGCCTGATGGAAAAGTCGGGTTATCCCCGGCAGCCGGTTTTACATACCGAAGTGTATTTTTGTCGGAATTCACCCTCAATAGGCTTAAGGTATCATTATACTCGTCCTCTGATTGCTGAAAGCTTTTCTGCACTACACTTGGGTCACTGAATAAAGCATTTTTATATTGTTCAGAGTCTAACTTTTTCTCCAGATACTGGTATCTCGCCATTTTTGTATCCTGTGAAGGCAGGTAGATGGTTCTTTCATCAGTTGGCTTATAAGCAAAATAAGCTTTATATTCAGGGTTGTCCTCCGATAAATTAAAGAATTGGCTTTTGAAATTCTGAATAAAGGAAACAGGCACACGGCTCCTAAAGACCTGCCGGTTATCCATAGAAACAAAATCGACAATTCCATCCTTTTTCTCCACTTGCCTAGTATCAATGACAATATGGTCAAACTGAAAATCAGGCAGATTCTTATCAGCAATTTTGATTACTGCTTTGTATAATTCAATCGGAACCGAATCCGGAAATGCAAGAACAGCTTTCCCTTCATCATGGACAAACGAAGGAAGAATGCCCGCTTCCTCTGTGATATTTTCAAAGTCAGCAAAATTCCAATCGCTGATATCTTTCATGATTTTATCAATTTCACCGGGGCTGACAGTACCAAAGGTCTTTTTTTCCCCAAGATGGAATAAGAGAGTGTCCGGTCTCACAATCTGATTCACTTCTTTTTTTTCCGCTATTGTTACTTCCTGAACGGTATTTGATTCTTTTTCAATCCGTTCAAAGTTCGGCTGGTAGGTCCAAAGATTCCAGGTCAGGAGGGCGCTTGTCACTACTAGAATAGTCAGTATGATGGTTTTTATATTTTCATAACTCATTCCCAATCATCCTCTTCCGAGCGAACATATGGAAGGCTAAATGAAATCGTTGTCCCTTTCCCTTCTGTACTCGCTGCCCAAATTTTCCCGCCATGCGCTTCCACCATTTCTTTCGCAATGGCCAGGCCAAGGCCTGTTCCGCCAAGCTTTCTTGTCCTGGCTTTATCCACCCGGTAAAAACGCTCAAAAATCTGATCAATATTTTCTTTCGGTATTCCCACACCCTGGTCTGAAACGCTGACAATAATAAATTCATCTTTTTCCTCAATGCTGAACGTAACCTTTCCGCCTTCCGGAGAGTATTTAAGCGCATTTGAGATGATATTGTCCAGCACCTGGGTGAGCTTGTCTTCATCTATTTCCACAAAAGCCGAATGGTCCGGAAGCTTTCTTTCAAACGTAACATTCTGCTGCTTCGTCATTTCAAAACGGTCTATAATTCTATTATAGAAGAAAATGAAATCAGTCCAATCCTTGGTCAAGCGGTAATCCTTGCTGTCCATTTTAGACAGCTGCAGCAGATCATTGACCAGGCGGATCATCCGCTCTGTTTCATTTTGGGTGACATCCAGGAAGTTTGGGGCAATCTCCTCATCTCTCCAGGCGCCATCCGCAAGAGCCTCCAGGTAGCTTCTCATCGTGGTCAGCGGCGTCCTGAGTTCATGAGATACATTTGCCACAAATTCGCGGCGTTCCATGTCAATTTTCTCCTGCTCCGTGATATCATGCAAAACAGTAATTAAGCCGTTAACAAAGCCGGTTTCTTTTTGGATAACCGAAAAATTTGCGCGAAGGATCAGTGTTTTCGACTTGCTGCTGTAATCCAGGATGACCGAATCCCGCTCGTTTAATAGCTCTTCGAAGGTATAATCCTCTTCAAGGCCCAGCAGGGAAACAATCGGGGAAGACAGGACCGTTTCACGTGAAACATTCAGCATTTTTGCTGCAGGCTCGTTAATTAAAATAACACGCCCTTTGCGGTCGGTTGCGATAACTCCATCCGTCATATAGGAAAGAACGGAGGACAATTTTCGCCGTTCGCCTTCTGTTGTAGCATGAGCTTCCTGAAGTTTCTTTGTTAAACTGTTAAAGGTAATCGCCAGCTGACCAATTTCGTCATATCCATAAACCTTAACCTTGCGGGAGAAGTTCCCTTTTGCCATGGCAAGCGCCTGTTTCCGCATATCTGAAATCGGGCGTGTCACCGTCTGGGCAAGGAGTATGCCCAAGATCGCTGTGATTGCTAACGCAATGGCTATACCAGTAGTGAAAATATTATTAATCTGCCTCATCTGTTCATAGATGTTCTCGATTTTAGCAACCAGATAGATGGCTCCATCGACTTCCCCGCCATTTTTAATAGGCGTGACGAGAACCCATATCCTCTGTCCCTGATCAACCAGATCCTCCGTTACCGGCTGCTTAGTGGCTATGGCCATCTTGATCAGATTATCAGTAGACCTCCCCCCGACAACCCCTTGATTATCGGGATCGGAGGTGCCAAGAATTGTCAGTGATTCATCAACCACACGGACTTCGGATATATCCGCCGAGTTGTAATCACTTAAAAGCCTTCTGATATCTTCCTCCCGAGAAGTTGCTTCCTCATCAGGCAGCCTTACCTTGGTCATCTGTTCCTCCACATAATAGCTAAGAAGATTGACCCTCTCCTGAATGGCATCTTTGAAATTTTCCTGTAAGGTCGATTCCAGCTGCCTGACAAAGTAGACCCCGATAATCTGCATGGCTACCAGGATGAGAAGAACATATATGATCACAAACTTCAAATGAATGGACCGAAAAAAACCAACCTTTTCCATTTACCCTTTTACTCCTGTTCAGGATTCCGCAAGTAATAACCGACCCCTCTTCTTGTCACGATCCATGTCGGGTGGCTTGGATTATCCTCGATTTTCTCCCGCAGTCTCCTGACGGTTACGTCCACTGTGCGGACATCACCATAATAATCATAGCCCCATACGGTCTGGAGTAGATGCTCCCTCGTCATGACTTGTCCAATATGCTTGGCCAAATAGTGAAGAAGCTCAAATTCACGGTGTGTTAATTCAATCGTCTCACCGCGCTTGGAAACCACGTAGGCATCCGGATGAATAATCAGGGAGCCCACTTCAATTTCATTGGATTCGTCCTCTTCTTCCGTCTTGGAAGCTATTTGCTGATGGCGCCTCATATTAGCCTTCACACGCGCAATCAATTCTCTCGTGCTGAACGGCTTTGTAACGTAGTCATCTGCACCGAGCTCAAGGCCTAAAACTTTATCAATTTCAGAATCCTTTGCTGTCAGCATAATGATCGGCATATCGTATTTCTTGCGCACTTCGCGGCAAACCTCAATGCCGTCCCGCTGCGGAAGCATGATATCAAGCAGAATCAAATCCGGCTTGATTTCTTCTACTTTATCGAGTGCGTCATTGCCGTCATAGGCACACACCACTTCATAGCCTTCTTTTTTCAAATTGAACTGCAGTATATCTGCAATTGGTTTCTCATCGTCTACAACCAGAATTTTTTTATCCATACCTATCTCCTTTTTCTTGCTCATTTATTTATTTATTTATTTATTTATTTATGGAGCAGTAGAAGTCAGTTTCATACATATGTTATCTACTTTACTTTACCATTTTAGCAGTGGGAATTCATCTATTAGTAAAGGCCTGTAAAACTTTGGTGTTGTATTTTTATCTTATTCTTAACTACAAAAGCCTCTAGCATGAAAGCTAGAGACTTTTTAGCAGGAGTTATTTATTTATATATTTAAGCGGATCTTGCATTTTTCCGTTTTTGTATACTTCAAAATGCAGGTGGACACCGGTTGAATCCCCAGTGGACCCCATTATACCGATCTTTGAGCCTTTTGAGACGGTTTGGCCAACACTGACACTGATCGAGTCGAGATGGGCATAAACCGTGCGGAAGCCATTATTATGGTCGATGACGATTTTGTTGCCATAGCCGCCGCCATCGTTGCCCGCAGAAACAACCGTTCCATTATCAGCAGCTTTTATCGTCCGGTCGCTAGGTCTTGCAATGTCAATTCCCTTATGCATTTTCCCCCAGCGGTATCCCATTTTACTTGAGATATAGCCCCCGACTGCAGGATAAGCAAGGCTGCCTTCACCGCGGGATGGAATGACCTTGGTTCCCTTGATGACAATTTGTTTCACAGGGTCTTCAAGAACTTTTTCTTCTTTTACTTCTTTTTTGACCGTTTGGCCGTTTTCTTCAGAAATCAGATAGGTTGCAGCGCGTACGCCTTCCTTGCCTTCTTGCTTTACTTTCGTTTCGCCTTTTGGCATGCTGCTGTCTTCGATGACTTCTTGTTCATAATCGATTTTTTCTTTCTTGAAAACTTCCTTATCTGCTATAACTTTTACATATGGTTTGTAGACAGTCACATTTAATTCCTGCCCTGCTTTAATAAGGGAATCTTCCTTTAGTCCGCTGTTAAGCTCCACCAGCTGGTTCATATCAAGGTTATGGGTACTGGCAATATTGGTTAGTGCGTCACCTTCTTTAACCTCATATTTCTTTTCCTCAAGGGTTCCCTTTTGAAGAAGCTTCACAGCTTCATCTGTACTGATGATCTGATCCGGTTTCACAGTTGTTTCAGAGATGGATACATCTTCCGTAAAACGGACATCTAAAAGACGTGTTTCATTTTCCTTCAGCTGAGGTAAAGGAGTTTTAGCAGATTCCTTTCTTTCCTCAAGAGCCTTTAAATCTTTCTCTGATACATAGGAAGTCTTGATTTTCTGAAGGGCCGCTTTGGCCTGCTCGTCATTTTCAACGTAACCCACTTCCTTGCCGCCAATGACTAATGCTGCTGCTTCGGCATGTACTTCCATCTTATCTTTTAAACCATTAACCGCTTCTAATTCATTCACTTCTGAACTTGACTCAAAAACCTGTTCAGGAATGAAAGATAGTTCAGTTGCCAGCGCCAGCCTTAATCCCTTATGGGAACCTTCTGCCTCACTGATCTTTTTATCGGCCATATCTTCGATAACTTTCTTATCCGACACCGTTCCGATATATTCGTCACCCATATAGACATAATAAACCGTCACAAGCTTATCATCATTAGCAGAAGCGGAAACACAGCCTGCAAAAGTTAAAGCCGCCGCTGCAAAACCAGCTGCGATCGTCCTATTTATGGTTTTATTAAAGCTTTTCGCTGTAGATTCTGATGCTGAGGTTACTTTCTTCACCCATTTGAACATGGTTACATCCCCCTAGACTACGGTAACAAAAGACACTTTCATTTAGTGCTATGTAACTACGAATTTGTCAACCTTATTTTTCACAATATTTACTTTACCATACAGCAAAGCAAATAGATTACTAGACTCGGGAATGTAACAAAAATGTATAATAGCTGACATTTTATGACTATTATTGGCAAAGCTTAGAGAGTTTTTTGTCGAAAAGAAGATAGGAAATAATCCCTATTTATAGGGGTTTGTTAGGGGTGCGAAAGAAGATGAGTTTGGGGAGTGCTAAATTACACCGGCCATGCAGCTCCAACATGCTTGTATTACATGAATGTAACAAAAAGGAGCATGCTTGGTTACATACTCCTTTTTGGGATGGCTCAGGACGGAATCGAACCGCCGACACAAGGATTTTCAGTCCTTTGCTCTAC
>NZ_JALJRC010000046.1:0-29905 GCF_024519925.1 Cytobacillus sp. Bac17 | reverse complement strand
TAGGGATTTTTCACTTTTTATATGCCATCGGATTGTGGACGCTTCTCATGTTGGGGATAGAGTTCTTGACTCTAAAAAATAAATCGACACGTTCTCTCTTATTGGGGGATCCTAACATCATTATTCGGGATGGTGTAATGGATAGAAAGTTACTTAAAAAGAACAAATTGGATGTAAATCAAGTATTAAGTATACTTCGACAAAATCAGGTTTTTTCTGTTCGCGAAGTCAAATACGGTATATTGGAAGCTAATGGGCAAATAAGTATATTATTACAATCGAAATATCAAAAACCAGACAAGCAAGACCTCAGTCTTCTAGAAAGTCCAGTATACCTCCCAACAGCGTTAATTATAGATGGGGAAGTATTAAGGGATAATTTACATGAACTCGGATTTGATCAACAGTGGTTAGATAACCAATTAACTACCAATGGATATGATAATGTTAAACGTATACTTTACGCAGATTGGCGAGAGAATGAAGGAATTCATATTAGTCCATTTTAAAATTTTATTAGGATATTAGCATATGTTTGTGAATGGCCATTTGGATTTTAAATATTAATTCAGTGTTTATAAAAAATGAAACAGAGAATATGTATCTCGACTCTTATTTGAAATTTAAAATGTTATCTGCATTTTGATTGATACTTGAAAATTAATTTATCAAGAGATTGACTGTTTCTTATAGTTTCAGGGTCATCTAACCCTTTTCTTAATCCGGTTTCAATAAGCACTTTTCTATAAAATTTAATCTTTTTTCTAAGCTCTCGGCAGAAACGACACATTATTTTGCTCCTTTAAATAATAAAAGTCCAGGAACAATTATTGCAAACAAAGGATAGGTTTTGAATGGTTTCGACAAAAGCTCGCAAAAAACGACAAATCATTAGTGGGACAAAATAAAGATTCAGTAAAAATAGTAAAACCCATGAGTTGGGTCCGGCGGTTAACTCATGGGTCCAGCGAGATGGAGTATACCATCTACTTAATTATATAATACCTCTCGATGTAAAAAAGTGAACTTTCAGTGAATTTTTTGATAAAAGAAGTAGTGAAGAGATGGAAGAAAGCCAGGATTTCTCCCAGCCCAGCCGCTTAAATTATATCAAGGGAGGGCATCTGAATGAAAGAAGCTGCCAGGCTAAAAACAATCGAAATAAACCCTAGGACAAACAGACTAGAAATGGATATAATGGAACAAAAAGGAAGCTTTGCTGTTGTTGTTTGCAATGGAAAGGCGCGGTTAACTGAGTTACCTATACATGGTGAGACGAAGATTATCCACATCAAGGAATAGTAAAAAGGGTGAAGTTCGATGAGGGGGAAGATTTTTGAAAACATTAAAAAGAGTAATACTAGAATCTGAGAAGGTTTTTGAAAATGTAGTAGACGGATATTTCAGGCCTAGGGAGATTGAGTTTGATATTTCTGATGCAGTAATTTTAGGATTATTAGAAAATTTAATTAATCACTCAAAATCAATGAAAATACTGCTAGAAAATAATCATTTTGCCTCATTGGACACAATTCAAAGGGTAATCTTTGAAAACTATGTATTTTTAAAATACATTTTAGAAAAAGATACACAATGTCGGGCTGAATCATATTTCTATTCCACTAAGATTAAGGAAATAGAATTATTAAATAATATAACAGAGGATAGCTTAGAAGGATTTAAGGTACGTGAATTCCTTGATCTAAAAAAAGACGAAGTAAAGGAAAAGCTTAAAGCTGAAAAGATGGATGAAAATTATAAAACTAAAATCTATGAAACCTACCGTAAGGAATTCGGTATGCAACGTCCAAATCAAAAATGGTATAACGTAGATGGAAAAACAAAAAATTTAAAACTATTGTGTGAAAAACTAGGATTGACTGTAGAATATAGCCTTATATACTCGATACTTTCAATCGAAACTCATGGTAAAGATGCAATACGGAACTTTAGCATTGAGGAGAATCGAGTTGATTTAATAAATATGGTAAAGAGTAAAGAATTGTATCTTTCTATGAGTGCGATGTGCACCTTGGAATCAGTAAGGTTAATATATTCATATTATGATTTAAAACGTTTATTAAAATCCTTTAATACCTTAGTGGCAATTAATCATTCTAGGTAGGATGGCTTACCACTGAGCTGCCTCCATCTGGTTAGAAAAAAATTATAACTTATCAAGGAAAGGTGAATAGGGTTAAGTTTATGAGGGGGAAGATTTTTAGATCTATTAAGAAATACTTTAATAGCAAAAAAAAGAACTAAATAAATTTTGGAATATTAGAAGATTGTAACTAGGTCAAAGAGATTTAAGGCTAAGGAGGGGGAAAAGGTCTGAATTTTACCGGTAGAGAATTCAAAAGTAAATTAGAAATTTGGGATGAAATCAATAGAATTGAGACAAACATGGATTGTCTCTTGAATTTTAATCTATTGAAATTAGATGAAATAGAGAGGTTGAAAATAGAAGAATTATCTTCTTATAGTTTAGAACCTTGGGAATTTGAGGTAGGGGAAAAGTATGGAGTGAAAGTAGAACCCAGAAAAATAAAGGGTACAGCACACCCTTCGTATATGAAAAAGTCATTGTTTGAAGCATTCAATAGTCTGAAGAGAGGGCAAAGTATAGTTTATAACTACATACTTTCTCCTGATTATTACAATAATTTGGATTTGAGAGAGTATCATCGTGATAAACTTCACTTAATATACAAAATGCATGAAGATAAATATTATATCTCCGGCGATGGAAACCATAGATTTATTTTAAGCAAAGTGTTAGATATAAATGAATTAATTATTGATAGTGTAACTGAATATAATGAGGATCTTAAATTAAAAGAGTTATTACAACAATTAGAAAGTATAGGTTTTGCTTATGAAATAACCGTAGAGGGTATTATTGTAAATTCGAAGTATCTTGAAATAGAGCTTTATGGGAATCTGAAATCTGTATTAGGTTCTTTCTTAAAACATTATATTAACTTAAATACATCAACTATAAATGAGCATCTTTATAGATTGAAACGTTACTTTACAAAAGATTTTATGCAAAAATATGCTTATTCTAAAGAGATTATGGATATATGTTACTATAATTTTTTGGAATTAATGAAACATAAAAGACATTATTCATAAAAATAGTTCTACCAGCCAACTGGAGGACACAAAACCAAGCGACTATCCGCTTGGTTTTTGTCTTTTTAATTTTTAGAAGGAGTGTTTTCAATGAAAGAAGCTGCCAGCAAACAGATTGAATCCATTCTTAAGGATTATCATTGGATGATGAACTCTATAAAGATACTCAGGGACTCAATGAAAGATGCAGGGGAAGAGCTCACAGCTCAATATGGAGATGAGGCTGGGATGCCGAAAGCTAAAGGCTCCACAAGTGATCCTGTTTATAGAGAGTGTGTACGCAGAGAGAAAAGATATTCAGTTATTCATAAGTACGAGACTAAGATTTCTATTATTCAGGATCGGATGCATCTTATAACAGATGATAGAGAAATTGAGGTTCTTCATTGGCTGCTTGAGGGGAAAAGTTATCGTTGGATTGCTATGCATATGGGGCTGTCACATACCCACATCGGACGTATTAAAGATTCAATTGTTAAGAAAATGAGTGAATATGTTCCAAATGGGACAGAAGGTACAAATGATACGAAATTGCTAAAACATAAATCTGCTTGCTAAACTTGAAGGCAGGACGGGGAGGCGGGTAACGAACTGCTTCCTCTTTTTTGTGCGATTAATCATCTTGTGGTGAAAAAATAGGGATAAGATATAAAAATTATGGAAAAAGATATAATTAAGGAGTGATTTTTATGACTAATTTGTCCACCAAAGAAATATCAGAGGAATTAGTAAATCGAGAAGGGATATCCCATATTGTCGTGGAACCATATGAAGGAGTAAGGATAATCACCGGTCAAGGCGAACGGGAATTCACTGGACCGGCAATTATCATTATTAACCAAGACTAGACTCTTCTGTAACGATAAGAATCTTTTATAAAGCGGGCATGGTAACTACCTTTGGATCCCGCATTCAGCAAGCCCTGATAAATCTGTGAAGGAACATTGAAGTAATCATAAGTTCCATTGTGAAATTGAATCCGTAATGTTTGGGAAGTTGGGTCATAACCAACTGCAACTAGATTTGAAGAACTCACATATTGCATATTCATTTTAACACCTCCTTTTTACAATATTCGCCAAATTAGGAGGTTATTCCTTTTGTATGTCGAATTAATTACTGCAAAGGGAGGTATTTATTATGGGATTATTTATTTTTGAGGATTTTCTAAACGGAATTAGGAGGAATTTATCAAATTTCCAGCAGGTGTCATATGGAATTGAAATATTGCAGGACGAAGGGTTTTTAGAAGATCTGTTAACTGAAAATTAATTATTTTATCATAAAGGTACTGTTAGACAAGAAGAGGTACCGAAACTTTATTTTTTCAATAAGAAAGAAATTATTGTTTTGAAATTTGATGATGAAAGAAAATTTAGCATTCATAGAAATGGTTTTGAAGTTGAGAAAATTGAACTAAATAACCTTTCTTTTGATAAGAAGAGTGTTGATTTAGTTATTGGACTTAAAAATGGTGTAGTTATTGAACTATCCAGAGAAAAAGACAGTAATGAAAAAACAATAAATCAATATTTCAGAGCTATTTTAGAGATATATAAATATCTTATAAACTAGAAGTTAAACAGCATCCTTCGGGTTGCTTTTTTATTTTGGAAATAACAAAAGAGAGAACAACATTTAAGTTGTTCTCTTCGTTTTGTTATTTCTGTATTGAGGGAATGTTTCCATCTCTTCCTCATTAAGTAAATCTAGTAATATTGCAGTCTTTGTATTATCTTTGTCTGCTTTTATTGTAAAGATAAAACGGTTGTTTTTATCTCTGAAAATATAAACATCATCAATTTGTTGTACATTTTTTAACATTCTGTTGTATTTTCTTCTTTTTGGTCCAAAAAGATTTATTGAAGGCACTATTTTATTTGCATCTGTGTAGGCTTTTGTTAACGTTAAAAAATTATTTAAGGAGTGTTTAAATACAGGTGACTTAACTAACGGTTGAATCTTTCTTTTGGCTTGTTCCGTTATCAGAGTTGCTGTCATAACCATACTCTCCTTTCAGTATTTGATCAATTGAGTGTAATTCTGCGTAGTTTCCTTTTTTTATCTGCTGTGCAGATCTTTTAATCAAAGCTTTCATTTGGCCTTTTCTCATCATTGCAATAAGCACATCTTTATCTTGGTAATTTTTGAGCACCGCATCATTAGCGATGTCAACATTATACATTCCAATGTAGTAAATGAAAAATAAAATAAAACAAATTAATGTTATTAATGCTATTTCAGAACTGAAAATTTTAGACCATGTTAATACTCCGTCCACAGTAATATCAGTGACTACTGAACTGCATAAAATTCCAGAGCCAAAAGTTGAAAGAGCTGCAGATAGTGCTCGAGCTTGAGGGCAGTAAAAAATATCTTTCACAAAAATTCACAACTCCTAGTATGATATATCTATATTTTAACATATTTAGTAATTACTTAAACTATGCTTTTGCACTTTTATTGCACTTTTGGTGTTATTTCCCACGATAATATAGTAATATCACATACTATCAAAAATGCTTTTAAACATTTTCACTGGAGTTATTCTACATCCTTCAGGGTGTTTTTTCTTGCTCCAAAACAAACACAAATACCAGGAGGTGGCGGGTGATGTAGCATGGCTGAAAAATATGTTCAAGCAGAGAAAGATTACGTCAAAGGCATGAAATACAAGGACATTGCTGAGAAATATCAGGTGTCACTTAATACCGTGAAATCTTGGAAGAAGAGGTACGGTTGGAATCGTGATAGGGGTGCACCCAAAGAAAAAAGTGTGCACACAAAAAAGAGGGGTGCTCCTAAAGGGAATATTAATGCAAAAGGCAATAGAGGAGGGGCTGCTCCAAAAGGGAATTCTAATGCTGTCACCCATGGTTTTTTCTCTAAGTTTCTACCAGAAGAATCATTAGAAATTATGAACCATATGCAGGATCATTCCCCAGCCGATTTAATCTGGGATCAAATACAAATTCAATATGCTGCCATTATCCGTGCGCAGAGAATTATGTTTGTTGAAAATAAAGACGATATCACGAAGGTTTTAAAAAAGAAAAAAGACTCGGATTCATCTGAGGAAAGAGAATGGGAGTATCAATTTGCTTGGGATAAGCATGCTAACTTTTTAAATGCTCAGTCTAGGGCAATGGGTGAACTGCGTTCCCTTATTAAGCAATTTGATGAGATGGCACACATTCAGGATGAGCGCAGGCTAAAACTTGAACTTATGCGGGCTAGTATCGAGAAAACTAAAGCTGAAATAAAACAAGAAGGCGGAGATGCCAGTAAGATCGTTATCGTTAATGACAAAGAGGCAATGAGGAAGGCGTTAGAAAATGACAGTCAAAACAATTAATGTCATGGATTTAATGAACGTCAATTTCTATTCTCTCTGGCTTGCTGAACAGTCTCATATAGTCGCTAAAGGCGGCCGTTCCTCAATGAAATCCTCAGTGATTAGTCTTAAGCTTGTGGTCGATTTTTTGGAAGATGACCTGGGCAATGTCGTTTGTTTAAGGAAAGTTGGAAAATATCTTTCTACCTCAATTTACGAGCAGATTAAATGGGCCATATACATGCTGGGCGTTGAGGATGAGTTTTATTTCGGAAAGTCTCCCCTCATAATTCGTCATAAGGCCACGAATACAGCCTTTTATTTTTATGGCGTTGATGATCCCATGAAAATTAAGTCAGCCAAAATAGCAAAAGGGTATGTCATGGCCCTATGGTTTGAGGAAGCAGCTGAATTTGCTGGTGTGGAAGATATCGATATTGTAGAGGATACCTTTATCCGGCAGGAGATTGAAGGGAAAGAGGTTAAGGTATATTTCTCCTATAACCCTCCCAGAAATCCATACAGCTGGATTAATGAGTGGTTAGATACAAAAGCAGGGGATGATGATTATTTCATTCATCATTCAACCTATCTTGATGATAAAAAAGGATTTCTCTCAGAGCAGATGATCCGGAAGATTGAGAAGTACAAGGAAAATGATGAGGACTACTGGCGGTGGATGTATGCGGGCGAGGTCATTGGTCTTGGAGATATGGTTTACAACATGGCCCATTTTAAAGAAATTAATGAGTTGCCGAAAGATGACGATTTGATTCTTATCGATATTGCCATTGATACAGGGCACCAGGTCTCAGCAACAACCTTCCTGGCCTTTGGGTTTACGAAAAAACGGAATGTTATTTTACTTGATACCTTTTACTATAGCCCGGAAAACAAAGTCGTTAAAAAGGCTCCGAGCGAGCTATCAAGGGATTTAAAAAAATGGATGGATAAAATCCAGCAAACCTATAATCGGCACTTTGATCAGCAAACCATAGATTCTGCAGAGGGAGCTCTGCGGAATCAGTTCTTTAAAGACTATGGGATCAGGCTTCATCCTGTAGCAAAGAAAAAGAAAATAGATATGATCGATAACGTCCAGGACTTATTAGCGCAGGGGCGTTTTTTTGTGCTTAAAACAGCAGCCAATGAGATTTTTCTTACCGAACATAAAAAGTACCAATGGGATGCGGATACTTTGCAGAGTGATGATCCTAAGGTCATTAAGATTGATGATCACACTGTCGATGCATTTCAATATTATGTTCAGGATAATTTGAGGAAGCTTGGATTGAAATATTAAGGCGGTGACAACCAATGTTTAAAAACATGCTGGCCCGCATAAGGCAGGTGATGTACAGAATGGGATTGATTAAAGGCATTAAGAAGCTGGCTGACCACAAGGACATCCAGATTAATGAGGATTTCTACAAAGATATTGGGAATTGGAAAGCTCTCTATAAAGGGTATTTTAGCGAATGGCATGATATCAGATATACAACGATTGCTGGGCCGAAAAAACGCCGTATGGCTTCCTTGAACATGCCAAAGGTGGTTTCTCAGGAGCTAGCGACATTAATCTTTAATGAGCGCTGCGAGATAAATATTTCTGACAAGACATTGTCTGAGAAGATCCATGATGTCTTTAAGAATAATAACTTCGTTAAGAAATTCCAGGATTACTTAGAATACCAGTTTGCTATGGGTGGCATGGTAATCAAGCCTTATGTAGAGGATGAGAAATTAAAGCTCTCCTATGTAACAGCTGATTGTTTTATCCCGATTAGCTGGGACCATAACACCATTCGAGAGGCTGTTTTCATAAATGTATTCTCTAAGAAAGGAAAGAAATACACTCACCTGGAATGGCACCTGTGGGATGGGGAGACATACCTAATCCGAAATGAAGTCTACGAAAATAATACAGGCGAGGAGTTAGGAGTAAAAGTTCCACTGAAGCAATTTTTCCCCAATCTGGAAGAGGAAATTAGGATATCCAATTACAAGCGACCGGGTTTTGTCTACTTTAAGCCAAACATAGCCAATAACTTAGATACTGCAAGCCCATTAGGAATATCTATTTTCGCCAATGCGCTTGATACGCTACATTCCTTGGATATCGCTTTTGACTCTTATCAGCGGGAGTTCAAGCTTGGGAAAAAACGAATATTAGTACCGGATACAGCTATTCAAACCGTAATTGATCCCCAAACGGGTCAAATGCACCGATTTTTTGATGCCGAAGATGAAGTTTACCAGGCAATGGCTCTTGGCGATATGGATGCCAATAAAATAGCAGACATTTCAGCAACACTTCGGGTCGAGGAACATATTTCAGCGATCAATTCCTTGCTTAATGTCTTGGCGATGCAAATAGGCTTCTCTTCCGGTGCTTTCACTTTCGATGGCCAGGGAGTCAAGACAGCAACAGAGGTTGTTTCGGAAAACTCTAAGACCTTCCGGACCAAACAAAGTCATGAAAACCTCATTGAAGCGGGTATTCAGGAACTAGTGGAATGTATCATTCAGGTCGCTGAGCTATATCAGTTATTTTCTCGGCCAGAAGGAGAATATGAAGTTACAGTTGCTTTTGATGACTCTATAGCAGAAGACCAGAACGCAGAGATTGCAAAGCAGGTTCAGTTGGTTACCAATCAGCTTACTTCTAAGAAAAAGGCGATTATGAAGATTCATGGCTTTTCAGAAGAAGAAGCTGAGCAGTTGCTGAAGGAAATTGCAGAAGAAAATGTAACAGCAACGGCTGAAGCAATTGATTTCTTTGGAATTAACAATTATAGACAAGACCAGGGTGAGACCTAATGGAACCACTCAGGCAACAGCAATTAACCACTTCTGTTGTTGAAGTCTTTCTATCCATTGAGGAAGAAATCCTTTTAAACATTGCCAAGATCCTGGAACAAGGAAAAAGCCTGCTGGAAGAAGATTTGGAAAGGTGGCAAACCGAGAAGCTTGGACAATTAGGAAAATTAACACAGCAAAATATTATAACCATATCAAAATACGCGGAACTTTCGATAGAAACTGTAACAGCTATGCTTGAGGAAGCTGGATATGAGGCTGTCACTGATTCAGAAATGGAACTAATTGAAGCTGTTGCTCAAGGAATCTTGCTACAACCACCCTTACCTAAAGAAAGCCCGGTTCTTGAAGCGGTCTTAGTGTCTTTTCAAAGGCAAGCTAGGGAAACTTTCAACCTGATCAATACAACCATGTTAGATCAGTCTCAGCGAATATATTTAAATATCCTGAATGAAACAACCGGAAAGGTCTTGGCAGGCACAAAAACACCAAGACAAGCGCTGGCAGAGACTGCTGCAAGATGGGCAGAACACGGGGTTCCTGCTCTTATTCGAAAAGATGGGGCCAAGATGTCAGCGGAAGCCTATGTTTCTATGGTTACAAGGTCGATGTCAAACAGTGTTGCCAATGAAATGCAATTTGCTCGAATGGATGAATATGGCGCCGATTTAGTTGAAGTCAGTTCCCATATGGGAGCAAGGCCTAAATGTGCAAAGTACCAGGGGAAGATATTTTCAAGGTCAGGGAGCAGTAATAAATATCCTCCACTTTCATCTACTAGTTATGGTGAACCCGATGGACTAAGGGGGATTAATTGCCGGCATGTTTTTTATCCCTATATTGAAGGTTTTTCAAAACGTGTCTATAAGCCTTACCCAGCAGCAGAGAACAGGAAGGTCTACGAGGAAAGCCAGAAACAGAGGCATTTAGAAAGGGTAATCAGGAAAGCTAAAAGACAATTAGCAGTTGCAGAAGTCATTGGTGAAATTGAAGCCATAGATGTTGCTAAAAAGAAAGTACGGCAGCGACAAGCTAACATGAGAGCCTTTATCGATGATACAGGCCGAACAAGGCGATATGAGCGAGAAAAGGCTTATTAATAATGTGCGTCTTTTTAAAGGTTAGACGCCATAAAGAAACGGAACCTTTTGCGTGAGGTGTGACACGTTAAAAAACATAAAAAAGGGAGAAGGGAAAAATAGATGGATTTAAAAGAATTGCTTGGAGAAGAACTTTATAAGCAAGTCATGGAAAAAGCGGGAGATAAAAAGATTGCTATTGTTTCTGATGGCAATTGGATCCCTAAAGAAAAATTTAATGAATTGAACGAAAACACCAAGGAACTGAAAAAGCAGTTGAAAGATCGTGATGCTCAACTAGCTGAACTTGGTGAAAAGGCAAAAGGTCATGAGGAATTAACGGCTAAGATTAATGAATTAACAGAAGAAAATAAGAAAGCTGCAGCTGAATATCAGCAAAAGCTTGATCAGCAGGCTTTTGACTTTGCTTTAAAATCTGCTTTAACTAGCGTCAAAGCTAAAAATCCTAAGGCGGTTGAGGCTCTACTAAATAAGGAATCTATCAAGTTGGATGGAGATAAGCTCCTGGGCTTGGAAGATCAGTTGAAAGCATTGCAGAAAAGCGATGCTTATTTATTTGAAACAGGGCAGCAGTCTAATAAACCCACATTTTCACAGGGGCAACACCAAACGACTCCAGGTGGTGAGCCTAGCACTCTTTTAGATGCACTAAATCAAAGTTTTCAACAACCAATAATTAAGATTAGGAGATGATTGTTCATGCCAATTACTTTAGAGCAAGCAAAGGTTGGAATGGCAGACCATATTGACCAACAGGTTATCGATGAATTTCGGCGCGCTTCCTTCCTTTTAGATCAGTTAACATTCGATAATGCTGTTTCACCTGGGACAGGTGGATCAACTTTAACATACGGTTACACTCGTTTGAAAACTCCTTCAACTGCTGGGTTCCGTGAGATTAACAGCGAATACACAGCAAATGAAGCAGACCGCGAGAACCAATATGTGAATCTTAAAATCTTTGGGGGAGCGTTTAAAATTGACCGTGTAATTCAAGATACAAGTGGTCAAATCAACGAAATGAACTTCCAAATGCAGCAAAAAATTAAAGGAGCTGCCAACCTGTTTCATTACACTGTTATTAATGGTGATTCAGCTGTGGATTCCAAAGCATTTGATGGGTTAGATAAGGCACTTACTGGTTCTAATACAGAATTAAACACTGATTCTGTTATTGATCTATCAGATGAAGCAGGATTAGAAAGTAAGAAGTTTGTTTTATTGGATGAAATCGATAATTTTCTAGCTGAACTAGATGGCCGGCCAACTATGCTTATGGGGAACAGCAAATTAATCACCAAAATCAAATCGGTGGCTCGTCGGGCTGGTTACGCTACTAAGACAGAGGATGGCTTTGGACGCACAGTAACAGGATATGATGGAATTCCACTAGTTGATCTTGAATATTTCTATGACGGTACTTCTACGGTTCCAGTTGTTCCGATCGTAAACCGTACGGTTGGTACTGAGCAAACAGGATTAACAGATCTTTATGCTGTTTCTCTTGGAATGGATGGATTCCATGGTGTTTCGCCTACGGGTAATAAGGTGATCCGTACTTTCTTGCCTGATTTCAACTCTCCAGGAGCAGTTAAGACAGGTGAAGTTGAAATGGTGGCTGCTGTTGCCCTTAAAGCTACCCGAAAAGCCGGTGTTCTTCGTAACATTAAAGTGCAATAAAGAAGGGAGCTTTTATTATGGCTAGAATTAAAAGCCCTAATCCTAATTACAACGGGAATAGCGCTTCCCTTTCATTTGTTAATGGAGATGCTGAAACCGAAAATAAATGGTTGATCGAGTGGTTTAAGGATAAAGGTTATACCGTAGAGGAATCTAAAGAGCCTAAAAAGAAGAACTCAGGGGTAACGAAAGCTAAAAAGCCTGAAGGTAAGAAGGATGAGTAGTCATGCCTTATATTGATCAGGCTTTTTATAATGATGTTTACAAAGGTACTCCGATGGATAATGAAACCTTTACAATGCTAGAAAAAAGGGCTTCAGATGTAATAGATGTGTTAACAAATTATCGCTTAGCCGGGGTAGACCTTTCACATGAGCCAGAACTAATTAGAACCAATATTAAAAAGGCGGTTGCAGCTCAAATTGAATATATGTATTCGGAAGGTGGGGAATTGTCAGTTCATGGCGGTTCCCCTTCTTCAGTTAGTATAGGGGGCTTTAGTTATACCGAAGGATCCGGTGTGAAAGTAGTTTCTGAAATGGCCCACAGCTATTTAAGGCTAACGGGATTGCTGTATAGGGGAGTTGGGGTGAGATGTTAAGAATCAGGCCAATTCCTCGGAATCTATTAATCCATGAAGCTACTTATGAACAGTTTGAAGAGAATGGGCGGTATGGTGAAACTTATTTGCCTGCGGTAACCCTAAAAAACATCAGGATCAACTTTGAAAAAAGCTTTAGCCGGTCAGGAGATACAGAAAGCAAAAGTGTTAAAGCCCTAATGTTCTTTGACAAAAAGAATTCAAGTTCTTCAGGCATATTCGAATTCAAGGAAAAATCAAAAGTGACTTTCGGGGGCGTAACAATGCAAGTTCAGCGGGTTAATCCTCTATATACCGACACCCTTCATCATTATGAGGTGGAGTTAATATGATCAGTTTCAGCGTGAATCTGGAATTGGGGAATATCCAACAACGGGTTGAAGTAGCGGTAGATGTTGGGCAGAAACAGCTGGATCAGGAAGTTTTGAAGGGTTCAAACTATTTCATTCCCAAAGATACCGGGGAACTTGAACGTTCAGGGGCTCGGGCTTCACAAATCGGAAAAGGGAAGATTATTTGGGATCAGCCATATGCCAGAAAGCTTTATTACAACCCACAATATAACTTTTCCAAAGATTCAAACCCAAATGCACAGGGCCTTTGGTTTGAAGCTGCAAAAGCCAGGTTCCTTAGTGATTGGGTGCGGATGACACAGCAAGCCATTGATCGGCACTTGTAAGAAAGGGGTGGATTCCCCCTATGCCTTCAGATTTTATTGATGACATGGCTAATCATATAGAATCAAAATTTACCTTGTTCGATTCCTTGACCGTTGATGTTCTCCCGGAAGATCTCAATGCAATCACAATCAGGAGAACGCCTTCTTCACCAATTGGGCGATATCTGGACAGTTCAAGGGAATGGGTGATTGCCTTTCAAATATTAGTGAAGCAGCAGAACCAGGTCCAAGCCATTGATACCATAAACGAATTAACCGTTTATCTAGATGAATTAGGGCCAAATGCAATTATTCCTGCTGATGGTTCCTATCAATTCATCAAGTCAGAGATTTACACAATGCCCTTGCTAGTCGAAAAAGACAGCCGGGGCAGTTTTATCTATTCAGCGCTATTTAACGCCATTATAACCAAGAATTAAAGGAGGGCATTTTGATGGCAGGCTTCACATTGAATTCAGCACATACGTTTGAAATTGAAACAAGCCAGACAACTGATGAAATGACACAAGTTTGGGCGCGTGTAGCCGCAGGAATCAACACGTTTGATCCACAATGGAATGAAGAAATTGACCAAACTCCATATTTAGATGGTGATGGATTCGGCTCATCTGATGTGACGGCAGCACAGCTGGTCATTGCTTTTGAGGGTCATAGGAAATATGGGGATGAAGCACAGGATTTTATTGCCGGACTGCAAACAGAACTGGGAGAGGGACGAAAAACCTTATTCCGTTGGACAGACCCAGAAGGGGATTCATACGAAGGTCCATGTACTGTAGCAAATATTGTAGGTGCGTCAGGTGCGGCCAATGAGAAAAGCACCTTTAGTTTTGAAATTCATTTCAATGGAAAGCCAACCTATACCCCAGCTGCACCATAATTATAAAAAACATTAGAAAAAGGGGGAAATGTTATGGCAATTAAAATTAATGTTCAAAAAGCATATGAAGAAGTCGAGATTGCAGACAAAGTTTATGTGATGGATCTCAATGATGAGAAATTGAGGGAATATGACAAGGTCTTTAGAAAGTTCCGTAAAGAATCCCTGAAAATGAGCGAAAGGGATTATTCCAAAATGACGGATAAGGAACAAAAAGCAGCGGAAAAAGAGAATTACGAAATTATGTTTAGCGTTGTGGAACTTCTTTTGGGTGAAGGATCCTTTGAAAAGGTCTATACAGATACCGGGAAATCATTGCTTGTTCTGGCTGATATAATCATGCAGCTGATGGAAGTAGTCGGAAAGAGAATGCAGGCCTTTAAAAAGAGAGAAAAAGCCTATTACACGGGAAAATAAAGCTTATGAAGCTTACGGAAAGATTTATAGATGAAACAGAATTTCAAGGCCAAATAATTAAGCTTAATCTTGCCTTTGATAATGTACTACGGGTTTCTGAACTCCTATCTGATGAAACGTTTGATGAAATAGAAAAGCTTGAAATTCTATTTGAAATGCTTGTGAAAAATGCCTATGAATTGGAACTCTCTATTTTCGAGATAAGCCAATTCATAGGCTTTCTTTTTGACGAAATTCTATTTCCTAAGAAACCTGAAAACGGTGGTAAAAGCTATTTTGATTTTGAACAAGATGCTGCCTTTATTTATGCTTCGTTCCTCCAAGATTACAAGATTGATCTTTTTGAAATGCAAGGCAAACTGCATTGGCAGAAGTTCTTGGCATTATTAGATAGCTTATCTGATGATACGAAATTTAAAGAAGTTGTGGCAATTAGAGCGCAGAAAATCCCTGCACCTACTAAATACAACCAGGAAGAACGGAACAGGATTATTGAATTGAAGCGGGTCTATAGGCTCAAAAATGAAAAACCTTCCCTTGAAGAAGCTGATGCAACTTTAACAGCGATAAGTAACGCGTTAAAGAAATCCTACAAAAAAGGTAGGTGAAAACATGGCTTCGAGTGATGGGCGTATTGTCATCAATACAGAAATAAACACAAATAACGTGGAATCAGGGCTTCAGCAGATTGAAAACCGGGTACAAGATGTAGCTGACAGAATGGGATCCATTGGGGAAAACATGACCAAGGCCGTAACGGTTCCTCTTACTGCACTGGGAGCTGCTGGGGTGGCCTCCGCAATGTCTGTTGGGGAAGCCCAAACGAAATTAAGAAATAGCCTGGGACTTACCAAAGGAGAAGCTGAAAAACTTACCCAAACAGCCAAAAGTATTTATACAGATGGATTCGGTGAAAGTTTAGGTGATGTGTCAAACGCTCTTATTCAAACCAGGCAGAACATTAAGGGCCTTGATGAAGAAGAACTTGCCAAAGTGACCAAATCAGCGATGGACCTTGCCCAAACTTTTGATGCTGACGTAAATGAGGTTACAAGGGCCGGGGGAAACCTGATGAAAGCTTTCGGAATAGATTCACAGGAAGCCTTTGATTTAATGGCCCACGGAGCGCAGAACGGCCTAAACTTCTCTAATGAAATGTTCGATAATCTCAGCGAATATGCACCTTTGTTTGGAGAAATGGGCTTTTCAGCATCTGAATACTTTCAGCTGTTAGAACAAGGCAGTAAAGCCGGGGTATATAACCTCGATTACATTAATGATGCTATGAAAGAATTCCAAATCAGTATTAAGGACGGATCTAAAAGCACCTCTGATGCTATGGGCCAAATGTCCAAAAGTACACAGAAGGTATGGAAGGATTTCCTAGCTGGTAAGGGTACGGTTAAAGACGTTCACAATGCAGTCATAGCGGAATTAAAAGGAATGGATGATCAGGTTAAAGCGAATGAAATCGGTGTTGGTCTATACGGGACCAAGTGGGAAGATCTTGAAGCTGATGCCATGTACGCTCTTGGAAATATTGATGGAGGGGTCAAAGGAGTCAAAGGTTCCATGGATGAAATGAACCGGGTAACAGAAGAATCCTTTGGAACCAAGTGGAAGCAATTCACAAGGGAAGCTTTGATTGCCCTGGAGCCTTTAGGTAAAGTTCTTTTAGACTTTGCCATGGCAGTTCTCCCGTATGTCTCTCAAGCAATCCAATTTGTTTCTGAAGCCTTTGCAAAAATGGATCCTGTTATGCAGGCAATAACTGTTGGAATCGGACTAATAGCGGCTGCAATAGGGCCGTTTTTAACCGTATTAGGGGCAATGATCGGCCCACTAACAACAGCCTGGCAATGGTTATCTAAAGTAAAGGCGATATTCCCATTAATCAGAGCTGCAATGATTGCACTCACAGGCCCGGTTGGTATCATTTCGGGAATCGTTGTAGCTTTAGCACTCTTAATCTATGAAAATTGGGATTCTATAAGTAAATGGACGACTGAAAAATGGGGCCAGGTAAAAAACTTCCTTTCTAACATGTGGAGTTTAACCAAGATTTTATTTGAGCAATCCCTAAAGTTCATATCTGATTTCATAGATAAAACTTGGAAAGCTTCCAAAACAGTTACAGAAAATATATGGAATGGTATAAAAACATTTTTCTCCAATACTTGGCAGGGCATGAAAAACGTTGCAAACAATGCAGCTGAGAATATAAGAAGCTATGTTTCTGGAAAATGGCAAGCGCTGAAAGACAAAACCAATGAAATTTACAATTCCATAAAAACCAAAATACAAAATACTTGGAATGATGCTATGGGAATTGTCCAAAACACAGCTGAAGCCATACGCAGAACTGCTGTTGATAAATTTGTCGCTTTAAGGCAAGGGGTTCAAGAAAAACTTTATGAAGTCAAACAGAAGATCATGGACATATGGAATCAGGCCCAAGGTTGGCTTGAAGGTGTTGATCTGGAATGGATAGGGCGAAACATCATAAGCGGTCTTATTCGTGGATTGTGGGGCATGTTTGGAAGTCTGATGGACACAGCCAGAAGCATTGCGAAAAGCATTGCAAGCAAGATCCAGAGTGCTTTAGATATTCATAGCCCTTCAAGGGTAGCTATTGAATTAGGCTCATTCTTTACGGAAGGTTTAGAGGATGGGCTTTTAGCTAGGGCCAAACAACTGATGAAGGCAGCAACCCAAGTAGGGGAAACTGTTGCAATCGGCACAAGGAAACCTTTGCAGGATGCTAGATTAGATATTTCAAAACAGAAAGTTCAATTTGCACAAACTGCTTCAGGTGCTGCTGCAGGTGTTGTTCAGAAAACCATTCAGCTTATTATGCCAAATGTACGGAATGAAAGTGATGCAAGAAGCATTTCTCAGAAACTTGCAAGCTTAGAAAACAGGTCTTTGCGTGTAGGGGGTGTTAATCCATGAGTTGGGGATTTTCCTTCAACGGAACTCATTCAACATCAAAAGGAATAAGGATTACAAATATACAAGGTCGTGACACACTCCCGGAGATCGAAAGCCGAACGGCTCAAGCGCCTTCTAAAAATGGGGTTCATTACTTTGGTTATCGGTTTATGGAGCGCAGAATAACGGTAGAAATAAACCTTTTCGGTACTTCTCTATTTGATTACAGAAATAAGATAAGGGATTTAGCCGTATGGCTGAATCCCAACAATGGACCACAAGAACTGATTTTCGATGATGAAACTGATAAGAAATATTATGCGGTTGTAACCGAAAATACAGATTTTGAAGGGATCTTTGCAAAGCAGGTGGCAGAAATTGAATTCCTTTGCCCGGATCCATTTGCTTATTCCATAACAGAAAGTTCTGCAACGAATTCAAACGACTTTGCAACAATAAATAATACAGGAACGGCAGAAGCATTTCCTATTATCACAGTCGATTTTTCGGCTACAGCTACTGAATTAAAGATTGAAAAGAATTCTAATGAATTTCTACGGATTGTGCGTAATTTTGTGGCTGGCGATGAAGTTGTGATTGATTGTCAAGTTGGCACAATTACTTATAACGGCACAACAAACTTAATTACTGCACTTGATATTAATTCAGATTTTTTCTCTTTGGATCCGGGAGATACAACTTTAACTGTTACGCCTGCTGGGGTTAGTACAGTAAGCCTTGTTTATGTAAGAAGGTGGCTATAAATGAACAAACTTTTTATACTGGAAGGTCAATCAGAAGGGCTTCTTGCTGTTTTGCAAAACGACAACAGCGGGAAATGCCCTTTTTTTGATGCCGTTCACACAGAACAATTAAATAAAGATCATACATTTGAGTTTTCAGTTCCCGCAGATCATGAAGCGGCTGCACATGTTAAAGAAAACAATCTTGTAGCATTCAAAGACGAAGATGGAGATTTTCAGTTATTCCAGATTTACAAAATCGAGGAAGAACATAATGGAACTGAAATCGTCACAAGGGCTAATGCGGAACATGCTTTCTTTGAAATGAATGACGACATAATAGAAGATTTGCGAACTGTTAATGGTACAGCAGACAGTGCCATGGATGATGCACTTTCAAATAGCCGGTTCAAAAAAGGAACCGTTGCGGATCTTGGCCTAAGAACAACAAATTTTTACTATGAATCTGCCATTTCTTCAATTCAGAAGATAATCAGTACATGGGGCGGGGAACTAAAGAAACGCATAAACTTTGACGGTTCAGCCATTACAGGGCGTTTTGTGGATCTCCTTGCAAGGCGGGGAGCTGATACTGGGAAGCGGTTTGAATTCACAAAAGATCTGGTTTCCATTAAAAGAACTGTTGATACTTCTAACCTGAAAACGGCACTTTATGGGCGGGGAAAAGGTGAGGAAACAGAAGCAGGAGGATATACAAGGCGCATTGACTTTGCGGATGTAGTTTGGAATGGTTCAGGCCTTGATCCTGTTGATAAGCCTTTAGGCCAAAAGTGGGTTGGGGATCCGGTAGCCCTTGAACGATTTGGGCGCATTGATCCAGACACAGGGAAGAAAATACACAGGATCGGAATCTTTGAAGATGGAGAAGAAACGGATTCAGAAGCTTTATTAGATAAAACATGGAATGCCCTTCAAGGCACAAATACACCAAGAATCACTTATGAAATGAACGTTCTGGATTTGGAACAAGTTGCCGGGCTTTCTCATGAAAAAGTTAGGCTTGGAGATACTGTTTTTGTTATTGATAAAGAATTCACTCCCAAATTAAGGGTTGAATCCAGAGTAATCGAAATCAAACGGGATTTAGTAAATCCTGAAAACACAGAAATCATCCTTGGAAATTTTCTTCCTTTGTTCACTGATCTTGCTTCAAGATTGAAAAACATAGAAAGCAAAGTAGATGGAAGAACCGGGGTTTGGGATGAATCTGTGGAAATCGGCCCTATTGATGATACCGATTTTGCTGATATTACACCCCAAAAACCAAATGTAACTGCTTCTGGAGCCTTTTCAAAAGTCATTATTGAATGGGATGCAGATTTAAGTAGCTATGTGAAAGAGTATGAAGTTTACGTTTCTACTGTTCCAAATTTCACTCCTGATATCTCTAACCTTGTAGCCAGGACGATGACAAGCGTATTTGTTTATGAAGGCGAGCCAAATCAGCAATATTACATCAGGGTTAGAGGGATGAACAGGGCGGGAACTGCCGGGCCGTTTTCTGATCAAAAAACTGCCACCACAGCAAGAATAGTTGCTGATGATATAACTCCCCAAGTGATAACAAATGAACTTATCGCATTGAATGCTAATATTGACGGTGCGAAAATGGCTGATGCTTCAATAGGAAGAGCCAAAATCGGCAGCGTGAATGCTGACGTTATCGATACAGGCATTTTAAACGCAGCAAGAATTGACGTTAGGGCGCAGCTTGGGGCCAACATTTCGACTGTTGAGGAAGGGATTTATGGTTATATGAAGCCGGTAACTCTTAACGGTGAAACGTGGTTCCAATGGAGCGTTTTAAATGATTGGGTTTATCTTATGGAAGAAGCGGATGCAGCCCATTATAACAGGCCAGTTCCTGAAGATGGGGATGAAATTGCCTTTGATTTCTTGCTATATGCACAAAACTCAGGCACAGCGCCTTCCTTGACTATGGGAATAATGGTTTACTTTGAAGATGGAACTTCATATATAGACACCTTCTTCCTGCATAGCATTGTGGCTGTTCCTGCCAATACAGTTACAAGGGTGCGGTTCTCAAGGGTTATTCCTCAAAATGCTTATTCAGGGAAAAAACCTACTTATTGGGGGTGCTATTTTTACAGCAATACATCAGCGACAAAACTTTATGTAAGAGATACAGACGTAAGAATAAGGATCCGGGGCAATCTCATTGTACAAGGTGACATTGAAGCAAAGAACCTTAAAGCCTGGGAAGGCCTGAACATTAATGATCAATTCATTGTAGATTCAAACGGAAATGTTAAATTTGCCGGAACGCTTGAAGCGGGAGTTTCCATTAATTCACCTACCATAAATGCCGGAACTATCTATGGTGGATCAATATACATGTATGGCCCAAGCGCTGTTTTTAACACTATGGATGATCCTGACAACCAAACTGAAAGAACAAACATTTATAACGGGGCGATTCACCAATACAAATATGTAACACCAGGAGATTATACGAAGGTTAAAACTACTATTCTAAGATCTGGCAGGCTTAATCTCGAAGTGGGCACAGGGTTAAGGGAAACTTTGAGAGAAGATCAAATTGCTTATGGTGTACCGGGCAGCCTATTGCCTTATGAATACAAGTATGAAACCGGGAACATGATTGTGGAATCTGGGCTTATAGCTGCTGATCTTGTTGGTCTTAAAAATTCTATGGATGGAGATATAACGGGATGGCCTTTGTATATTCATGCTGACAGGCTTGGAATCGGAACACATAAAGCGAATTCTTCAGATCCAGAACATACTGGGCTATTGCTTGACGTAAGGGAAGAACCTGCAACGACAAAGCGAACGCAATTAGCAACTCCAAGGGGAATTAATTTCAAAAGCCTTGCTTCATCAGGAACCTATGATTTTGATGGAAAAATGTATATACGTGGTGGATCCGATGCGCTTCAATTGTATGGCGATGATCAAAATCATGTTTATGTCGAATTTTTTAAAACAACTTCAACATCAAGAAGCGGTTGGTTTGGTTTCGGAAGCCTAAATAACAACAATCTAAACATTTCCAACGAAATTGGAAGGGTATTTATAAACACAAACGATGGCGGGGTTGCTGAGTTTATGGGTCTTGGCAGTCATGACGGAATGCGAATGGCGGGCGGGGCTGTTTTAAAATGGCTTTCATCTTCAAGTACTATTCAGGTAAGGAATAACTCTGATAGCGCATATGGAACTATGCAGGCCATTATTTCTGACGCTTCTGATAGACGATTAAAAAGAAACATCGTTCCCTATTTAGAATCAGCATTGGAAAAAGTACTTGCTACTCCTATTTACGCTTACAACATGATAGGTCATGAAGATTCTAAACTTTTTATGGGTATGATTGCAGATGAAGCACCTGAAGATATTGTTATAAAAGGTGACACACCTGATATGCCTGACGGAATCAATTTATATCAAATGTCCTCTATGCTTTGGAAAGCAGTTCAGGAACTGAACGAAAAACTGTCAAATGCATTTGCTGAGATTGAAGAATTAAATATGAAGCTAGAAAGGAATGGTATTCAATGAGCGAACAAAAACAAACAATTTCTATAGACCCTTATCTGCAAAGTGAACTTGGAAAACTAAAATACGAAAATATTATCTTGCAGGCCCAATTTGATAATGTGGTTTCTCAAAACAAAGAATTGCAGCAGAAAATCCAGGAACTTGAAAGTAAACTAGTTGAATCCAAGGAACTACATTCTCCAGACCCCCCAAAAAATTAAGGGTTTATTTTTTTGTCTTCAAAGGAGGGAGTTTAGGTGACTCAAGAGACAGTATCAGTGAACGTATATAATCAAGAAATTGCTGAACTGAAAGGTGATATTAAAGATATTGAGTTACGAGTTAACAAGTTGGAAAGAGTAACGGATCGGCATGATCAGCAGATTACTTCCATAAATGAAAAGCTCAGTAAAATTGATGAAAATACAACCTGGATCAAAAGAACAATTACAGGAGCCATTATTACAGCGATTTGCACCGGTATTATCGGGGGAGCAATTGCTATTTTTTATAACATTTTAAGAGGAGGACATTAGATTGATAAATTGGAAGGTTCGCTTTAAAAATCCTGTGTTTCTTGCACAATTATTTCTAGCCTTTTTTGCACCAATCTTAGGATACTATGGGTTAACAGCCCAGGACCTCACTACTTGGGGTTCTGTTTTTAATTTGCTAGTAGGAGCATTTTCTAATCCGTATGTTTTGCTGCTAATAATGGTGAGTGTGTGGAATGCCTTAAATGATCCTACAACAAAGGGAATAGAGGATAGCCAACAAGCTAAAAGCTATCAATGGCCAAAATAAGTTACCCTTCGGGGTGGCTTTTTTTATTTATTGAAAGGAGTGATTGCTATGTAAGAAGGAAGGGCAGCAGTACAAGCAGTTAATAGATTTGAGAATAAAATTATAGAGGTGATTAAATATGGTAAAAATTTTTATTGATCCAGGTCACGGCGGCACAGATCCAGGTGCGGTAGGAAATGGTCTTCAGGAAAAGAATTTAACACTTAAAATCGCCACATGTATAAAAGATATTTTAACCCTTGAATATGATAATGTTTCAATCAGAATGAGCCGAACTGGTGACCAAACCGTATCTTTATCAGAGCGCACGAATGCAGCCAATGCATGGGGAGCTGATTTCTTCTTGTCAGTTCATATTAATGCAGGGGGAGGTACAGGATATGAAGATTATGTTTATCCAGGAGTCGGGGCTCCAACTACCACCTATCAAAACAATATTCATTCTGAAGTAATTAAGCTGGTTGATTTTTATGATCGCGAAAAAAAACAAACAAATTTCCATGTTCTAAGGGAAACTAGCATGCCAGCACTTTTAACAGAAAACGGATTTATCGATAATGCCAATGATGCAGCGAAGTTAAAATCAAGCACCTTTATTGAGAATCTTGTTCGTGGTCATGTCAATGGAATTGTGAAAAGCTTTAATCTTCCAAAGAAAAATTCAGCAGTTTATCATACTGTTGTGTCTGGGGATACTGTTTATTCACTAAGCAGGACTTATGGAAGCACCGTGCAGCAAATCAAAGATTGGAACAACCTTGATGACAATTACACTATTTATGTTGGACAAGTACTGAGAGTAAAATAATAAGTATTGAGTAAAGACCCTCTCGATGGAGAAGGGTCTTTTTTTTTGCAAACTATTGAACTATCATATTATTTAGAATAATATTGTAATACTGTTAAAATTTTACGAGGGGATGGTAATAATTGGATGTTTTGAGGGACTTTTTTAACCCGTATGAAAGAAATGCAAGATTGTATCCAGCTTTAATAACTCTTCTGCCTACTTTTGTATCACTGTATTGTTTTTTTGAAGAATTAAGAGACATTTTAACCACAGTTATAGGATCAATCTTTTTTGTGGCTGTTTCATATCTTATTAGCAAAGTATCTAGGGAGTTAGGAAAAAAAAAGCAAGATACTTTAATAATAGAATGGGATGGAATGCCCAGCACTAGGTTCCTTAGACACTCGGATTCAACAATAGATCCATTAACTAAACAGAGATATCATACCTTTTTAGAGAAGAGCATTGCGAATTTTCGTTGTCCAACACTAGAAGAGGAAACGAACGATAAAGAAAATACAGATAAAGTGTATGATTCTGCTATTAAATGGCTTTTAACAAAAACTAGAGACACCCAAAAATATTCTCTGCTATTTAGGGAAAATATCAGCTATGGTTTTACTAGAAATTTCTTGGCACTTAAGCCATGGGGCTTGGTAATTAACTTTATAATTTTATTTGGCTCAATTGGGTTGATTTATAAAAGATATCAGTTTGATTTCAATAAAGTGTTACCAATTGAATGGGTATCAATTTTAATTTCAATAGTAATTATTATCTTGCAGTTATTAATAACAAAAGAAACAGTTCATTCTAAAGCAAAAGCCTATGCTAGAACTTTATTAGAAGTTTGCGATGAGTAATTAATCCGCCAAGAAGGAGAATTTTAAATGACAATAATTAAATCTTTTGCAGTTGGGAATGGGGATACTTTTTATATTGATCATTACAGCGATAATTTTACAATTATTGACTGTTATCTTTATGAAGACGACAGAGATAGGATTGTAGATGAAATAAAGAAATTATCGAAAAATAAAGGTATTATTCGTTTTATTTCTACTCATCCTGATGAAGACCACTTTTTTGGACTGGAATATCTAGATCAAAAGCTAGGAATAAGTAACTTTTATTGTGTGAAGAATGAAGCTACAAAAGCTGAAGTAACTACTGATTTTGAAAAGTATTGTGAACTAAGGGATTCTGATAAGGCCTTTCATATTGAAAAGGGTGTATCAAGGAAATGGATGAATATGTCAGATTCAGAAAGAGGTAGTTCCGGTATTAACATACTTTGGCCTGATCCGAATAATGAAGAGTTCAAAAATCAACTAGCAAAAGCCAAAAATGGTGAAAGCCCAAATAATATTTCAGCAATAATCAAATATAGTCTTCAGGATGGTGTAGATGCACTATGGATGGGTGACTTGGAAACTGATTTTATGGAAAAAATTAAAGATGAAGTCAACTGGTCTCAGGTTGATATCTTATTTGCACCTCATCATGGAAGAAAAAGTGGACAAGTACCAAAAGAAATTCTTGAATTATTAAATCCTAAAATGATAGTAATTGGTGAGGCACCATCTGAACATATTCATTACTATACGGATTACAATACAATCACTCAAAATTTGGCAGGAGATATTACATTCGATTGTCTTACAAAAAAAATTAGGGTTTATGTATCAAATGAGGGGTATAACCTTCCCTATTTAGAAAAAGAAGATAACATTACAGATGAAAATTATGTTGGAACTATAAATTTATAGTTAGAGGCTTTTACTACATTATTCTTTATATTTTATCCTGCTTTTAGGAATAAAAGTCCTTCATAAGATTGCGAGGGGCTTTTAAAGTTATTTTGATGTTAGATTTTCAATTAAAATATCGTTAAAATCCGCAAGCTTAGATGAGTTCTATCCGTGGCTGAGTCGATTACTAACATTATGAAGGCTATTCTTTCCTTGTCCCATTTGATATTTTAAACTTCTGAGGTGACTACATGGAATACGATTACGACAATATTGATCTGGGTAAAATCTACATTTATAATGAATTTCCTGATAAACAAGCTGGACGTTGCGACAACTGCGGTAATTCTCATTTTAAGTCAAAAGTTGGAAATGGTGAATTCCTAAGAGAGTGCAGTAATTGTGGATTGAAGAAGTCAATTTAATTATTGACTTTTTTGTTTGCTTAAAAAGGTAAATCATCCATCACAACCGGCTCAATCCTTCTTACATCCTCAGTAATATCATTCTCCTCGTTCCAGATAACCATCTCAATAATCATATCCCTGCAGCCAGATTCCCTCCATTGTTGCTGGATCCATTTATATGCGACTACTGCAGCTGCAAAGTTTGGATCATCCTTAAAATCTCGGTCTCGAACAAAAAACTCTCCTCGGCTTAATCCTCTAATGCCTTCAATATTGAGCATTGTTTCAATTACTACCCTCATTTAGTGACTTCCTTTTTAATTTAATTATATACAAACAAATGTTCTGTATTCAATAGATGTAAACCATGGAGGTATTATTCAACAAAAGGGGCACTTTAGCGACGAAGAAATTTCTTTTTTTACCTCTATATTAATTCAATATTAAAACCCTCGAAAAAAGATAACTATTTTCGAATATTATCATTGTATTAAAGTCAATAGAGGTGACTAAAATTAAACTTGATACATTTGGAGTATTACTAATAATTGCAGGATTTTGGTTAGGTATAAATAAAATTTTCATTGATACAACAGGTGGATATCTTAATAAAGCAACAGGAGTGTTATCGTTAGTTATATCAATATTGCTCTTAATTTCATCTGTATTAAAATTGTTAAAGAATAGGACATAGACAATTTAATAAAAAGGATTAAGGGGAAGTTTAATTTGAAAGAATTTAACGTGAGTTATACACTTGACGCTGATATAAAGTTTGAGAAAATAAAAAAAGAGACTAGTTTTAGAAAAGAGGATGTTTTAAAAGAGTTGTTCAAAAAAGTTGAACGATATAAGTATTTTATTATAAAGAGTGAAAATAAAAATCATATTATCCGGACTTCAAAAATACGTTATATACGTATTCTCGATAAGAATGAATGAGAATTAGTTGTTTATTCAAGAGTGAAACGGTCAAAAGTATCAACAGTTATCTATGATCCTTAAAGAATTTACCGGTGCTTATGTTCATGATCAGCTGCCATCCCAGGCGGCTTTTTTTGTTCAACAAAAGGGGCAGGTTTGTGGAATTAGGCTAAGTTAATTTGAATTTTACGTAATGATTACGGTGTGAAAGGTAACAGTGACAGGCCACTTTTCTTCTTCAACTGACGGGCAGGTTGAAGATGATCTACCTGTGTAATATATTGAAGGAAAAAATCAGCTGTTTAATAGCAGCTGATTTTTTTACATAAAACATATATACTGCCCCTATTGATCTTTAAGGTTTAAAGCGGTATGTGCATCCTGCAGTCTCACATTTAGTTGGTCACCTAAATGATTAGGGTGATAATATCCATTAGCAGTCATAAAATCTGTTATCTTGGCATGTGTATCCACTGCATTTCTTAATTGATCGCGAAGAGCTGATTTCAGTTCAGGTGTAGCTGTTTCCGTAATAGCAAATGCGAGATTTCTGACGGCAGATTTAGATGAAATCAGAAAATCTGAGGCGATTGCCCGTTCTGTTAATCCTCCCATTCCAGCCATATTTTGCAGGAGATTAGTCATTGTGAGTCTCCTCCCTGTTTGTAATAAAGGTCTGAAGTTGCTTCAGGCCTTGACTCCCTGATTCTAAATCACCAGAAAGAATCGTTTTAAGATCTCCATCAGGAAGCAATTTGCTCATAGTTACAGCTTTTGTTAAACATACTGTTTTAAATGCAATTAACTCAAGTGTCTCCAGAGTTTCATGAAGTCCTAAATATTTTGTCAAGAGTATCTCTCCAATCTTTAAAAACTTCTCTTATCTTGCTTCAGACAGGAGATTCACATTCCACCAAAAATATTCCATAACCAGTAATATTCCATTGAATAATATTCACATATTAAAGGGATTTTAATTTCAGGAGGTGAAGTCATGGAGAAGAAAAGCTTGGCTTACCATGAAACAATGGAAACACATGAGGTATTAAACCTGAACACTGTTAGCTTATTGAAATCAAAGCTAATGCAGGGCCTTTGTTTCGATAATGATTTAAAAGCACTGATGGAAAAAAATGTTCAACAGTCAATTGCAGCGATAAATGAACTTAAAGAATTTTATAAAGGGGCAAGAACCAATTATAGAGAATGAGGTGAAAAAAATGGAAATGGATTATTTGGATCCCCAAGGGGCTGAACATATGCCAGAAATGGCAGATTCGGGAATTGCCTTGGAGTTTCTTCTTTCAGTTAAAACGGGCATTCATACATATGCCATTGCGTTAACTGAAACATCGAGCCCGGAGTTAAGAGAGGCATTATACAGGCAAATGGAACTATCTATTGATTTACACACCGAGATATCTGAATTGATGATAAGCAAGGGCTGGTTATATCCGAAAGATGTTGGCAAGCAAGTTGAGTTGGATCTTAAATCTGCCGACAATGCTTTAATGATTGCCGGGATGAACTTATTCCCGAATGATACGGATAGACTTGGAATGTTCGCAACGCCTAATAAATAAGGGAGGTTAGAGAAAAATGAAAGCTGTCACGTATCAGGGGAGTAAAAATGTCCAAGTTAAAGAAGTAAAAGACCCAAAAATTAAAAATGGCGATGATATCATTGTAAAAGTAACATCTTCTGCTATATGCGGATCCGATTTGCACTTGATTCATCAAATGATTCCCAATATGCCAACTGATTACGTAATAGGCCACGAACCGATGGGGGTAGTCGAAGAAGTAGGGCCGGAAGTAACAAAATTGAAAAAAGGGGATCGGGTAATTATTCCCTTTAATGTAAGCTGCGGGCATTGCTGGTACTGTAACCATGACTTAACCAGCCAATGTGATAATTCAAACCCTCATGGTGAAATGGGCGGTTTCTTTGGATATTCAGAAACAACCGGTGGATTTGCTGGCGGGCAAGCTGAATATATGCGTGTTCCATATGGAAACTTTACTCCATTCAAATTACCGGAGAACTGCGAAGTAGAAGATGAAAAGTTAGTGTTACTTGCAGATGCAGCCTCAACAGCTTATTGGAGTGTAGATCACTCTGGTGTCAAAGCTGGTGATACTGTCATCGTTTTAGGATGTGGTCCAGTAGGTCTCCTTGCTCAAAAATTTGCCTGGTTTAAAGGCGCTGAGCGTGTTATTGCGGTCGATTACCTCAATTACCGGCTTGAGCATGCGAAACGGACCAATAAAGTGGAGACTGTAAATTTTGAAGAACATGAAAACGTTGGCGAATATTTAAGAGAGATAACACAAGGTGGAGCAGATATAGTTATTGATTGTTCAGGTATGAGCGGCAAAATGACGCCTCTTGAATATCTTGCATCCGGAATGAAGCTTCATGGCGGTGCAATGGGAGGGCTTGTCATTGCGTCACAGGCTGTACGCAAAGCTGGGACCATTCAAATTACCGGTGTTTATGGGGGACGTTATAATGGATTCCCTTTAGGAGACATTTTCCAAAGAAATGTTGACATTAAAACAGGGCAGGCCCCAGTTATTCCATATATGCCTTTTCTTTACAATCTTATATCTGAAGGAAAGGTTGATATTGGTGATGTAATTACACATGTTCTTCCATTAGACCAGGCAAAGCATGGATACGAAGTCTTTGACACAAGGACCGATAATTGTATAAAAGTCATTCTAAAACCTTAAATTAAATAAATCCAAGATGAATTCCTATATATTCTTTTAGAAATGGAGGTGGTTATTTTGAATAACAAGGACTCAATAATGGGGATAGCAGTTTTTGGCATACTATTAACAACTATATATACCGCAATACTTGCATCACAACTTATGGCCACAAAACATAAGGTTGATTACCTTTATTTCAAAAATAAATTAACAGAAAAATAAAACAATCATTTAAGACGGTAATCATCCATCGTCTTTTTGTTGGATCAATGATTTCTTAATTACCGATAATCATTATGGTTATAAGTATTGTTGAAAATCCATGATTTCTTGAAGGACAGCAGAGATGTATGTAAAGTCACCATAAGTAAACTTTGTGAAGCATTGCACTTAAACTATAGGGTGCTTGAGTTGAATAAGAAATCAAAAGAGCACAAGTAGTTGATGAACAACAAGTCGAAAAGCGGTATGAAAACACTAAAAAATCTTTTCCGACCCCAAACCGACCCCAAACTTAGAATTCTAAGATATTTGAATAAACAAATTGAATAAAATAAAAAGCGCGAAACCATTGATATACATGGGTTTCACGCTTTTCTTTTGTAGCGTCCCAGGCGAGATTCGAACTCACGACCTACAGCTTAG